>PLDT01000288.1:0-4465 GCA_003136255.1 Actinomycetota bacterium
GTCCCCGGGTCGGTCCCGGCCGCGGCGACGGCGGCCAGCGCGTCCAGGTCGCAGCCCCCGGCGAACACTCCGGCGCGGCGGAACACCTCGGCCAGGTCCGGGGCCAGCAGGTCGTAACTCCAGGCGATGGCATTTCTCAGGGTCTGCTGCCGCGACGGCTGCCCGACGTCGGCGGCGGCCAGGTCCAGGCTGTGCCCGAGCCGGGCCAGCAGCGCCCGCGGGGCCAGCAGCCTGACCCGGGAGGCGGCCAGCTCGATCGCCAGCGGCAGCCCGTCCAGCCGCCCGCAGATGGCCGCGATGTCGGCGGCATTGCTCTCGTTCACGGCGAAACCGGGCCGGACCATGGCCGCCTGCTGGACGAACAGCCGCGCCGCGCCGGATCCGGCCACCTGCTCGACGGACCCGGCCTCGCGCGGCACCTCCAGCGGCGGCACCGGCAGCTCCTGCTCCGCCGGCAGGTGCAGCGGTCGCCGGGACGTCGCCAGCACCACCAGACCGGGGGCGGCCGCCAGCAGCCTGGCCACCACCTCGGCCGCGCCGTGCAGCTGCTCGAGGTTATCCAGCACCAGCAGCGCCCGGCGATCGCTCAGGTACCCGGTCACCGCGTCGGCGGCGGGCCCGTCGCCGGTCACGTCCAGGGTGTCGGCGATGGTCTTCCACATCACCCCGGCATCGCGCACGGCCGCCAGCGCGACGAAGAACACCCCGTGCGGGAACGCCTTATCCAGCGAGGCCGCCGCGGCCAGCGACAGCCGGGTCTTGCCCACCCCGCCGGTGCCGGTCAGCGTCACCAGCCGCATCCCCGGCCGGTTCAGCGCGGCGCAGACCTGCTCCAGGTCGCGCTCCCGGCCGACCAGCGTCGTCGTCGGCACCGGCAGCCGACTCGGCGCACCCAGGCTCTTCAGCGGCGGGAACTCCTCCGGCAGCCCGGGCGCGACCAGCTGGTAGATCTGCTCCGGTGCCTCGATGTCCTTCAGCCGGTGCCAGCCCAGGTCCCGCGCCGATACCTCAGCGCCCAGCTGCGATTCCGCCAGCCGCCGCGTCGCCTCGGACAGCACCACCTGCCCGCCGTGCGCGGCTGCCGCGATGCGCGCCGCCCGGTGCACGTCCATGCCGACGTAATCGTCGTCCTGGACGGCAGGCTCCCCCGAATGCAGGCCCATCCGGACCCGGACCGCCAACCCGGCCGGCCAGTCATGGTCCGCCAGCGCGCGCTGCGCCGCCAGGCAGCAGCCGACCGCGTCGCCGGCCGAGGAGAAGACCACGAAGAAACTGTCCCCCTCGGTCCCCACCTCCTGCCCGCGGCACGCGGAGATGGCGGAGCGCATCAGGGCCCGCTGGGCGGCCAGCGCCTCGCCGTACCGCTCACCCAGCCGAGACAGTAGTGCTGTCGACCCCTCGATGTCACTGAAGAGCATCGTCAAGGTCCCCGTCGGGAGCTGGCGCATGCCCTCGATTATCTAATCATCGAAGCACCACGCGGAACGCGGTGACAGTGGCACCCGTAACGGATAGAGGCATCTCGAATAATCCCTCAACCGTCCGGCCAGTCCCGGTCCGCGGGCAGTAGGTTAGAGGCGTGCTGCGCGGTCTTGCCTATGGCCTGTACTCCTGCAAGCTGCGCAGGGAGCTGTCCGGTGTCACGTTGCCCACGCACGTCGGGCTGATCATGGACGGCAACCGCCGCTGGGCCCGGCAAATGGGAATGGCCAGTCCCAGCCTGGGGCACAAGTACGGGGCCGAGCACATCGAAGATGTCCTGAACTGGTGCGAGCGGGCCGGGATCAGGCACGTGACCGTGTTCATGTGCTCTGCGGAAAACCTGCAACGGCGCGGTGACGCCGAGATCGCGTTCCTTATGCAGGTCATCGAAGACGTCGTCGCCGGCCGGCTGGCCCGGCCAGGGGCCACCTGGCAGGTCCATATCGCAGGCACGCTCGACGTGTTGCCCGGCACCACCGCCCGCGCGCTGAAAGAGGCAGTCGAGGCGACCAGGGAGTGTGCCACCGGAGCGCACGTGACACTAGCCATCGGCTACGGCGGGCGCCAGGAGGTGGTCGACGCGATCCGCGCGCTGCTCTACGAGCAGGCAGCCGGCGGCGGCACGCTCACCGGGCTCGCCGAGGCCCTCACCGCCGACGACATCGCCCGGCACCTGTACACAGCCGGGCAGCCTGACCCCGACCTCGTCATCCGCACCAGCGGTGAGCAGCGCGTGTCCAACTTCCTGCTCTGGCAGACCGTGCACTCCGAGCTGTACTTCTGCGACGCCTACTGGCCCGCGTTCCGTGAGATCGACTTCCTGCGGGCACTTCGCAGCTACGCTGCCAGGCAAAGCCGGCGCGGAGCCTGACGCCACCGCCGCAGTCCGTGCTCCATCTGCAATTCCATCCCATCACGCACCCATCGGCGGGCGTGTCAGCTCGCCTGGCACGGCCCGCCTGGCAGGGACCCTGGCTGCGCATACCCGCCGGGAAGCAGCCCGCTATGCTTTATCTGCATTGTGCGAGCGGCGGGAGGTGCCGGTGATGACAGGACCGGAAGACCCGGCCGCGGCGGGCCGTGACCGGCTCAGGGCGGGCCACGCCGACCGCGAGCAGGTGATCGGCACGCTGAAGGACGCGTTCGTGCACGGTCGGCTGACCAGCGACGAACTTGACGCGCGGACGGGCCGGGCGCTGTCCGCGCGGACATACGCCGACCTGGCCGCGCTCACCGCCGACATCCCGGCCGTCGCGGGTGGGGCCGCGACGGCGCGGCGGCCCGCCCCGGTACGCCGCCGGCCGCTGGCTAGGGCGGCCGCCCGGTCGGGCCTCTGCCTGGTTATCGCAGCCGCCGCCGTACGGGTCGCCTTCCTCGCCGATCCAGGCGCCCGCTCCACTCCCTATCAGGACTGGGCTGCCCCGATGATGCTCCTGGCCTTTCTCGCCGTAGTCGCGGCGCTCGGCGTCTTGGGGTACGGAGTGGCCGTCTCCTGGGAGCTCAGGCGCTCCCGCGGGCAGCTGCCGCCCGGGCCGGGTCCAGGCGGCCACGACGTGGACGGCGGACGGCGCGGCGGCACCGGCCAGGATCCGGTTCTCCCCGCCCTCCGTACCGACCAGAACCGCGCCGACCTGCGGGTTCACAAGTCACGGCCGCGTCGGCGGTACATTCCCGCCCGAGCGGACCGGGCACCGTGCGGCGTGCGGCCGGCGCCAGGCGCAGTCTGACGCCGGCGAAACCAGCACCCGCCGCGCGGCTCCGCGCAGCGGTCCTGGCCCGCCCGCCGGGCAGGCCCGGCCCTGCGCCGCGCCCACGTGGTGTCTAGGCCAGCGCCTCGGCTGGCACAATGGCCAGTCATGGCGGACCGTTTTGACCGGTGGCACCGATGGCTGTTGAATACGCGATTCGGCGGTGACGCTGAAGCCCGCCAGCGACTCCTGGCCGAACGCTTGTACCCGGTCCGCGACAAGGTGCTCGACAAGGCGCAGGTGCAGCCCGGCGAGACGCTGCTCGACGTGGGCGCCGGTGACGGGCTGATCGCCTTCGGCGCTCTGGAGCGGCTCGGGCCGCTGGGCCGGGTGATCTTCTCCGATATCTCGCGGGACTTGCTTGAGCACTGCCGCCAAGCCGCCCAGACAGAAGGAGTGCTGGACCGATGCTCCTTCGTGTTGGCCCCGGCCGACCACCTGACCGGCGTATCGGCTGGCTCGGTGGATATCGTCACCACCAGGTCCGTGCTGATCTACGTGAAGGACAAGGCGGCGGCGCTGCGTGAGTTCCACCGGGTGCTTCGGCCCGGCGGCCGGATCAGCGTGTCTGAACCGATCAACGTGCTGATGGGATTCGACGATCAGAGCCGGTTCTTCGGCTACGACATCCGCCCCGTAATGGCGCTAGCGGAGAAAGTCGAGGCCGTCTATGAGTCGATCCAGCCGCACGGCAAAGACCCTATGGGGGACTTCGACGAGCGTGACCTGGTACGGCATGCCGAGGACGCCGGATTCCCCATAATCGACCTCGAACTGCGAGCCACCGTGAAAAATGCGCGGCAGCCGATGCCCTGGAGGCAGTTCCTGCAGATGTCAGGAAACCCTCTCATCCCGACCTTCGGCGAAGCCATGGACCACGCTCTCAGCCCCGAGGAGATCACCGAATTCACTGCACATCTCAAGCCGCTGGTGGAATCAGGCGCCGGGCAAGAGCGGATGGTCCTCGCCTACCTGGCCGCCGTGAAGGAATAGCCCAGACACGGATCCCCCGCCACCGAGATCGCAACCTACCCGGAAGAGCGGCAGCTTCTTTAGTTGCATCCGCCGCTATGAGTCGCGGTCGCCGTTGAGGCCGCCTGCAGGCCCCGGGGCGAGGCCGTTGTGGTCCCGCGGGCCTCAGCGACACCATCTCGCTCACACGTTCGACCCGATAACGCTTTACCGGGGAGGATTCGGGCTTCCGGGCGGATTAGGGGGTCCACAGTACCCAAACC
>PLDT01000247.1:0-632 GCA_003136255.1 Actinomycetota bacterium
CGGCGACCGGTACGGTCACGCCCGGCTGCTCATCCCGGCGCTCACCGTGGCGGCGCTCGGCATGGCCGCGATGATGGTGCTGGGCTCGCCCGTGCTGATCTTCGCAGGCATGGTGCTGTTCGGCGCCGGGTTCGGGGTGATCGAGAACGCGACGTTCGCGCTGCTGATCGAGCAACTGCCCGAGGCCAAGGCCAGCGCGTTGTGGAACCTCGCCTACGACGCCGGGTACGGCGCGGGCCCGGCCGTCTTCGGCCTGATCTGCGTCCGCACCGGCTACCCGGCGGCGTTCGCCCTTACCGGCGCGTTGATCCTCGCCGTAGTCCCGGCCGCGCGGCGCGAGCGGAACGCCGTGGCCGGCTGATCCTGCCTACACGTAGGACCCAGCAGGACGCCGGGTCCGTTGCTAATTACCCTGAGTGTCAGTATTGTTGCTAAGTGTGACGACAGTTGGGCGAGACGGCGGAATGCTGGGCGCGGGAGTGCCTTCCGGACCGGATTTCCGGCGGCTGTTCGAGGGGGCACCAGCGCTCTACCTGGTGCTTGACCCTCAGCTGACCATCGTCGCGGTCAGTAACGCGTTCCTGGCGGCCACGATCACGACCAGGGAAAACATCCTGGGCCGCAACGTGTCT
>PLDT01000247.1:747-7980 GCA_003136255.1 Actinomycetota bacterium
ATACTGCGCCGCTCCGCCGAGCTGGCCGAGGCGAACCAGGCGCTGCGCGAAGCCAACGCGAACCGGAAGCAGTTCCTCGCCTCGATGAGTCATGAGCTCCGTACTCCCATGAACGCGGTGATCGGCCTGGCGGAGCTCCTGGGGAACACGACGCTCAGCACGCCCCAGCGCCGCTACGTCGACGGGATCAGGACCGCCGGCCATACGCTGCTGGCTGTGATCAGCGACGTCCTGGACGTCTCGAAGATGGAGGCGGGCAAGCTCGTGCTCAGCGCCATCGACTTCTCCCCGGCGGCCGTCGTCGAGGATGTGGTCGAGATGGTCGCCGAATCAGCCCGGTCGAAGAACCTGGAGGTTACCGGCGCTTACGCGCCGTCGCTGTCGGCGACCCGGTCCGGCGACCCGGACCGGCTGCGCCAGGTGCTGCTGAATCTCGCCGGGAACGCGGTGAAATTCACCGAGCGCGGTCAGATCACGGTCCGCGCGGCGCCTGATGAGGCCGCCCGGGCTCAGGGCGTCCCGGCCGAGGTTGCCGCCATCAGGTTCGAGGTCACTGACACCGGAATCGGGATCAGCCCCGACATTCAGCAACGGCTTTTCGAGCCGTACGTGCAGGCCGACCCCTCGACGACGCGGCGCGCCGGTGGCAGCGGCCTGGGCCTGGCCATCTGCCGGGAGCTCGTCACCCTCATGGGAGGAACCATCGGCGTGTCGAGCCTGCCCGGCCTCGGCAGCACGTTCTGGTGCGTTATTCCCTTCGCTCCGGCCTCGCACGCCGGCCACTCGGTCTCGCTCAACGTCCTGGCCGGGCTACGCGTCCTGGTCGTCGATGACAATGCCACCAACCGGCTCATTCTCGACCAGCAGCTTCGCGCGTGGCGGGCCGAGACGACCCTGTGCGAGGATGCCGAGGCAGCACTGCCACTGCTCAGCGTGGCCGCGTTGCGCGGGCAGCCCTACGAACTCAGCATCCTGGACCTCCGGATGCCCGGCACGGACGGGCTGGCGCTGGCCAAGGCCATCCAGGTCGACGGCGGCATCCCGGACCATCCCATGATCATGCTCAGCTCGGAAGTCGACTTCGACCAGGCGGCCGCCGACCAGGCGGGAATCAGCGCGGTCCTGGTCAAGCCGATCCGCGGCGCCGACCTTTTCGCCAGGATCAGATACGTGATGGGCTTGGCCGGTTCTGCGGCCCCCGCCTCAGGAACGGCCCCAGGTGCCGCCGGGCCGGCCAGCACGGCCAGCCAGTGCGGCCGCGTGCTTCTCGTCGAGGACGACGAGCTCAGCCAGCTCGCCTGCGAGGGCATCCTCACCCAGCTCGGCTACCAGGTCGAGGTCGCTTCCGACGGGCAGCAAGCCGTGGCCATGGCCACGGCCCGCCGGTACGACGCGATCATCATGGACTGCCACATGCCGGTCATGGACGGGTACACCGCAGCCCGCACGATCCACACCGCCGAGGGCCGCGGCCGGCACACACCGATCATCGCCCTGACCGCCGCCGTCCTTCCCGAAGACCGCGCCCGCTGCGTTGCCGCCACCATGGATGACTACCTGACCAAGCCGATCACCGCGGGCAAGGTCGACGCGCACCTTCGCCGCTGGATCCACCCCGGCGAGGGTGCCGCCACCGGGCGCCAGGAGGACGCGGCCGCCGACGGGTCGGCTCAGCGCCTGCCCGACGCGATGAGCGGCCGGCTCGGCCAGTTCCTCGGCGATGATGGCCTCGCTGATCAGATGCTGGGCGCCCGGATCCTGCGCAGTGTCCTGGACAGCTTCCCGGGCAAACTCGCTGACCTGGCGCAGAGCCTGCAGCAGCGAGATGTTGCCCGGCTCGCCAGCACCGCCCATACCTTGAAAGGAATGTGCCAGAACATCGGGGCGACCGACCTCGCGGGTCTATGCGACGAACTGCCCGCTCACGCCCGGGCTGGCCGGGACCGGGAGGCTGCCCAGGCGCTCACCCGCGTCGAGGCCGCCGGACAGGAAGTCCTCGCCGCCGCCACTGCGTTGCTGAGCCGGGGCAGCGCGCCGGACCCGGCCGAGCGGAGACCGCCACGGCCACCATCCTCGTTATCGATGACGAGGCCATGAACCGGGATCTCGCCCGTACGCTGCTGAGCCGGAAGGGCTACACCATCCTGGAGGCCAGCGGGGGCGCCGAGGGGCTCCGCACCGCGATCCGCGCCCGTCCGGACCTCATCGTCACCGACGTGCTCATGCCGGATATGGATGGCTACCAGCTGGTCGGCGAGCTGCGGGCCCGCCCAGAACTCGCGCACACGCCGGTGGTCTTCTACACCTCGAACTACCTGGAATCCCAGGCCCGGCCCCTAGCCGAAGCGTGCGGCGTGAGCCAGATCGTGGTGCGTTCGGAGGATCCCGCCCGGCTGATCGAGGCGGTCGGCGCGGCCCTGGAACACGAGCCCCCGGACGACATACCGCCGCTTCCCGCGGACTTCGACCGCCATCACGCACAGGTGATCAACAGCACCCTGCTCGCGAAGATCCGGGAGCTGGAGGTCAGCGAGAAGCGCATCGGGTCACTGAACGCGAGCCTGGTGCAGCAGGTACAGGAGGTACAGGAGCATAGCGTCCGTCTAGAGCGGGCCAACAAGGACCTGGAGGCCTTCGCTTACTCCATCGCCCACGACCTGCGCACCCCGCTGCGAGGGATAAGCGGGTTCGCCGGAGCCCTCGCGGAGGACTACGGCGACCGGCTCGACGAAACAGGCCGGGAGTACGTCGGGCGCATCGAGGCAGGCTGCGCGCGCATGGCCACCCTGCTCGATGCCCTGCTGCACCTGTCACAGGTGAGCCGGGCCGAGATGAACCTCCAGGACGTCGACCTCAGCGCCGAGGTCACCGCTATCTGCGGTCAGCTCCGCGCCCGTGACCCGGGCCGTCAGGTCCGGGTGACCGTGCAGGAAGGCGTCCGGGTCACCGCGGACCGCGCCCTGATCCGGACCGCGCTGGAGAACCTGCTCGACAACGCCTGGAAGTTCACCGCCCGCCGCGACGGCGCCGCCATCGACTTCGCGACCGCACCCGCTGGCGACGCTCCCATCTGCTGCTGCTACGTGCGCGATAACGGGGCCGGCTTCGACCCCGCCTACGTCGGCAAGCTGTTCCAGCCGTTCCAGCGGCTCCACCACGCCGACGAGTTCCCCGGCACCGGCACCGGCCTGGCCACCGTCCGGCGCATCATCGACCGCCATGGCGGCCGGACCTGGGCCGACGGCATCGTCGACGGCGGCGCCACCATCTACTTCACCCTCAACACTGAGGGCATCCATGAATGACAACCAGGTCAGCCTTTAGCTCGGGACGCGCGGAGGTGAGCGGCGAAGATGTGCGCGACGCACGCCCCACCGCGTGGTGCGCGGCGGGACTCAGCGTCGTGGGTACCCACAGCATCGCCGATCGCGGTCAGGCGTCGATCTCGGTGGCGATCTCGAATCCCGTCTCCTCGGGGGGCGCGGTAAAGCCGCCCTCGATGCCCTGCTGCATGCGCGGCATCAGGGTCGAGTCACGGAAGCTTTCCCAGCTGGCCTTCGAGTCGTGTACGGCGAAGATGGTCCAGCCGTCCGCGGACGGCCCGGCGGCGTGATAAGTCTGACCGCCCGGCAACGTGCCGTCACTCGGGTGCACCGCCGCGATCGACGCCTCGTACTGCTGCTTGGTTCCGCCCTTGAACCGGTGGATGACGCCGTAACTCATTGCTTCGCCTTTCGCTGGTCGATACGAGCATCCTGACGCCGCGCGATCTCACCGGCGCATCACCGGCGCATCACCCGCTCAGTTCGCCGATCGCGGCGAGCATGCCCGGCAGCCCCCGGGCGGTACAGATGCCCGAGGCCGTCTCGAGCCAGGCCCGCGCCGTATCGTCGATTCGACCGAACGACCTGTGGCGGGCCGCGGCTCGGGCCATCAAGATCGCGGCCCGGTGATAGTCCCAGTCAAAGGCGTCGACGATCTGGAATGCGGTGTTCAGGTGCCGGTCGGCGACGTCGTGCCGGCCGAGCAGCGACGCGAGCCGTCCCGCGTAGGCGGCGGCCGGGCCCAGGTTGGTGGCGATCTGCCCGGCGTAGGGCTCGATGATCGCCAGCAGGAGCGCGGCGGCGTCGAGGTCCTCGAGCTCGATCGCCAGGGTCGCGTACCCGAGCATGGAGGTCAGCCACATGACGTCCGGGGGAACGTTCCGGAACCCGTCGGCTGCCACCGCGCCGAGCAGGTCGCTGGCGACCTGCTTGGGTCCGCTGGCGATGGCGTGGGCGAGGTGATAGGTGAGCTTGACCGGGCCGGCCTCGATCGCCTGCGCGACGATCGGCGGCAGCTCGGCGTGATGACCGGCGATGGTGGCCAGCACCGCCGCCTGCCCGGTGAAGACGTCGAGGGCCTCGGCGGCACCCAGCGTGAGGCCGATCGCCGCGGTCTCGCGCCCCAGCCGGCCGGCGTCGGCGAAGCGGGCCTGCATCGTGGCGACGAACGCCTCGAACCAGCCCACCGTCCAGGTCATCTGCGGGGCGCCGATCACGTCGGCGATGGCGTGCAGCCGTCCCAGGCTCCGGGCGGCTCCGGCTGAGTCGGCCAACTGGATGGCGACGGTGTAGGCCGCGGCGTGCACGGCGAATTCAAGGTGCGGGTCACCGGCGGCCGCCGCGGCCGCGATCGACCGGTCGGCCACGTCGGCCCGCAGCCGCGTGGCCTCGAGGTCGGGGCCCCACAGGGCGTACAGCACCGACGAGCAGATCCGGGCCACAAGCACCGGATCGGGGCTGGCGTCGGCCAGCGCGATGGCCTCCCGGGCGAGCCCGATGCGCCGGGTCCCAGCCACGTCGGAGACGAGATCCTCGGCCAGCAGCGCGAGGAGCCGGGCGCGCGTGACCGGATCGGCGTCGGCCACTTCGAGGGCGGACTCGACGAGCGCCACCTGCGCGGGCGCGGCGGAGCCGAGCCGCAGGAACCCGCGGTCGGTGGCCAGGGCGGCTTGCACCACGATTGAGGTNNACATCCAGGGTGGCGCCGTGGTCGACCGCCGTCCGGTACCAGCGGGCCGCTTCGGCCGGCGAAAGCTGCCCGGCCGCGTAATCGCCGGCCGTTATCGCCCAGCAGCGAGCTTCGGCGAGCATCCCGCCCAGGTTGTACTGCTGCGCAATCGCAGGCGCGAGGTGGATCGTGGGTGCGCCGGCCCGCTTCGCCAGCACCTCGGCGGCCTGCGCGTGCAGGCGGCGGCGCCGTCCGCGGGGGAGCCCGCCGTACACGGCGCGGGCGACCAGGACGTGCACGAACCGCAGCGTCGGGGCCCGCGCCCCGACCTCAGCCAGCAGCCCGGCGGCCTCGGCCACGTCGAGGGCGTCCATCGCGTCGCTGTCGGAGATCCCGGCCATCTCGATCACCGCGCCCACCGCGAACTGCGTGCCCAGCACAGCGGCCACGGAGAGCACCTCCACCACCTGGTCCCCGAGCGAGCTGACGCGGCTCCACAACAGATTGCGCAGGTTCGCCGGAACCTCGTCGCCCGTCGCGCCGTCGGCGAACTCGACCTCGGTCGCGGCGAACGCCAGGTACCCCGACTCGGCCCAGTGCCGGACCAGCTGGGTGGCATACAGCGGATTCCCGGCGGTCTGATCGCGCAGCCGGGCGGAAACCGCCGAGGTCACCGCGGCCGCGTTGACCGCGAGCAGCGAAGCCGTCAGGTCGGCGAGCACCGCCCGCAACTCGCTCGGACGCCGTTCGTCGGTGTCGCGAGCGGACAGGACCAGCAGCACCGGCACATTGACCAGGGCACGGCCGAGGTGACGGAGCAACTGCACCGCGGTCGGCTCGGCCCACTGAACGTCGTCGAGCAGAACCACGAGCGGGCTGATCGCGGCCAATCGCGACAGCACGTCGCTGACCGCCTCGAACAGCAAGTGCCGGTCGGTGGCTTCGTCGCTGACCGAAGCGCCGGACAGTTCGACGCGGTCGGCCAGGCGTGGTGCGATGCGGACCAGGTGCGCTCCGCAGCGGCTGACGTGCGCCCGCAGTACGTCCGCCGGCGCGTGCTCGACCAGGTGCCCGATCAGCGACCGGAATGGCTCCAGCGGCACGGCGGGCCCATCCTGGGAACGCCCGTAGAGCACCGCCGCTGCACCCCGAACGCGGCCAGCGCGTCGGCCCGGCGCCCGTCGCCGCCGAGCGCCTGGACCAGCAGTCCCCACGGCCTGTCCCGCAAGGGATGCACCGAGACGTGCGCCTTGAGCTCCGCGATCGCCTCCGCCCATCGCCGCGCGACGATCAGCTCGACGGCGTGGTCCTCGACCGCCGACGCGTGCAATTCAGCCAGCCGGGCCGCCTCGGGTTCGGCCCAGTCCTCGGCCGCGAACTCATCCAACGCCGGGCCCGTCCACAGCGCTAGCGCCCGTTCGAGCGTCCCGATCCGGTCATCACCCGCCGAGGCCTGCGACAGCAAGGTGATGAACAGGGCCGCGTCGACGGGAGCGGCGAGACGGTACCGACCTTGCGACGCCACGACGATGGTGTCACCGAAACCCTAGCGCAGTCGCGACAAGATCGTCCGCAACGCCCCCGGCGAGACCGCGAGCACGTCACAGAGCAGGTCCACCCGCAGCGCCCGCGGGGCGTCCACGGCCAGCCGGGCCAGCAGCCGGCGCTGGCTCGCGCTGGGCAGATCGAGCGCCAGCCCCGAGGTGGTGACGACCTGAATCGGTCCCAGCACGCGCACGAACGCGACGTCAACCGGCATTTGTGCTCACCCCACCCCACCCTGACCTTATCAGCACGTATGCGACCAGATCCGTGTTCGAAGGCGGAGGGTGGAGTGCGTGAACCCGGCGGAATGCTCAGCTAACCTGCGTCAACCGCGTCCTGCCACTGGCCGGTGTCCGTGTACTGCTGGAAGCTGGTGATCTTGCCGTCGCTTATCTTCCACATGTGGCAAACCTGGGCGTCGAGGCTCTTGCCGGTCTCCTTGTGCGTCCCTGTGTAGCGCGCTTCGACCACGACCACCGGGCCCGCGTCGTGGAACTCCTTGGGCGTCACGGTGAAGCCATCCCATTCCGTTCCGAGCCTGGAGAACACGTTCTGCAGGATCGCGTCCGGCCCCAGAAAGGGCGTGCCGCTGGGTTGGAATGGATGGCCTTCCGCTTGGCGCCATTCGATGCCGGGATCCATCGCGCCGAGCACGGCGGGAATTTCGCCGCGGCCGAAAGCCTCGTACAGATCTTG
>PLDT01000572.1:0-6315 GCA_003136255.1 Actinomycetota bacterium
GGCGCAAGACCTGCCCGATATCCCCGATGTCACCTGCGATGGCAGTCGCTATCCGGATGGTCGTTCGGGCGTGCGGCAGCTTACGGGCGGGTCCTGGCGCGACGTCTGCTTCCGGCGGACGCACCACGGCGCGGCCGTCCGNNCGCTCGTCGCGATGCCAGAACGACCGCCAGATGACATGCGGCAGCGTCAGGTATCGCCGGATCGCCTGCAGTTCCTCCCATGCGGCATCCAGCAGCTCGGCTCGCAGCTCAGCCGGCAGCTCGACCGCGTCGCCATGGAGGGCAACGCTGTCCTGGGCGGTTTTTATCACGCCGGTGCGGTACAGGATTCTGAGTGCTTCGTCGAGTTTGGGCGCTTTTGCCGCATGGATTGTCTTGCCAGGGTCCGGATTCGAGATCATCTCAAGCGACATGGCGAGCCGGTAACGTCCGCGGTAGAAACGCGGATACCGCTCCCGGTTGATTGCGTGCATCAGCAAGGCTTCGACGTGCCGGCCCTCGAGGTCGTAAAGCTGCGCCAGCTCGTACCGGGTTACCCCGGCGCACAGATTACTGTCTGCCACCCTCTCGAGGATCTGGATCTGGTGCTGCCGGGCGCAGCGGACCTCGTGCTCGGATTCCGGGTAAGGCCGCACCTGCCGGGCGCGCAGTAGCGCCGCGAGGTCACGGCCGTCCGCCGCACCGGTGCACCACGGCGGCGCGGTGCGGTCTTCGGCGAAGATCTGCCGGGCGACGAAGCCGGCCACCACGGAGGCGGCCTCGTCGATATCGCTCGCGGCCAAGGTCTTGGTCGCGAGGCTCGCTCCGGTCTGCGGATCCTGGAGGCTCACGGTGACCGTCGTCACGTCGGTGATCTTCGCCTGGCCCGGGAGTCCTTCCACCCATACCCGGACCTGGATCCGGCGCTGGCCCGGCCACAGCACCCCGAAGAAACGGATGATGGCCCCGGCCAGTCCGCTTCCGGAGACTCCGCTGGCCTCGACGATGGACGCCAGTCCGCTGGACCTGCTGCCGCCAGGCAAGATCGAGGGCGCGCGTACTTCAACCGCGGGAAGCCGGAACCTGAGCTCCGCGATAAGCCGGTCGTGGCGCTGCTTGCCCAGCGCGTCCTCGCCGCCGCCGGGCGTGTCATCCTGCTGGTTGCCCGGGCGGGAACCGGTCAGCGCCGACATGTCCAGGGAGCGAGCCTGGCAGTGCAGCGTCCAGGCCTCAAGTTCCCGGTAGCCGATCACGAGCAAGACAATGATGACAAGCCAGCCGACCGGCCCGGGCCCGACAACGGGATGTGGCGGCGGCTGGCGGAAAAGGGCCATGCCGAATGCGTCGGCGCCCTGGGTAAACGCGCCGGAAAGGCTTCCCGGTGGCGGCTGCGCCGGATGCGTTAAACCATACCAGGTAATGTATATGACCGTCGCCAGAGCGAAAAACGCCGCGACAATTCGAAGCGTGCGAAGGCTGAAGTGGTAGCCGATCAGACCCAGCACGAGGGCCACCCACACGAATGCCACCCACACGATCCACGAATTCATGGCGTCGCCTCCAACCGGGCCTTTACCACCCTATGGCATCACGGTGCTCCGACCCAAGACACTGTTGAGGGATTCCCGTGCTAAGCGGTAACGTTCCCGGAACGGTCCGCGGGTAGCGTTGCCGTCGTGGAAGACGCGCGGCCAGGACCGGGGTGCGAGCCGGTAACGACATGCGCTGGGGCTCGCCGGTTTGCCGTGCTCTCGCCAGCTGCGGCGTCTGCGCTTGGCGTCGTGGTCCTTGCACTGGTAGCCGCATCTGTTCCGCTGGCTGGCCTTGTCCGTCAGCTGACCGTCCCGGTCGAGGCGGCCGCGGTCATCCCGGTATTGGCGTGCGCGGCGATCGGGGTGGTCATCGGGCGCCACCAGCCGGGCAACCCGGTGGGGTGGCTGCTGCTGGGCTTTACGTTGCTGGAAATGCTCAGCATTGACGCCGGATATTACGCGGTGTTCTGTTACAGCCACGGCCACCCCGAGTGGTGGTTCGCTCCGGTCGCGGTGCTGCTGGTGCCGTTGTGGGCGGCGGCGGCGGCGTTGTTCTCGCTGGTCTTTTTGCTGTTCCCCGATGGCCGGGTGCCGTCGCGGCGGTGGTGGTGGGTGCTCTGGGCCTATGCCGGGCTCGTGGCTTGCTACCTGGCGTTCAGCTACGCCGGGACCATCGCCGCGGTCGCAGGCCGTCACATCCGGCTGGACAGCGCCGGTGATGTCCTCAGCACGCAGCATTTTCCTGTGTGGTTTGTCGCGCTTGTCCTGATCCCGATCAGCGTGATCTGGCTATCCTTCGGGGCTCACCAGTTGCTGAGCTGGCGGCGGGCGGCGGACGAGCGGCGCCAGCAGCTGAAGTGGCTGGCCAGCGGGGTGGTGGTGACGCTGGGCGTGGGCGCGGTGGCAAGCTCGCTGGTGCCCGGCGCCGCGGGGCAGGTGCTCGGCATGGCGATCGCCGCCCTGCCGGTCAGCATCGGCGTCGGCATCTTGAAGTACCGCCTCTATGAGATCGACCGCATTATCAGCCGGACGCTGGCCTATGCGATCGTCACCGGGCTGCTGGTCGGGGTATACGCCGGGCTGGTGCTGCTGGCCACCCAGGTGCTCCGGGTCCGCACCCCGGTGGCGGTCGCCGCCGCCACGCTGGCCGCGGCGGCGTTGTTCAACCCGGTGCGGCAGCGGGTGCAGCAGGCAGTGGACCGGCGGTTCAACCGAGCCCGGTATGACGCCGACCAGATGGTGGCCGCGTTCGCCGCCCGGCTGAAAGACGCCGTCGACCTGGACTCGGTCCGCAACGACCTGGCCGGTGTCGTGTCCCGTGCCCTGGAACCCGCCCACGTCTCGGTGTGGATGAGCCGGCGCGACTGAGCACCCACTGAGCGTCAGCGCGGGCGGCCGCCGGGGCCCCTCGACGCGCCGCGCCGGGCGTCCGGCATACTGCCGGTCATGATGATTGGCGTTGGCCTGGATGCTCGGCTCGGCCTTCCGTTCGACGAGCTGCGGGCGGCTGCGCGGGAGGCGGAGCGGCTGGGGTTCGAGAGCGTGTGGACTCCGGCCGGCGGGGTGCCGGACGCGTTCCACGTCTGCGCGGCCTGGTCCCAGGACACCTCGCTGCGGACCGGGATTTCCGTCGTCCCGGCGGTGCGGATGTGGACTCCGCTGGCCCTTGCGGCCCAGGCGGCCACACTGGCCCAGCTGTCCTCGGGGCGGTTCGTGCTCGGCCTGGGCACAGGGGGTTACGGGCCGGGGTTCTGGGCCTCGGTGGGCCTGCCCGACCGCCCGATCGCGGTGATGCGCGAGTACGTCACCGAGGTCCGCGGGCTGCTGGCCGGCCAGCAGGTCACGGCCGGGCCGATCGTCGCCGGGCCCGCGGGCCCGGGTGCCCCCGGCTGGCCGCGGTCCGCCTCGCTCGGGCTGGCGGACCCGCCGCCGGCTCCGGTGTACCTGGCCGCGCTCGGCCCGCAGATGCTCCGGCTCGCCGGGGAGACCGCCGACGGAGTCCTGCTCAACTGGGCCACGCCCGAGCGCATCGCGGTCAGCCGGGACCGGATCGACGAGGGGGCCGAGCGGGGCGGCCGCGACCCGGGCACGGTCCCGATGACCATGTACATCCGGGTCTGCATCGACGACGACGTGGCCGCTGCCCGCCTGGCGTTCGGCACGCAGGTCCTCAGCTACGCCATGGGCCGACCCGGCACCCCGCAGGGCGCGGGCTACCGGGGCCTGTTCGCCCAGATGGGGTTCGATCTGGACCTGAGCGAGCTGGAGGAGCGGCGGGACCGGGGCGCGGCCATGCCCCAGCTGGTAGCCGCCGCCCCAGAGGAGATGCTGCAGGCAGTCGGCTACTACGGCCCCGCCGGCCCCGCCCCCGCCGCATTCGCCCGTCTGATTGCCGGCCTAGACGAGGCCATCGTCCGCATCATCACCGCCCGCCCCGGCCTGGAGCCAGTCACCACCGCCATGGCCGCCCTGACCCCCGCCCTCATCCGCGACGCCACCCCTCAGCCAGGGCAGACGCCAACCTGACGAAAGCAGCCCGGTGAACACGCTCCGCCCTGCGCCGCGGATCGCTCCACCCTGCACCTTCAGCCCCTCGTGCCCACTGCCACCACCGCGCAGCCCCATTCGCCCCTTCCCAGCCCCCGCGCGGCCCCTCCGGCCCCCGCCCAGCGGCCTGCCGGTAATTCGCCGCCACCGCGGCCAGGTTCTGCAGCATCAACCCGAATTCGGCCGCCCGATCATCAGTGCCTGTACCTGCCCAGATCAGGTAATCCAGGTCGAGCAGCGCATACGGTTCGCCGCGCTGCTCCAGCAGGTAGGCGATCTCCTCGGCGACCGAGCTCTTGGGCTCGTGGCACACAGCCCCCGCACTACCGGTGCCGACATGCCTTTCGGCAGGGTGTGCGGAGCGGCAGCGTCCCGCGTAACGCCTCTCGCCTCCCACCCGCACCAGGATCTGGGAGCATTCGGGCTTCCNNAGGCGGAGTTGGCGTGGTCCTCTCTACGGGCCGGGGGCCACACCCGGCCCCGCACTACGGGCCGGGGGCCACACCCGGTGCCGCTGTACGGCAGCCAGCGTGCGGGAGGTGTCGCCGGATCGTGCGGGACGAGCGGTCTGGTGGCCACCGGCGGTGCCAGGTCGGCCGCGGCATTTCGGCGACACTCGTCCCATCGTGGATCTGGCATGCGGTCGAGATGTATCGTGAGCGCATGGACCAGGCAACCCGTAATGACATTGCCGCTGCCGCGGCGGCGCATCGCGAATTGGGCAACGCCTATGACGATGCTGTAGCTGAGGGCTTGATCGATCGGATTGGCGCAGAGATTGATAAGCGGGTCGAAGCCAAGCTTGGCGCTCGCAAAGTGGCCGCCCAGTTGGAGAGGCCCTCGCGCCAGGTGGGCACCAGGCCTTGTTGTTGGGTGCCGGGATCGGTGCCGGGATCACCGGGCTGGTAGCCATAATCGCCGAGCACGGCAATAAGAGCATGGTCGCCCCGATGCTCGTGATCTGGGTTATCGTCGCAGTCGCCGGTCTTGGCGCAGCTGTGGTGAACAGGTACCGCAATATTCGGCGCGGGTAAGGTCACGAGCACGGGCGCCCGCGGTGCTGTGCGGCCAGGGTGCGGGGTGTCGCCGGATCGTGCGGGACGAGCGGAGAGCCTGGTGCTCTGAACAGGGCTTGTGCACGGATAGCCAGAACCCTCCCGCTGCCGGACCTGGCCGTAATTCCTTGTATCCGGGGGAATCCGGGGGCCCGCGTTAGAACTCGCTCTTGAGCCGGTCGATGTCGCGGGTGTGCTCCCGTAGCTGCTCGTAGGCGGGGCGTTCGCGGATGCGGGTCAGGGCCCAGCGGATGGCCTCCGCGCGGTTGTTCGCGATGCCCGCGGCGACCAGGGTGTCCACGATGTCCAGCTCGGCCGTCCTGAGCCGGACCATTACCTGGGTGAACTCACCATCGGCGGCTTCGCGGCCGTCTTCGACGAGCCGGACGTTACCGCCCGTCCTGTGGCCGCTGTCGTCTTCGGTCATCACCTCGATGTACCGGATCTCGGGCCACCGCTGCAGCAGGTTGTCCCGGAACTGGTTGAGCCCGGGGGTGACAGCCAGCTTGAACGTCCTAGCGTGCTTGGCCACCTTGCGGGGATCGGGATGCTCGGCGTGGCTGCGGGCGGGATCGCCGAAGACGAGTCTGGCCGTCAGCTGGTCCGGCTCGGTCGTCGGTGTGTCGTCGTGTTGTAGCAGCTCGGCACGGCGTATCCAGCCGGGGAAGAGCTCGTTCGCCGCGATTTCGAGTTCGTGCTGGATGTGGTCTCTCTCTGCCTGGTCCATTCGTCCTCCCGCGAGCTTGAGTAACTCAGGTTACTCAGCTTCCGTGAGATAAAGCAACTTCGCGGTAGACCCCCACCATCTGGTGATCCGCGGGGAAAAGTTCAACGCCCAGGCGTGCTGGCTGGTTCGAAGGACGCGGCCAGGGCTGGGTTTGCGCGCGCGCCTGCCGGAGCGGCGTCGATCACCCCGCCCATCGCCGCGTCAAACCTGCCCCGAGGCACACGCACCCCATCCGCGGAACGGACCCGGACCTGCGGAACGGACCCGGACCCGCGGTCGAACCGCGGGATCAAACCGCGGGATCAAACCGCGGGATCGAACCGCACCGGCAGGTTCGGGGGCGAGCGAAATAGCAGCCCGTGGATATGCAGGTCCTCGGCCCCAGGATCCAGCCGCAACCCCGGCAGCCGGTCGAGCACCGCGTTCAGCAAGATCCGCATCTCCAGCCGGGCCAAGTGCATCCCCAGGCACTT
>PLDT01000332.1:0-437 GCA_003136255.1 Actinomycetota bacterium
CGCCCGGAGCCGCGGGCGGCGGGCATCCGCCTCGCGCGGTCGGTACGGCGTGCCTGGTGCGCGCCGGGCAGCCAGCGGATCACCGCCAGCGGCAGCAGGCCGGCCGCAGCCGCCATCGCTGCGGCCGCGACGGCCAGGTGGTGCCCGGCGAGCCAGATCCCGGCCGGCAGCGCGACTATGGCCGGGACGCCGGAGACGATGCCGAGCAGGCCGAGCCCTTCGCCGCGCCGTTCGGGAGGCAGCAGCTTGGCGGTGAGCGCGCCGGTGGCCACGCCGCACAAGCCGAACCCGAACCCGCGCACCAGGCTGACGCTCACCATGACCGCCTCGGGCTCGCGCGCGAGCATGGCCAGGGCCGGCGCGCCGAGCAGCACGGCTCCGGCCGCGAGCACGATCCGGTAGCCGAACCGGCTGATCGCTGCGGCGGCCGCGGCCTC
>PLDT01000332.1:502-7557 GCA_003136255.1 Actinomycetota bacterium
CATGGCGATTGAGTGGTCCGGTTTGAGTCCGGGACTCCTGGTGCGGCTCGACCGTTCGGCTAGCCAGCCGCTGCGCGCCCAGCTGGAGGCGAGTCTGCGTGAGGCGATCAGGGGCGGCCGGCTCCGCGCGGGGGAACGGCTGCCTTCCTCGCGGGAGCTGGCGCGTGCGCTCGGCGTCTCCCGCGGCATGGTGCAGGACTGCTACGGGCAGCTGCTGGCCGAGGGGTATCTGACCAGCCGTACCGGGTCCGCCACCCGGGTCGCCGGCGTCAGCGGCCAGCAAGCCGGTGACCAGCCTGCGGGCAGCCTGGCCGTTCCGTCGTCCTTGCCTTTGCCGCCCTTGTCCTTGCCGCCCTCGTCTGGCCGCCATCCCTCGGCACCGCCGCTGATCGCGGACTTCGAACCCGGCGTACCGGACCTGTCCAGCTTCCCGCGTGCCGACTGGGCGTGGGCGGTCAAGCAGGCGTGCACCCAGGTCGCCTCCGCGGACCTGGGCTACGGCGACCCGCGCGGCAGCTCGGTGCTGCGCGAGGTCCTCGCCGGTTACCTGCGGCGGGTACGAGCCGCCGCCGCCAGCCCGGCGCAGATGATCGTCAGCACCGGCTTCGCGCAAGGAATCAACCTGGTCCTGCGGGCCCTGGCCCGCCAGGGCGGCGTGACGCGCGTGGCCTTCGAGGACCCTGGCTACGGCAGCGCGCAGGCAGACGAAACGGTCCGCGCGGTCCTGGCCATGGGCATCGCCGTCAGCTACGTGCCGGTCGACGAAGAAGGCCTCGTGGTCAGCGAACTGGCGGCCAGCGGAGCCCAGGCGGTCGTGGTCACCCCGGCCCACCAATCCCCCACCGGGGTGGTCCTGTCGCCGGGCCGGCGGCACGCCCTGACCGGCTGGGCGCGGCGCGGCGGCGGGTACGTGATCGAGGACGACTACGACTCGGAGTTCCGCTACGACAAGGAACCCGTCGGCGCGCTGCAGGGCCTGGCCCCCGACCAGGTCTTCCTGCTCGGCACGGCCAGCAAGGCGCTGGCGCCGGCGGTCCGCCTCGGCTGGGTGCACGCCCCTTCACCACTGGCCGCAGCGGTCGCCGCNNGTTTACGCTGCCCGCCGCACCGCGCTGACCGACGCGTTCGCCAGACACGCGCCCCGAGTCCGGCTCACCGGGCTCGCGGCCGGATTCCACGCTGTCGCGCCGCTGCCACCCGGCGCCGACGAGACGGCAGTGATCGCCGCGGCTCTCGAAAGGAGGGTCGGGCTGCACGGCATCGGCGAGTACCGCGGCAACCCTGACCCCGCGGCNNCCACCCGCGCTGGTGATGGGCTTCGGAAACGTCCGCGAGCGAGCCATCGAACCCGCCATCGCCGCCATCGCCGGCCAGCTCAGCTGACCTGGCCGGGATCAGACACCGGCACTGGCTTTAGCCGGGCTGGTCAGGCGGGTCGGTGCTCTCTTCCGGGGCGCCGGGGACGACCAGTTCGCTGGGCTCGAAGCCGCCTTCGCCGGCCACGGCGGCCAGTTCGTAACCCAGTGACTCGCGGTTGGCGGGTGCCGGCGTGCGCCGCCCCGTCAGCGCCGAGGCGATGGCGGCGATCACGTTGGCCGCGATGGCGAACCCGAACGCGATGCCGAGACCGCTGTGGAACGGTGCCGTGATCAGGTGCGGGAAGAACTGCCGCCCGGTCACGTAGGCCGCGTGCGCCGGGGACAGCTGATGCAGCAGCGGGCCGAGCAGCTGCTGTATCGGGTTGTAGCCGAGGAAGGAGGCGAACAGCACGCCGATCGGGGGGAGGTGCGAGATCGGCACGGCCGTGGCGGCCGGGACGCCCTGCGTGGTCAGACCGCTGGACAGGGCCGCCGGGAGCTTGCTCGACAGGCCGGCCACCATCAGGGTAAAGAAGATGCCGATCGACAGCACGAACGCGGAGTTCTGGAAGGTGGCGATCATGCCGCCGGCCGCCCCGCGGCGGTCGGCCGGGACCGAGTTCATCATCTCCGCCCAGTTCGGCGAGAAGAACAGGCCGGAGCCGAAGCCGTTCAGGGCGATGACGAGCGCGAACTCCCAGTACGGGAAGTTTACCGGGACGAAGATCAGCAGCAGGAAGCTCGCTCCGGTCAGCAGCGCGCCGCCCACCGTGAACGCCTTGGCGCCGAACTTGTCGGACAGTATTCCGGACAGCGGCGCGGCCACCAGGAAGCCGGTCGTCAACGGCACCAGGTAGATGCCGGCCCACAGCGGGGTCTGGCTGAAGTCGTAGCCGTGCAGCGGCAGCCAGATGCCCTGCAGCCAGATGATCAGCATGAACTGCATGCCGCCGCGGCCCATCGCCAGCATCAGGCTCGCGATGTTCCCGGCGGCGAACGCCCGGATCTTGAACAGCGAGATGCGGAACAGCGGCTCGGCGACCTTGGTCTCGACGAACACGAAGATGATCAGCAGCGCGAGGCCGCCGAACAGCGCGGTGAGCACCCACGGGTTGGTCCAGCCCATCGGGTGCCCGCCGTAGGGCAGCAGGCCGTAGGTGATGCCGACCAGGATGGAGACCAGCCCAGCGGCGAACAGCAGGTTGCCCCACCAGTCCATCTGCGCGTGCTTGCGCACCCCGATGTCATGCAGCATGAAGTACGCCCACACGGTGCCGAACACACCGATCGGCGCCGAGACCAGGAAGATCAGGTGCCAGTTCACCGGGGCGAGGACGCCGCCGAGGATGAGGCCGATGAACGACCCGGCGATGGCCGCGATCGAGTTCACGCTGAGGGCCCGGCCGCGCTCGTTGGCCGGGAACGCGTCGGTGGTGATGGCGGCGGCGTTCGCGAACAAGAACGCGCCGCCGATGCCCTGCACGACCCGCCAGACGATCAGCCACAGCGCCCCGTCCGCGCCGTGCATCCAGCTCACGGTCAAGAAGACCGAGGCCACGCTGAAGATCGCGAAGCCCAGCGTGTACATCCGCACCCGGCCGAACATGTCGCCCAGCCGGCCGAACGACACCACNNAGCGCGATCCACTTGTAGTGCGGTCCGAGCGCACGGCCTGCCCGCGCTGGCGCGCCTGCCACGCCAGAGTCAACCGTCATGTTGCGGACACTCTCCCCACCTGAGACCCGGGTACTTGCTAATCCTCAACTAACAATGACAGACCAGGCCACCTCCGCACTCCGGAGCCCCAGCGGTGACTTCACGCCGGTGCCCTCGAGTGCGTGCCACATCGGCTCCGTCCGCCCCACGACAGCCGGAATCCGATGAACACTGCGACGCTGGTGGAACCGTGTGGCGGGCGCTGGGTGGTGTGTCTTAAACTGAGATCTGAAGGGGAGTAGTTCCTCGCTGGCTGATCGACATGCTGGTGCGCGATCGCACCCGGTCGTCAGGCCCCGAGACACGGGGTGAATGAGACCTTCGCCGATGAGTTCAGCTCATCTTGGCGGGGGTCGTTTTTATTCCTGCCGGGACGGGCTGAACCGGAGAGGCTCGCCCTGGTGTCCAGCTGGCTGCTGCTGGTGACTGTCTTCGCCGTGACGTTCGTGGCGGAGCTGCCCGATAAATCCTTGTTCGCTTCGCTGGTGCTGGGCACCCGCTACCGGGCGGCCCACGTCTGGCTGGGCGTCGCCGCCGCCTTCGCCGTGCACGTCGCGCTGTCCGTCGGGGCGGGGGGACTGCTCACCCTGGCGCCGGAGCCGGTGATCGATTTCGTTTCTGCGGGGTTGTTCCTGGGCGGGGCGATCTGGATGCTGCGGTCCGCTAAGGAGGACGAGAACGAGCCCGGGCCAGATGCGGCGCGGATGGGGGCACCACCTCCGAGCTTCGGCCGGGTCTTTGCCACCAGCTTCACGGTCGTGTTCATCGGCGAATGGGGCGACNNTGCTGCAGCGCGTCCCGATCCGCTGGGTTCGCCGGGCCGGTGCGGTAGCGCTCACGGGCCTGGGAATCTACAGCCTGGTCAGGGCGATCGCAGGCCTGGGCTAAAGCCGCGCTATCAAGCCGAGTGGCTGCCGATCAGGTGCCCGACACCGAAGGTCACCGCGACGGCCAGGCCGCCGAGCAGGAGCTGACGCAGGCCCGACCGCAGGACTGGCCGTCCGGTGATCTTGCCGACGACCATTCCGCCGGCGAGCAGGGCTGTCGCTGCGATGACCAGGGTTGCGGCTAGCTCGGGAAGGCCGAGGAGGTAAGGCAGCAGCGGGACGAGCGCGCCGAAGGAGAAGGCGAGGAGGGACGCGGCGCCCGCTAGGAGCGGGGAGGGCAGGTCCTCGGGATTGACGCCCAGTTCCTCGCGGGTGTGGATACGCAGCGCCGTGCTGGGGTCAGCGGATACCGCGGCGGCCATCCGGGTCGCCGTCTCCTCATCAGCGCCGTACGAGCGGAAATAGCCGGCCAGCTCCTCGCGTTCGGCGGCGGGGAACCGGTCGAGCATCTGGCGCTCCAGGGAGACCTCGGAGTGCACCAGCTCGTTCTGGTTGGTCACCGAGATGTACTCCCCGGTCCCCATCGAGAACGCTCCCGCGACCAGCGCGGCCACGCCGGTCAGTACCACCGTGTGCGCCGCCGCGCCGCCGCCGCCCAAGCCGGAAATCAGGGATGCGTTCGTGACCAGGCCGTCCACCGCGCCGAACACGGTTGGCCGCAGCCAGCCGCCGGACACGTCATGGTGCGAATGTGACCAGCCCGCCTCGAGTGCCGCCCGCCCGGTCGCGTGCGATGGCCGACGTATTTCCTCCTCGGTCACCTGCGAGATCCTTCCACAATCGGCCAGCAGCACGGCGGTTCCGCCAGAGCCACCGCCTAGCCTGGCAGGATTTGCCGTGCTGTGGGTACCCGGCCATCCTGGCCGTATGCATAAAACCACCGGCGTGCGGGACCCGGCCGCCGCGTTTCCCCTGCCAAGCACGCGCGACGACGCGCAGGAACGCCGCGAGGCCAACCGGGCGATCGCGGTCAGCGCCATCGGGCTGGCCGCGACCGGCATCGCGGAACTGGTGCTCGCGATCCTGACTGGCTCGGTCGGCCTGCTGGGCGACGCGATCCACAACCTGTCTGACGTGTCTACCAGCGCCGTGGTGTTCGTGGGGTTCCGGCTCTCCCGCAAGGGGCCGACCGAGCGGTACCCCTACGGCCTGGACCGGGCGGAGGACCTGGCCGGGATCGGCATCGCCGTGGTCATCTGGGCCAGCGCGGTGTTTGCCGGGTACGAGAGCATCCGCAAGCTCGTCGATCACGGCACCACCAGCCACGTCGGCCTCGGCATCGCCGGCGCGGCGCTGGGCATCGTCGGGAACCAGGTCGTGGCCCGGTACAAGCTCATGGTGGGCAGGCGCATCAAATCCGCGACGCTGGTCGCGGATGCCCGGCACTCCTGGCTCGACGCCCTGTCCTCAGCCGGGGCTCTGGCCGGTCTGGTCGCAGTGTCGCTCGGTTTCCGGCTGGGCGACCCGATCGCGGGAATGGCGGTGACCCTGTTCATCTGCCACGTCGGCTACGAGGTCACCAAGGACGTCGTGCACCGCCTAGCCGACGGCGTGGACCCGGCCGTCATCACTGCCGCCGAGACGGCAGCCGGATCAGTCGACGGGGTGATCCACGCCCACGCGCGAGCACGGTGGACCGGCCGGACCCTGCGGGTGGAAATCGAGGGCTGGGTCGATCCCGATCTCACGGTCAGCAGCGCCGATGCGCTCGGCCAGCAGATTGCCCAGGCCATCGCCAGCCAGCTACCCGAAGCCGGCAGCTTCACCTGGACCCCCCGGGCAGCCCCGGCCCGATAGCAGTCGCACCGAATCCGCCGATGGTCAGGCCGGTGCGCATGACAGCACTGTGCACCCTCGCCCTGGGGAGACTCAACCGGCCGGCCGGGGCTTGACCCTCTCCCTGCGGGAGACCGCAGGCTGGCCCTATGACCGATGCAAATCTCACCGCAGCCCTGCCCGCCCCGGTCGCGGAGTACGTCCGCGCCAGCAACGCATTCGACGCCGACGGCCACCTCACCCTGCTGATCATCACCCACAACAGCCCGACCCCCGCCTGGGCGTAAGGACGACACATGAACCAGCCTGGGAATACCAGTCGCGAAAAAGAGTTCGCGGGACGGCGGGTGCTGGTCACCGGCGGCACGAGGGGAATGGGCCGCGCCGTCGCCGACCTTCTCGCCGGCGCCGGCGCCAGCGTGGTGACCACCGCCCGCAGCATGCCCGCCGACGGTGCTCCGGGCGGCCTGTTCGTCCCAGCCGACGTAAGCACCCCAGAGGGAACCGCGACGATCGCGGGCTACACACTGGACCGGCTGGGCGGCGTGGATGTCGTGGTGCACACGGCCGGCGCGTCGCTATCCCGCAGCGGCGGCGTGCTCGCGCTTGATGACGACGCCTGGCAGCGTAACCTCGACGTCAACCTGCTCGCCGCGGTGCGCCTGGACCGCGCGCTGCTGCCATCCTTGCTCGCCCAGCGCAGCGGAGTGATCATCCACGTGTCGTCGGCGCAGTGGAGACGGCCGGACGGTACCGCGCCCGCCTACGCGGCGGCCAAGGCGGCGCTGACCAACTACAGCAAGGGCCTGGCCCGCGAGATGGCCCCGCACGGTATCCGGGTACTCACCGTGACTCCAGGTTTCATCGAGACCAGTGCTGCGCAGGCGCGCATCGAGCGGATGGCCGCCGAGAACGGCACGGACGTGGCCGCGGCCCGGCAACAGCTCGTGGACGGGATCGGCGGCATACCGCTGGGACGGCCGGGACGCCCAGAGGAA
The DNA here is from genome assembly GCA_003136255.1 of Actinomycetota bacterium. Classification (GTDB taxonomy): domain Bacteria; phylum Actinomycetota; class Actinomycetes; order Streptosporangiales; family Streptosporangiaceae; genus Palsa-504. The sequence continues at coordinate 7,238 of PLDT01000332.1, forward strand.
GTCGCTGAACTAGTCGCCTTTCTCGCCTCGGACCGCGCCTCCTACCTCACCGGAGGTGAATTCGTGGCCGACGGTGGCAACATTCCGTCCATCTGAGGCGCGATTACGACCTCCACGTGGGCGCGGGCGGCGACAACTCAGGGTTGACGATGTCAACATCGACAACTTAAGCAGGCGGCGCGCAAGCGATTTGTGCCGAAGGTTCCCGGCGAGGCAACTGGGATCGACGCCAACGACGGCTTCAGCCGATTCACCCTGCGCGCCAAGAACGTCGTCATATCCGCTCAGAACGAAGCTCGCGCCGCCGGTAATGACGAGAT
>PLDT01000332.1:7628-8151 GCA_003136255.1 Actinomycetota bacterium
ACTACATCGGCACCGAACACATCCTGCTCGCACTGCTCGAACTCGAAGCTGGCTCAGGCATCCTCACCGGACTCGGCCTCGACAAGACAACGACCGAGACGAACGTCACCGACGTGGCGGGCAGCGGCGTACCCGGCCGGTCCGCGGTAGGCGCTGCCGGAGCCGTTCCCGCCTAAGAGCGGGCGCTGGCGGCGCCGCACAGTCGCAGCGTGCTGTCCAGGGTAAAGGCGGCCGCCTTGCCGGTGGTGAGGCGGCCGCCCTTAGGCCTGACCCGCTTTCGATGTGTAGCCGTCCGGGACGAGCCGGTGGTGAGTATCGCTCCTGTCGCAGGAACGATTAGAACTGGCCGGCCATATCCACAGCGTCGAGCACCGTTACCTCTGGCTCTCCGACGACGCCTGCTCCGCTGAGGAACTCTCCCATCCTCGCGGCACCCGCGAAGAACTTATTGAACGTATCTGCGTCCGGCCACTCGTCAATCACGACAATGTCCTTGCCGTCGGTGAGCATCCTGTGTCCTAGT
>PLDT01000469.1:0-5910 GCA_003136255.1 Actinomycetota bacterium
GGGGCGCGCTGACCACCTTCTCCATCTCCAACGACGTGGCCAAGTACTTCGCGATCATCCCGGCCATGTTCTCCTCGGTGATCCCGGACCTGGGCAAGCTCAACGTCTTGCACCTGTACAGCCCGAAGTCGGCGATCACCTCGGCGATCATCTTCAACGCGCTGATCATCGTGGCGCTGATCCCGCTGGCGCTGCGCGGAGTGCGGTACCGGCCGGCCTCCGCGCAGTCGATGCTGCGCAGGAACCTGGTCATCTACGGCATCGGCGGGCTGATCATCCCGTTCGTCGGGATCTGGGTCATCGACCTGATCGTCCAGCTCATCCCCGGATTTGGAAAGTGACCGGCATGAACCGCCTTCCCGTCTTTGTCAGGCAGCACATCGCGGCGTTCCGCACCCTGCTGGTGTTCACCGTGATCTGCGGGTTCATCTACCCGCTGATCATGCTGGGCATCGGCCAGGCGGCCTTCCACAACAAGGCCAACGGCTCGCTGGTCAGCTACAACGGCCAGGTCGTGGGGTCGGGCCTGCTGTGCCAGGAGTTCGTGGACGCCAAGGGCAACCCGCTGCCGCAGTACTTCCAGCCACGACCCTCGGATGCGGTGGTCGCCGGGGAGAAGAACGACTACGGCTGCGACCCGCTCTACTCGGCCGCGAGCAACCTCGGGCCGACCANNCACGTGCCGATCTCGGAGATACCGCCGGACGCGGTGACCGCCTCGGGCTCGGGCCTTGACCCGGACATCACGCCCGCGAACGCGTACATCCAGGTCGACCGGGTGGCCGCGGCCAGGCACCTGCCGGCCTCCGAGGTCCGCAACCTGGTCACCGAGAACATCACCGGCCGTACGCTCGGCTTCCTGGGCGAGCCCACGGTCAACGTGCTCACGCTGAACATCAAGCTCGACGAGCTGTCGGCCAAGTCCGGCTGAGCTTGGTGATGGCTGAGCCGGGAGACCCCCGGCCGGAACCTGCGGGGCCTCCCGGCGCCCCGGGTTCCGGCCGGGCCAGGGCCAACGCGGTCCTCATCGTCGAGGATCAACCCGAGCTGCTCCGAGCGCTGCGCATCAACCTGCGGGCCCGGCAGTACGACGTGGTCACGGCGCGGACGGGGCGCGAGGCGCTGGCCCTGGCCGCGAGCCAGCCGCCGGACGCCGTCATCCTCGACCTCGGCCTGCCCGACATCGACGGCACCGAGGTGATCGTCGAGCTGCGCCGCTGGTCCAGGGCCCCGATCATCGTGCTGTCCGGCCGGGCCAGTCCCGGGGACAAGATCGGCGCCCTGGACGTCGGGGCCGACGACTACGTCACCAAGCCCTTCGCCATGGCCGAACTGCTGGCCCGGCTGCGCGCCGCGCTGCGGCGCGACGACGGTGAGAACGATCCGGGCCGGCCGCACCAGGCCACGATCGGCAGGTGGCTGGTGGACCTGACCAGCCACCGGGTGACCCGTGCTGCGGGCGGCTCCGGGCTCGGCGCCGCTGGGCCTGGCGGCTCCGGCGAGTCGGAGGAGATGCTGCGTCTCACGCCGACGGAGTGGGGGATCCTGGAGATCCTGCTGCCGCGCCCGGGCCAGCTCGTCGGGTCGGCCCAGATCCTGACCGGAGTGTGGGGGCCCGGGTTCGGCCAGCGCACCAACTATCTGCGCTTCCACATGGCGCGGCTGCGCCGGAAGCTGGAGGATGACCCGGCCCGGCCGCGTCACCTGCTCACCGAACCCGGCATGGGTTACCGCTACCAGCCCTGACGGCCCCCTACCAGCCCTGAAGCACTGTGCGACTGGCAAAATATGCCATCCGCGGACGGCCGTTCTCGGGCCCGACGGGACCTGTCCGCGCGTAGACCGTCCGCGGCTGCCAGAAATACCGCAGAATGTGGTACGCAGGGTAATCCCCGTCAAATGATCATGAACTGCGCGAACGGTCAATAAGGCCACGGGTTTATGATCGGGGCGGGCCGTAACCGGGAGCTGGCATGAAGGCTTTGACCGCGGACGACCCGCGGTTGCTGGGAGAGTTCCGGCTGCGCGGGCGGCTGGGCGAGGGCGGCATGGGCCGGGTCTACCTCGGGCTGTCGCCCGCCGGTCGGGCCGTGGCGATCAAGGTCGTCCATCCCTCGCTGGCCAGCGACTCTGATTTCCTGCGCCTGTTTCAGTATGAGGTCGCGTCGGCGAAGGCGGTCAGCGGGATCTACACCGCACCGGTCGTCGCCACCGGCCTGGACGACCACCCTCCGTGGCTGGCCACGGGGTTCGTCCCCGGTCCCTCGCTGGCCCAGGTGGTGCGCGAGCACGGACCGCTCCCCGAGTCGGCGCTGACGCCGCTGCTCGCCGGGCTGGTCGAGGCGCTGCAGGCCATCCACGCCTGCGGGGTGGTGCACCGTGACCTCAAGCCGCCCAACGTGCTGCTGGCCGCCGACGGGCCGCGGGTCATCGACTTCGGCATCTCCCGCGCGGTCGAAGCCGCGGCGGTGACGCAAACGGGTGCGATGTTCGGCACGCCCGGTTACATGTCACCCGAGCAAGCCGAGGGCAACCCCGCGACCCCGGCGAGCGACGTTTTCGCCCTCGGGTGCGTGATCGCCTACGCGGCTACCGGTTCCCCGCCGTTCGGCGAGGGAACCCCGGCCAGCATCTTGTACCGCGTGGTCCATTCCGAGCCCGCCCTGGACCAGCTCCCGGCCGGGCTGCGAGAACTGGTCGCGGGGTGCCTGGCCAAGGACGCGGCGGCGCGGCCGACACCCAAGGCCCTGTCGGCCGAGCTCGGCCGGCGGGGGCGGGGGACGGGGCCGATGGCCGTGTCGTTCTGGCCGCCGTCGGTCGCCAACCTCATCAGTACGTATCAGCCTCAGCTCGAGGCGCAGATGTCGGAGGGGGAGCCGCTGGCGGAGGGCGACTCCACGACGTACGGGGTATCCGCTGGCGCCTATCCGGGGCAGCCTGCGTACGGGGCGTCCCCTCGTCCCGGGAAGCCGCAGGACCACGCTGCACCGGGGGCGCAGGACGGTACGGAGGATGTCCCGGGCGCGCACGGCGGCCAGGCCGGCGCCCGGGAGACGTTTCCCCCTGGCCCGGCCGACATCGGCGCCGAGGGGACCGCCGGGCGCCGGGCCACGGCGCTGCGGGGCCGGTCGCGGGTCGCCATGCCGGATAGCGTCCGCGGCGCGGTCAGGCTGATGTACGCCGCCGCCGCCTACGCGCTGATCTGGGCGATCTGCGCGGTGCTGATCGTCGACCAGGGCAAGGATCCGTTCGCGTCGCTCACGCTCGGCAGCGAGGTGGTGGTCGCGGCCCTCAGCTTGGTCATCCAGGTCACGGTGTGGCTCTGGGTGGCCCGGGCCGCCCGGAGCGGGAAGAACTGGGCCCGGGTGGCCAGCACCGTGTTCTTCGGCCTGTATACGGTTGTCGCGCTCCTGGTCCTGATCGGGTACCGGCACTTCGCGGCCGGCCTCATCGGGACGGTCCTGATCGGTGCCATCTGGCTGATGGGCGGCGGGTCAGTGCTGTTGCTCTGGCGGCGCCGGTCCGGCCCGTTCTTCAAAGGTGCCGGGTTAGCCTAGTGAGGCGCAGGACACGGCACCGGGAGCGAAGATGAAGGTACTGGCGGCGGACGACCCACGGGTGATCGGCGAGTACCGGCTGCAGGCCCAGCTCGGCTCGGGCGGCATGGGCCGGGTCTACCTCGGCCTGTCACCGGCCGGCCGGGCGGTCGCCATCAAGGTCGTGAACCCCGATCTGGCCGGAAACGAGGAGTTCCTGCACCGGTTCGCCCAGGAGGTCGCCGCGGCCCGGGCGGTCAGCGGGATCTACACCGCGCCGGTCGTGGCCAGCGGGCTGAACGAGCGCCCGCCGTGGCTGGCCACCGCGTTCGTGCCGGGCCCGTCGCTGGACCAGGTGGTCAGCGAGAACGGGCCGCTGCCCGAGCCCGCGCTGTGGCCGCTGCTGGCCGGGCTGACCGAGGCGCTGGCGGCCATCCACGCGGGCGGGGTGGTGCACCGCGACCTCAAGCCGCCCAACGTCCTGCTCGCCACGGACGGCCCGCGGGTGATCGACTTCGGCATCTCCCGGGCCACCGACGGGACCATGCTGACCGCCGCCGGGGTGGTGTTCGGTACGCCGGGCTACATGTCGCCCGAGCAGGCCGAGGGCAAGCCGGCCGGGCCCGCGAGCGACGTGTTCGCCCTGGGGTGCGTGATCGCGTACGCGGCTACCGGGGCCGGGCCGTTCGGCACCGGGACCGCGGCCGCCGTCCTGTACCGGGTGGTGCACGCCGACCCCGCCCTGGACCGGGTGCCGCCCGCGCTGCGGGGGATCATCTCCGGTTGCCTGGCCAAGGACCCGGCCGCCCGGCCGACCCCCGCGGCGCTGGCCGCCGCGATCGCCGGGCGGGACCAGGGTACCGGGCCGTCCGCGGTGGCGTTCTGGCCGCGGCCGGTGGCCAACGTGATCGGGGCCTACCAGGCCCGGCTGGAGCGGGAGACCAAGGGGCCGGGCCGGAGCACCGCGGAGCTCTCGTATCCGGTGACGGCGTCGGCGCCGCCGCTGAGCCCGGTGGGTCCGGTGGGTCCGGTGGGTCCCTTGGGTCCGGTGCCGCCGTCAGCGCAGGGTCTTCCTGGTCCGCGGGGATACAGCCCGTCGCATAGCTACCCTCAGCCGCAGGGCTACAGCGGGGCGCAGGGATCGCCGGCGCCGCCGCGCGGGTACCTCCCGAACGCCCAGCCGGTCGCTTACCCGCAGCCGTACCAGGTCGCGCGGGTGCCGGCCGCTTCGCTGCCTGCTTCGCTGCCGGACAGCATGCGCAACGCGGTCGGGCTGATGTACGCGGGAGCCGGCTTCGCGGTGGTCTACGCGATCGGCGTCATCATCGTGGCCAGCACCATCATCTCCAAGCACCCGGTCCAGGCCGCGGCGCACCACACGACCGTCGGCGGCGTGGCGGCGCTGACCGTGGTGCTGTCGGTGATCGAGATCGCGCTGTGGCTGGGGATCGCGCGGGCCTGCCGGGCCGGCCGGAGCTGGGCCCGCGTCACCGGCACCATCCTGTTCGGACTGCACACCCTCGGCTTCCTGGGCGTCCTGGTCAGCAAGCATCCAGGCCTCGGCCTGACCAAGGTGCTGACCACGCTCGGCTGGCTGATCGCCTGCGCCGCGGTGGTGTTCCTCTGGCAGCGTCCGTCCAGCGCGTTCTTCCAGCGGACCGCGGCTCCGGGCCGTCCGGCCTGAGGTGCCGGACATGGCTGAGGACGACGGCCGGGTAGGCGCCGGCTCCGACGGCGATTCCGGGGGGCGGCCCGGACGCGGGCACCTGCGGATCTACCTCGGATCCGCGGCCGGCGTCGGTAAGAGCTACGCCATGCTCAGTGAGGGGCACCGCCGCGCCGAACGCGGCGCCGACGTGGTGGTGGCGTTCGCCGAAGCGCACGGGCGGCCGCACACCAGCGCGCTGCTCGACGGGCTGGAGGTCATCCCCCGCGCCCGGCTGGAGCACCGCGGGTCCACCTTCGAGGAGATGGACCTGGACGCGGTGCTGGCCCGCCGGCCGCACATCGCCCTGGTCGACGAGTTCGCGCACACCAACGTCCCGGGGTCCCGCAACGAGAAGCGGTGGCAGGACGTCGAGGAACTCCTCGACGCCGGCGTCGACGTGATCTCCGCAGTCAACATCCAGCACCTGGAATCCCTCAACGACGTGGTCGAGAAGATCACCGGCGTGCCGCAGCGGGAAACGGTGCCCGATGCCATCGTGCGGTCCGCGGACCAGGTCGAGCTGGTCGACATGACGGCCGAGGCGCTGCGCCGCCGGATGGCGCACGGGAACATCTACCCGCCGGAGAAGATCGACGCCGCGCTGACCAACTACTTCCGCTCCGGGAACCTGTCGGCCCTGCGGGAACTGGCCCTGCTCTGGCTGGC
>PLDT01000273.1:0-20620 GCA_003136255.1 Actinomycetota bacterium
GGACGAGCAGATTCCGGACGAGCGGGTCACTGCAGGTTTCCCGGATTGCCGATGGGGTCGCCGACGTACTCGTGCATCGCGTCCAGGTTGTCGTGGGCGGGGTAATTGGCCGCGGCGGGCCCGTCGGCGAACGCCCGGAGCACGTTCGTGGTCACCTGCTGGACGAAGGCGGGCGTGCGGCCGCGGATGCCGTGCGGGCGGTCGCCGTAGATCGCACCGACCCAGCGCATCGTGCCCGAGTTGAACACCCCGGCCCCGCCGGAGTGCGTGTAATAGGCCGAGTCGGCGAAGCTGGACGCGCCCTGGCAGACCAGCGGCGAGTGGGACAGCACCTGGATCGGCCGCTCCACCGGGTAGGCCGGGTTGACCCGGTCGTACTCGACGCCGATCAGATTGTGGAAGCTGGCTCTCTCGGGCACGCTGGTCCCGGCGAACACCCAGCTATCCGGGGATACCACCACGTACGGCGCGACGGCGGGATAGCCCTCGTAGATAGTGCCGATCAAGGAGGACTCCGGGTCGGGGTCCGGCGGCTCGCGCCAGTCGCTGGTGACCAGCGCGTCGTCCACCCCGTACATGGGGTCCTCGGTATAGCTGGTCTTGTAGCAGATGACCAGCCGGGCGCTGTCGTCCAGCCTGGTCCGCCGGAACATCGCGTTGGCCCCGAGGAAGGCTAGGTTGACCCCGGCGTTGCGGGCCGCGGTCACGTTCGAGCGTTCGGCCGGTGTCCAGTACTCGTCGTGCCCGCCGGAAACCAGCGCGCTGGCCCCGTCCAGCAGGTCCGGATCGGCGGCGATGTCCATGCCGGTCACGTAGGCCAGCGGAAGCCCCAGGGACTCGGCTAGCACGACTACGTTGCGCTCGTAGGTCAGGAACATGTCCGCGCCGTTGAGGTCGTACGGCCGGTCCAGGCTGACCGCCAGCGACCGGTTCGCGTAGGACTGGCCGGGGCCGACATACAGGTCGTAGCCGCCCCAGGTGTTGTAGGCCTGCCAGGTCGCGACGGCGGCCTTGAGCACGACCTGGCCCGCGGTGCTGGCCGAGCGGACCGTCACCGGCACGTACCGCTGTGCGCCGGAGTCCGCGTCCAGGCGGAGGAGGTACGCGCCCGCGGGCCAGTCGTCGGTCGGGACCTCGGTGACCGGGTCCCAGACGGTCTGCACGGTGTTGGTCGAGCCGGTCAGGCCCGACGCGTTCTGCCGGTGGCCGCGCAGCGGACCGGACTGCCAGACCTGGCGGGCGCCGTCGCCGCCGTACCAGCCCAGCCGGAAGGCCTGGACCCGGAACCCCGCCGCGGTGGTCGACACGAACAACGGGAACGACTGGCCGGTTAGCACGCTGGCCGCGCCGGCGTACCCCATGATCGCGTTCGCCGCCCCGAGGTGCCGGATCTGCCAGTGCGGATCACCGGGCCGGGAGTTCTCCGACACCACGCGGTGACCCGTGCTGGCGCGCGGGGTCGCGCCGATCGCGGCCGACGTGGACTCAGCGCTGGTGCACCCAGCCGCCGCGGCAGCGATCCCGACCGCGCCCAGGCCGAGAAACGCCCGCCTGGTGGTCTTGCCCGCAGGACCGCTGCCGTCCCGGGTCATGGCCGACAGAATGCACCCGCGGCGCCGCCCGCGCAAGCAAGACGCGAGTCTGGCCGCTGCGACGGCCGGCCGTTCGGCATAAATGGACACGGCCGGCGGGAAAGCGGCGGAGGATACCGATGTGGACCGGACCAGGCTGGAGGCGTTCAGCGACGGCGTCTTCGCGGTCGCGATCACCCTGCTCGCGCTCAACCTCACCATCGAGGGACCGGGGCATGGCATCAAGCTGCAGCACCAGCTCTGGGAACACCGGTGGTCGTTCGCGGCCTATCTGCTGAGCTTCTTCATCATCGGCATCATCTGGGTCAATCACCACGTGCTGATCAAGAGCCTCGCGCTGGTGGACCGGACGCTACTCTTCCTCAACCTGGTCGTGCTGCTCTTCGTCGTGCTGATCCCGTTCTCGACCGCGACCGTGGCACAGTACCTACCGGTCGGCGGCCCGGACGTGAAGGTCGCCATGGTCCTGTACAGCGCGGTGTTCCTGGGCATGTCGATCGGCTTCGGCTCGATCTTCGAGTGGACGCTGCACGGCGATCACCGGACCGAGCCGCTGCCGTCGCAGGTGCACTGGGCCGCGCGGCTGCGTTTCGTCGGCGGCGCCGGCGTCTACGTGGTCGCCATCGTGGTCTCGCTGTTCAACGCCATCATCGCGTTCGTCCTGATCGCCCTGACCGCCGTGTACTACATCTTCTGGAGCCAGCGCCCGGTTTCCGGGCCCGCTCCAGTCGCTCCCGGCAACGGCGCGCCAGACGGTTGAAAGTCGGCGAGATAAATAGTTGCCATTAAGCAAGTGTCTCGCGGTAGACTGGGTTAACGTGCGGCAAAGCGTGGACTCGGATCATGTGAACGGGACATCAGGCGACCAGCAGTCCGATAGGTACAGATGGATCGCCCTGTCCAATACGACGCTGAGCATGACGATGGCGACGATCGACGCGTCCATCGTCATCGTCGCGATGCCCGCCATCTTCCGCGGCATTCACCTGAACCCGCTCACCCCGGGCAACGTGACCTACCTGCTCTGGATGATCATCGGGTATCTGCTGGTTCAGTCGGTGCTGGTGGTGACCCTGGGGCGGCTGGGCGACATGTTCGGCCGGGTCCGGATCTACAACCTGGGCTTCGTAGTCTTCACCTTGGCCTCGATCGCGCTGTCGCTGGATCCGCTGACCGGCACCCACGGGGCGATGTGGCTCATCGGGTGGCGGTTCGTGCAGGCGTTCGGCGGCGCGATGCTGATGGCGAACTCGGCCGCGATCTTGACCGACGCGTTCCCGGCCAACAAGCGCGGCATGGCGCTAGGCGTCAACCAGATCGCGGGGATCTCCGGGCAGTTCGTCGGGCTGCTGCTCGGCGGCCTGCTGGCCGCGGTGAACTGGCGCCTGGTGTTCTGGGTGAACGTGCCGATCGGGCTGTTCGGCACGATCTGGGCCTATAAGAGCCTGCGCGAGATCGCGACCACCAAGCGGGCCAAGATCGACTGGGTCGGGAACATCATGTTCGCGGTGGGCCTCAGCTCGCTGCTGGTCGCCATCACCTACGGGATCCGGCCCTACGGCGGTCACGCGACCGGATGGACCAACCCGTTGATCATCACCGGTTTGATCGGCGGCGTGGTCGTGCTGGCCGCGTTCTGCGTCTTCGAGACCAAGATCGCCGAGCCGATGTTCCAGATGGGCCTGTTCAAGATCAGAGCCTTCGCGGCGGGCAACGCGGCCAGCCTGCTCGGCTCCATCGCCCGCGGCGGCCTGCAGTTCATGCTGGTCATCTGGCTGGCTGGCATCTGGCTGCCGCTACACGGCTACGACTTCACGGTGACGCCACTGTGGGCCGGGATCTACATGCTCCCGCTCACCGCGGGTTTCCTGATCGCCGGGCCGATCGCGGGCACCTTGTCCGACAAGTACGGGCAGCGGCTGTTCGCGACCTCCGGGCTGCTGGTCGCCGCGGCCTGCTTCACCGGGCTGATGCTCCTCCCCATTGTCTTCCCGTACTGGGTGTTCGCGCTGCTGATCTTCGGCAACGGGGTCGGCTCCGGACTGTTCGCCGCCCCCAACACCTCCGCGATCATGAGCGCGGTACCGCCCAGCCAGCGCGGTTCGGCGTCGGGGATGCGGTCGACCTTCCAGAACTCCGGCATGTCGCTGTCCATCGGCATCTTCTTCTCGCTGCTGATCGCCGGTCTGGCCTCGACCCTGCCCAAGACCCTGAGCAAGGGACTGATCGCCCAGGGCGTGCCGGCCTCGGTGGCCACCCATGTCAGCCACCTGCCGCCGGTCAGCACGGTTTTCGCCTCACTGCTCGGCTACAACCCGGTGCAGAACCTGCTGGCGCCCTACGGCGTGCTGTCCAAGCTGCCCGCCGACAAGGTCGCCCTGCTCACCGGCAGGCAGTTCTTCCCGAGCCTGATCGAGGCGCCATTCCATCACGGCCTGGTCATCGTGTTCACCGCCGCGGCGATCATGGCGGTTACCGGGGCGCTGGTGTCCCTGCTGCGCGGCAAGCAGTACTACTACGGCGACGCCGGCGTGTCGCCCGTGCTCAAGACCATTATTCCGAACGAACCGTCGCTCACCTCCGCGAACGGTGACTCCGCGTCCGTGGCGGGCGCCGCGCCCGTGGCGGGCGCCGCGGATCACACCGGCCAGCGGGCCGGCGGGTAGACTGGCGTCGTGCCACGCTATGAGTACCGATGCCGTGCCTGCGGCGACACGTTCGAGCTGAGCCGCCCGATGACCGAGTCGTCAGCGCCTTGTGCCTGTCCGCAGGGTCATGACGACACCGTGAAGCTCCTGTCGACGGTCTCGGTGGGCGGCGTCGCGTCCGGCCGCTCGGCTGGTCAGCCCAGCTCCGGCGGAGGATGCTGTGGCGGGGCCTGCGGTTGCGGCTAGCCCCGGCGGGCACTCTTGCGTCACTTGATACTGCGTCACTTGATACAGGGGCGCTGGCTCGTGTGGCACAGCGGCCAATCGGCGCACCTGCTTGGCTTAACCCAGAAGGTTAAGCACAAGTACGGAGGCAAGTGCGATGGCCGTCGCCACAATCGGAAGACCATCTTGGCCGGACCGGCCGGCGCGGGGACACAATCCCCACGGCCGCGGCCTGCCTGATCGGGCCCAGCCAGATCAGGGGCCCGCCCAAGAAGCCATCGGCGAGATGGCATGGCTGCTACGTGACACCCGCAGCAGCATGTTCCTGGGCGGAGGCGTGCTGAGCGCGATCACCATCGCCATCGCCCTGGAGGCCGCGTTCTCGGGCCGCGCGATGCGACCGGGCGTAACCGGCGCGGTCAACGCCGGCCTGCTGTCCGGCCTGTTGCTGTGCTGGCTGACCGCGGTCATCATGCTGGCCCTGGCCAACCGGCCGGTGCACAACGCGCTCAGCGAGATGCGCTGGAAAACGGGCGCCCCGATCGACCCGCGGGCCGGGTGGCTGACGCTGCCGCCGACAGGAGCCGATCCGCAGGAGTGGACGTGGGCGCGCGCCCATCTGATGATCGGTGCGGCCCGGCTGGCCCGGCGCCGTGCCCAGACCGCTGACACCTGGACCTACATCGTCGCCGCGTACTTCCTGGTCTGGACCGTCGTGATCCTCCTCGGCCTGTGAGGGGGGCCGAGAAGGCACATGTCACCTCAGGATTTGTCAATGGCCCGTAAAAGGCTCATTGTTAGAGCCAGTGTCGGCTATTACCCGCGTGCCGCGAGATAAGTCATTTCCGACGGTGACATGACGATGCAGGGGATGGGATCTGGGCAGGGATTCTGGACTCTGCTCTCTCGAGATGAACAGGACACCCTGTCCGGTCTCGGGATGCCCAGGGACTATCCACCTGGGGCGACTATCTGCCTGGAGGGCGATCCGGCCACGCACGTGTACGTCTTGCTGGCCGGATGGGTCAAGATCCTTTCCACGACCAGGGATGGGCACGAAATCGTGCTCGCGTTGCGCGGTGACGGTGACATCGTCGGGGAGACCGGAGGTGAGACCACCGGACGGCGTAACGCCACGATCCAAGCCGTAGGCAAGGTACGAGCGCTCACCGTGCCGTATGAAAAGTTCAGTTCATTCCTGGACGCCAGCCAGGGAGCCGATCGCGCTTACCGGCGCGTCGTGACGCGGAAGTTTAACGACGCGGACACCCTGCTCCGTCGGCGCGCTGTAACGACCGGTGCGCAGCGACTGGCTGCTCTCCTGCTCGATCTGGCCGGACGGCACGGCCGCGAAGTGAACGGCGCCACTTACGTGGTGATGCCGTTGTCGCAGGAGGAACTGGCTAGCCTGGCCGGCACCTCGCGGGCCACCATCACACGTGCGTACGGCAACTGGAGAAAACGTGGCCTGATCCACACAGGTCAGCGCAGGATCACGATTCTTGACCTCCCCGGTCTGCAGCGGATCGCAGGCTAGCAGCAGCAGCCGTCAGGAGGCCTGAGGCAGCTAGCAGGGAACCGCGCGAGCGGTAGCGGTCAGCGGGTCATGGCGGGGGTTCGGTCGTCGGTGGCTTCGTACCTGGCCGCGGTGCGGGCCGCGGTCTGCATCGCCCACCGGCCGTTGGTGACCAGGCCCAGCACCATGATCGCCGCCCCGCAACCCGCCAGCAGAAGCCAGTCGGCGTGACTGGCCGCGACGAACCGGGCCCGGAGCGGGCCGTGCAGGTTCGCGGCCAGGATCGAGCCGCTGATCGCTACGCCCAGCGACGTGCCGACCTGCCGGCTGGTGGACGCTATCCCCGAGGCCACGCCCGCCTGCGCGAAGGGCATGCCCGACACCGCCGCCTGGGTGATGGGCGCGTTGACCATGCCGGACCCGAGGCCGAAGACGCTGAACGCGACGACGATGTGCAGCGTGGACCACGACGTCGTGATCCCGTACAGCAGGAGGCCTCCGGCCGCAATCCCCGCGCCCGCGATCAGGGTCGGCAGCCGCCCGCCCCAGCGGGCCAGGACGCGGCTGGACACCACCGCCCCGACCGCCATGACCGCCGCCATCGGCACCATGTGCAGCCCGGCGACCAGGGCGGACATATTCCGTACGTCCTGCAGGTACAAGGTGGCCAGGAACAGGAAGCCGCCGAGGGCGGCGAAGGCGCTGATCGCGGTCAGCACCGCCCCGGCGAACGGCACGCTGCGGAAGAACCGGGGATCGAGCACCGGCTCGGTGCGGCGTGCCTCGTAGGCCACGAAGACCGCCAGGGCCACCGCCGCCACCCCGAACAGCCCCAGGATCTCCGGCGAGTGCCAGCCGTCCGTGGGGCCCTCGATGATCGCGTAGGTCAGCGAGCCGAGCATCACGACGATGAGTGCCTGTCCGGCTGGGTCCGGTCGGCGCGCTCTGGGCGCCCGGGACTCCGGCACGAACCGGGCAGTCAGCGCGATGGCGGCCAGGCCGACCGGGATGTTGACCCAGAACACACCCCGCCAGCCGACGGATTCGACCAGGATGCCGCCCAGCACCGGGCCGAGCGCTACCGACAGGGCGAACGTGCCGCCCCAGGCCCCGAGCGCCCGGGCGCGTTCGGCGCGGTCGGTGAACGTATTGGTGATGATCGACATCGCGACCGGGTTGAGCATGGACCCGCCGATCGCCTGCACCATGCGGAACGCGATCAGCCAGCCGAGCCCGGGCGCGAGGCTGCACAGCCCGGAGCCGACCGTGAACACGGCCAGGCCGATCTGGAACGTCCGGCGGCGGCCGACCCGGTCGGCGGTCGCGCCGGACAGCATCAGCAGGCTGGCCAGCACGAGCGTGTAGGCGTCGATTGTCCATTGCAGCCCGGCTACCGAGGCGCGCAGGTCCCGCCCGATGGCCGGTAGCGCGACGTTGACGACGGTGGTGTCCAAGCCGACGATGAACAGGCTGAGGCAGCAGATGACGAGCACGAGCGTGCGGCGACGGCGGCTGAGCTCTGGCAGCGGTATCACCCGAATTGGCTGGTGCGAACGATTGCCTCTCTACACCTGAATATTTGCGCCGACCTGGCGAGCGCAAGCCCGGGCGGCTGAGAGATTCGTCACCGCTGGTAACGATCCGCGACACAAGCTCGCGCATCCCGGCGCGCCTTCGGACCGGTCAGCCCAGGCGCGACGCGGTGGACCTGGCCCACTGGGTGGTGCAGAGCAGGCCGAGCAGCAGAACGCCGTACCCGCAGCCCGCCAGGATCCACCAGCTCGCGTGGGCCGCGTGGACGAACCCGTCCCGCATCGACCCGCGGATGCTGGCGGCCAGGACCGAGCCGACGATGGCCACGCCCAGCGACTGGCCAAGCTGGCGGCTGGAGGAGTTCATGCCCGACGCCATGCCGGCCTGGGTCTTCGGGACCCCGGACATGACCCCGTTGGTGATCGGCGAGCTGACCATGCCGGCCCCGACCCCGAACAAGGCGTAGGTGATGATCAGGTACAGGTGTTCGGTCGTGCCGGTGAGCTGGGACAGCGCCGCGCTGCTCAGGGTGAGCGCCGCGCCCGCGATGACCAGCGGGGCCCGCGGACCGCGCTTGGCCACCATGCGGCCCGCCATCGGCGCGCACAGGGCCATCACCACCGGCATCGGCAAGATGGTCAGGCCGGCCTGCAGCGCGGACAGGCCCCGCACGTCCTGCAGGTACAGGGTGGACAGGAACAGGAACCCAGCCATCGCGGCGATGGCGCAGACCGCGGTGAGGTTAGCGCCCGCGAACGGCACGCTGCGGAAGATCCGGAAGTCGATCATGGGCTCCGCGCGGCGCGGCTCATAGGCGAGCAGCACGGCCAGCGCGGCCACGGACAGCGCGAAGAAGCCGAAGATCTCCGGTGAGCGCCAGCCGTAAGCGGGCCCCTCGATGATCGCGTAGGCGAGTGATCCGAGCAGCACGATGATGAGGAACTGGCCTACCGGGTCCGCGCGGCGGGACCGTGGCGCCTTGGAGTCCGGCACGAACAGCGCGGTCAGCGCGATGGCGGCCAGGCCCACCGGGATATTGGCCCAGAAGATCCCGCGCCAGCCGACCGCACCGACCAGCACGCCGCCCAGGACCGGTCCCAGCGCCATCGACAGGCCGAACACTCCGTCCCAGACCCCGATCGCGCGGGCCCGTTCGGCTCGGCCGGTGAAGGTATTGGTGATGATGCCGAGGGCGGCCGGGTTGAGCATCGAGCCGCCGACCCCCTGCAGGATCCGGAAACCGATCAGCCAGCCTAGGCTCGGGGCCAGGCTGCACAGCCACGAACCGAGGGTGAACAACGAGAGACCGACCTGGAAGACCGTTCGGCGGCCGATCCGGTCCGCGACCGCGCCGGAGAACATCAGCAGGGCGGCCAGCGTGACGGTGTATGCAGCGATTGTCCACTGCAGGCCCGACACACCCGCGTGCAGGTCACGGCCGATGGACGGCAGCCCCACGTTCACGATCGTGTTGTCCAGCCCGACCATGAACAGGCTCAGGCAGCAGACGGCCAGCATGAGGGTGCGGCGCGCACGCACGGCGGCGCCGGTGACGGTATTGGGGCCGGTATCGGGGTGTTGCTCGGCGTCGCGAGTCAGCTCAAGGCTCAGGACCGGCACGGATGTCCGTTCTGGTAGCCGAGTGGGAACGTTGAGTGACCTCCAGTTGGTGCCTCGTACTGGTGCCTGCATCGGGCAAACCCCTCGGGGACGTGCTCGCCGCGGACGAGCACGGGCTGCTTATGTGACTTCTGGCCCGGAGCTCACCGGGGCTGAGCCCGACCAGATGATCGGGAGCTTCTCGATTCCGTAGATGCCCTCGACCCCGCCGAGGTGCGGCGACCCGTCCAGGGCTAGATCAGGGGTGCGCGGCGCGAGGAACGCCAGGGCCTCTTCCAGTTCCGCCCGGGCCAGGTTGGAGCCCAGGCAGTAATGCGTCCCGGCGCCGAACGTGAGCAGCCGGGCGTCGCGGGTCGCGGTGATGTCGAACTCCTCGCCCGAGCCGCCTTCCCGGTTCGCCCGTTCGGCGCAGATCGCCACGATCGTGCCAGCCGGGAAGATGACGCCACGGTGCTCGACCTGCTCCAGGCAGATCCGCGCCGTGAACGGCGTGACCGGCTCGAACCGCAGCACCTCGTCGACCGCGCGCGGGGCCAGTGCGGGATCGGCGGCCAGCAGGGCCCACTGGGCGGGATGCCCGGCGAACAACCGGATGGCGTGCGCCAGCTGAGCGGTGGTGGTGTCGA
The DNA here is from genome assembly GCA_003136255.1 of Actinomycetota bacterium. GTDB lineage: Bacteria > Actinomycetota > Actinomycetes > Streptosporangiales > Streptosporangiaceae > Palsa-504. The sequence goes on from PLDT01000273.1 coordinate 9,761, forward strand.
TCCCTCCGGCCAGCAGGTTCGCGACGAGCTGCACGCATTCCGCGGCGGACAGGCGGTCCCGGCCCGCCTCCCCGTCCCCCGCCTCCCGGGCCGCCAGCAGGTCGCTGATCAGGTCGTCGGCGGGCGCGTCGCGCCGGGCCTCGAGCAGCGCGGTCACGTAGTCCTGGACCTCGATGACGGCCCGCTCGATATCGTCCCGGTTGGTGCCCAGGGCCCGGATATCGAACTGCCGCTGCACCCAGCTGGACCACTCCTGCAGTCGCTCAGCGTCCTGACGCGGCGCGCCGAGCACGGTCGCGATGGTCAGCGAGGGGAAGGGCCGGGCTACCGCGGCCACGAAGTCACAGCGGTCGGACGCTACCTGGGACCACAGGTCCTCCAGGAAGCCGCGCATCACCGGGCGCCAGCGGTCGGCGCGCCGGGGCGTGAACGCCGGGCCGACCAGTGCCCGCAGCCGCCGGTGCTGTTCGCCGGTGAGGTTCAAGATGTTGGCGTCGATGTGGTCAGCGAGGGGCCCGCCGGTGACCCCGAAGAACTCCGCGATCTGCCGGCCGGGAAACGCCGTCACCCGTGACCGCAGGAAGAACTCACCGGAGTCGTGATCCAGGACGATGTAAGCGAGCGGCGACTTGGCTAGCCAGCCTTGCTGGACGGTTTCGGCGAGCTGCTGGTGGTAAAGATCAGCCGAGAAGTCCGGCGCGGTGTAGTCGAACGCCGGCAGGTCAAGATCGGACACAAGGTTCATTTCAGTTACGACGGTACACTTAAGCGTTCAGTAGTCAAGTGGCTACTCTCAGCAGTTCAGAGTGCGTTCGGGCCTCACGCTGTGAGTATGCGGGCTAGATTTGCTTGCTAAGTAGTCCGTTATGCGACGATATTAACGTGCTGAGGGGGGAGCCATGAGCCGCAGGCTTCTGCAGCTGGTTATCCCGGTGACGCCGGAACGACGGATGTTCCGGATTCACGACCCGGCCGTAGACCCCGACGCCCCGGGCGGTCCGCTGCCGCCGGTCGGCGCCCTGATCAGCACGAACCGCGAGCAGCTATGGGTGGGCAGCCTGCAGGAAGATATCAACGTGCGGCTCGTCCTCGAGGAGTGGGACGGGGCTCCGCCGCCGTGCGGCGACGCCTGGGACGAGGAAGCGAAGGGCAGCGTCTACCTGCGCGGGCAGCTGAGCATCAGCATGGGCCAGGCGGGCACCGCCGTTTACGGGCTCCGCCTCGGCGGCGGGTTCGGCGACTACTCGGTCCGCGTCTACGCCAGCAACCGCGATGTGGTGACCCGTCGCTACACGGCGCTCTTCGACCGGCACCGCAATCCGCTCAGCGATGAGTTCCAGCAGGAGAAGAGGACGCTCGAGGGGCTCGAACGGTACCTGGTCCAGCTGTGGCGGGAATCCTTAGCCGAATCTGCCTACGGACTGGTCTTGCCCGCCTCGGGAAACAGTGCCGCCGCGTCGGTGGGCCTAGTCTTCGCCTGCTGTGCGTTACCGGTCGCCGTTGAGCGGGTCGAGGTGCTCTGGCTGGTCGTCGCCTTGGCGCTGGTGCTGACGCTGCCGGAGGACTGCGGCGTTCGATTGGGCTCATTGCTGGTCGCGGCCGAGATCGACGTGGGGGTCGTGGCGCCGGCCGTGGTGGTCGCGGGCGGCTTGGGCGTGTGCGCGCGGAACGGGACCATTGCGTAGACCATCATCGAGACCATTGCCACCAATAGGACCGTGAACAGCGAGCCGATGATGCGCGCCCGGGGGGAACGTAGCACGGTGGCAGGACCCGGCCGACGGAAAGTCGTCAGGGAGGAGGCGAGACTGGGATCATCCGAAGCCAGTCGCCGTTCGATCTCCGCGAGCATTCGCTGCTCGTCCTGCGACAGGGCCATACTGCCACCCCTCCGCCTCGCGTCCCGTTGACTACCCTCTCACTATCTCTCAGGAGGGCGTCTTTATCCAATTGTTCCGGCTTCGTATTGCGCTTGTTTCCAGATCGTGAGATCCGCCTGCCGGGCCGGATCTTACCCACGATCGGGCTAAATATTCGTGACGAGCGGCAGCGTGTCAAGTTTGCCTCGATCGAAAAACCGTTCTATCGTGAGGTTCATGCGCTGGGACCATCTGCGGCTGGACGATCAGCTCGCCGCCGACCAGGACACCACGGCCGACGAGACGTTGTTCCCGGCCGAGCGCCGGGACGTGGCGCTCCCGCTCATCGAGCGCGGGGCGGTGGCCCGCACCTTCGACACCCCGGGCTTCCGGGGCATGACCTTCTACGAGGTCCAGGCCAAGTCCGTGGTCAACCGCGTCCCCGAGGCGTCCAGGATGGCGTTCCGCTGGACCATCAACCCCTACCGGGGCTGCCAGCATTCGTGTGTTTATTGCGTCAGCGGTCAGACGCCGATCTTGATGGCAGACGGCGGCACGAAGCCGATCGCCGAGGTCCGGGTCGGGGATGATATCTACGGCACGATCCGCGAAGGCTACTATCGCCGGTACGCGCTCACCACCGTCTTGGCGCAGTGGTCCACGGTAAAGCCTGCCTATCGGGTCATCCTGGAGGGCGGCACCCAGCTTATTTGCAGCGGTGATCACCGTTTCCTGACCGAGCGTGGCTGGAAGCATGTGACGGGGGCCGAGTCTGGTCCGCTGCAGCGACCATTCCTCACCGTCAACAACAAGCTGATGGGAGTCGGCGGGTTCGCGGAGCCGCCGAAGGACACGGCCGCTTACCGGCGCGGTTACCTGTGCGGGATGATCCGCGGCGACGGCACCATTGGTCACTACCCGTGTGCCGGTACGCAGGTCCATCAGTTCCGGCTAGCGCTGGCCGACCGGGAGGGGCTCGACAGGACCGCCGATTACCTCGCCGACGTGGGTATCCGGTGCGGAGAATTCACCTTTAGTGAGGAGTCGGCCACGCGGCGCCAGATGACCGCGATCCGTACTAGCCGTCGCGACGACGTCCAGACGATCGAATGGCTGATCGGCTGGCCGGAGAATCCGACCTTGGACTGGCGCAAGGGTTTCCTGGCCGGCATCTTCGACGCCGAAGGCAGCTACAGCGGAAGCCTGCGCATCCAGAACACCGATCCGGAGATTATCAACTGGACGGTCTCCTCGCTGGAGGCACTCGGCTTTGATTATGTCGTGGAGCCGAGTACGAGGCCGAACGGGCTTAGGTGCGTCCGGCTGCGCGGGGGTCTACGGGAAGTACTGCGGTTCTTCCATACCGTCGATCCTGCGATCATGCGGAAGCGCTCGATTGACGGCGTGGCAATCAAGAGCGACGCCAAGCTCCAAGTGGCCGCGATCGAGCCGCTCGGGCTGGACGTGCCGATGTACGACATCACCACCGGCACCGGCGACTTCATCGCCAACGGGGTGGTCAGCCACAACTGCTTCGCCCGGAACACGCACACCTACCTGGACCTCGACGCGGGGGCGGACTTCGACACCAAGGTGGTGGTAAAGGTCAACGCGCCCGAACTGACCCGCAAGAAGTTGGCCTCGCCCAGCTGGCAGGGCGAGCACATCGCTATGGGCACCAACGTGGACTGCTACCAGCGGGCCGAGGGCCGCTACCAGCTCATGCCCGGCATCATCACCGCGCTCAAGGACGCCGCCAACCCGTTCTCCATCTTGACCAAGGGCACCTTGATCTTGCGGGACATCGACCTGCTCGCGGAGGCGGCCGAGATCACCGACGTGGGGCTGAACGTCTCGGTCGGATTTATCGATAAAGAGCTATGGCGATCCGTCGAGCCCGGCACGCCTGCCCCGGCCCGTCGGCTCGAGGCGTGCGCGACCTTGAACGAGCGCGGGCTGGGCTGCGGCGTGCTCATGGGGCCGGTGGTGCCGTTCCTGTCCGACTCCCCCGCCCANNCCCGGCCTGGTCGGCCGGTACCTGGACCTGTACGGCCGGGGCGCGTACGCCCCGAAGTCCTACCAGGCCAAGATCGCGGGCCAGGTCCGCGAGCTCGCTGACAAGCACGGCATCGGCCGGCCGAGGCCCGGCCTCGGTCACGGCCGGCGACCGGTGCCCGAGCGGCCGACCGCGCAGGCTGTCGGGGCCCCCGCGCCGGCCTCCCGGGCCCCCGCGCAGGCTTCCGGGGCCCCCGCAGCGGCCGATCCCGTGCGCCTCTCCCCCGCATCATCCGAGCAGCTCACCCTGCTCTGAAGCCCACCGGGCGCCGCGCCGAGGCCGGCGAACGCGCCCATCGGCAAAAAACGGGTTGTCGCCGGAACCGATCCCTTTTTAGGGTAAGCAGGCCAGCTTCCTAGGATTTTGTCTGGATGTGATCGCCCACAGCGAAATCGCGCAATTCGCGATACAGCTTGACAGGGGAACATGACGCGATACATCGTATTTTCTAGGAAAAACTTCAGAGAGCAGGAGGACGACGTGGCACGCGGCTCCACGGGGGCGCCCCGTAACACGCCAGATCCTGATGTCCCCGCCGCCGGCGGGGACATCAGGACGGCTCAGACGCAAGAGACTCAGGAACGGGGAGCACGCCATCGGCAGACTAGGCCGGGCGGCCCGCAGACATCACCAGACCAAGGCAAGCCGCGGGGCATAGACCGGCTGATCGCCATCGTTTGCGGCAGGCGAACCAAGTGGGTTGTCGTCGTGTTCTGGCTCGTGGTCATCGCAGCCTTGGGCTCGCTGGCCGGGAAGCTGCAGGGAGCGGAGAAGAACGACGCCTCTTCGTACCTGCCCGCATCGGCCGAATCGACCCAGGAACTCAACGAGCAGTCCATCTTCCAGAACAAGAACTACAACCCGGCCCTGGTCGTCTACGTCCGCGATAGCGGGATTACCTCGGCCGACCTGGCCAAGGCGGATGCGGACGCCCGGTCCTTTGCCTCGCTGGGTGTGGTAGATGGGCGGGTTGCGCCGCCGACGGTGTCCGCGGACCACAAGGCAATCGAGACCGTTGTCGGCTCGGACCTCGGTTACAACAGTGACCTGAGCGGCTTCATCACGACCGTACAGACCACGGCGACCAAGAATGCCGACGGGCTCAGCGTCTACATCGGCGGGCCCGCTGCCAGCGCGAACGACGAGCTCAAGATCTTCAAGGGCATCGACTCCACCCTGCTGTACGCGGCTTTGGGTGTGGTCATCGTGCTCTTGCTGCTGACCTACCGAAGTCCGGTGCTATGGCTGATGCCGATCATTTCGGCGGGTGTAGCCCTGACCGTCGCCGAGGCGGTCATCTACCTGCTTGTCCGGCACGCCAACCTGACCGTCAACGGGCAAAGCGGGGGCATCCTGGTCGTCCTGGTCATCGGCGCGAGTACGGACTACGCGCTGCTCCTGGTGGCCAGGTACCGGGAGGAGTTGCGCAGACACTCCGATCGGCACCAGGCCATGGCGATCGCTCTGCACCGGGCGGGGCCGGCCATCATCGCCAGCGGGCTGACCGTCGTGACCGGGATGCTCTGCCTGCTGGCCGCTGAATCCAACGACATCTCTGGGCTGGGCCCGGTCGCGGCCATCGGCGTCGGCGTCGGCCTGATCTCGATGATCACCCTGCTGCCCGCGCTGCTGGTCGTCTTCGGCCGGTGGATCTTCTGGCCGGTCCGGCCGAGGTACGGCACAGCGGAACCGACCAGCCGCGGGCTATGGTCCCGAGTCGGCCAGCTCATCAGCCGCAGCCCGCGTGGCGTGTGGGTGGTCACGGTCATCCTGCTCGCCGCTGGCTCGGCCGGCCTGATCGGGTTCAAGTTCGGGACGCTTACTACGGCCCAGTCGTTCCGCGGCACTCCGGCCTCAGTCACCGCTCAGAACGTACTGGCCAAGTACTTCCCGGCCGGTTCCGGTGAGCCCGTGCAGGTGATCTCCACCGCGGGCAGTACGGGGGCGGTCAGGACAGCGCTGGCCGATACACCGGGAATCGCGTCGGTCACAGCGCCGGTGACCAAAGACGGCTTGTCCTTCTTGCAGGCGACGATGATCCCGGCGCCGGACAGCCCGGCCGCCTACACGCTGGTGGACAAGATACGCAGCACCGTCCACGCCATCCCTGGCGCCGACGCGAAGGTAGGCGGCGGCACTGCCATCAACCAGGACGTGGAGACGGCCGCGGCTCATGACCGGGACGTGGAAATTCCGCTCATCCTCGGCGTGGTGCTGCTCATCCTCGGCCTGCTGCTCCGGGCGATCGTGGCGCCGCTCGTGCTCATCGTCACCGTGGTGCTCTCGTTCGGCGCGGCGCTGGGCATATCCTCGCTGTTCTTCAGCCACGTGTTCGGGTTCGCAGGCGCCGACACCTCGGTGCCGCTGCTCGTCTTCGTGTTCCTGGTGGCCCTCGGCATCGACTACAACATCTTCTTGATGACCCGCATACGGGAGGAGTCGATCCGGTCCGGGACCCGCCGTGGCGCCCTAGCCGGCCTGGCCGCCACCGGTGGCGTGATCACCTCGGCGGGCCTGGTGCTGGCCGGCACCTTCGCGGTGCTGGGCACGCTGCCGCTGGTGGAGTTCACCGAGATTGGGTTCGCGGTCGCGCTCGGCGTGCTGCTGGACACGATCATCGTCAGGTCAGTGCTCGTGACCGCGCTGACCTTGGACATCGGGCGGCACATGTGGTGGCCGAGTGCGCTCTCGCACCCGGCCGGGCTGGCCCGGGGGGACGACCCCCCGGAACCCCCCGGCCGGTCAGTGACGGACGGCACCTAGAATGTGGGTTCGTGGCGGGTGATCGGGTAACGCGGACGGTAGCGTGGCGGTGCTGAGCCGCCCGGACGCCGGGCGGCTTACCGTCCGCACCGTGCCGGTCCCCGATCCCGGGGATCTCCTCGCGCAGCTACCGCAGCCGGACGCGGTGGCCTGGGTCCACCGCGGCGCGGGCCTGGTCGGCTGGGGCGAGGCGGCCCGGGTCACGCTTCCGGCCGGCGAGGACAGGTTCACCGCCGGGGAAAAGTGGCACCGATCCCTGTTCGACGCCGCGGACATCGAGGACCGAGTACGGGTGCGCGGCACCGGCCCCGTCGCGTTCGGCGCGTTCACCTTCGACGCGTCGTCCGAAGGATCGGTACTGATCGTCCCGCGTATCCTGCTCGGCCGCGATGGCCGGGGCCTGGCCTGGGTCACCACCGTGACCGAAGGCGGTCAGCCCGGGCCCGGGGACTGGCCCTTCGGGGAAAGCGTCGTGCCGGCGCAGGCCCCGGCCAAGGTCCGCTGGCACGATGGCAGCCTGCCCGCGCCCCAGTGGGAGCAGGCCGTGGCCCAGGCCGTCGCGGCGATCAAGGCGGGCAGCCTGCGCAAGGTGGTCCTCGCCCAGGACCAGTTCGCCACGGCCGCCGACCCTATCGACCCGCGGGTCCTGCTGCAGCGGCTGGCCGCCCGCTATCCCGAGTGCTACACCTACGCCTGCGACGGCATGATCGGGGCCACCCCGGAACTGCTCATCCAGCAGGCCGGCCGTGAGGTCAGCGCGCTGGTGCTGGCCGGTACGGCACCTCGCGGCGGTGACCCGGCCGAGGACGAGGCGCTCGGCGCCGGGCTGCTGGCCTCGGCCAAGGACACCGAGGAACACGCCTACGCGGTCACCTCGATGCGCGACGCGCTCGGACCGCTCTGCGACGCGCTCGACGTCGAGGCGCACCCGTCCCTGCTGAAGCTGCCGAACCTGCAGCACCTGGGCACCTGGGTCCGGGGCACGCTCGCCGCGGACGGCGCGCCCCGGTCGGCGCTGGCCCTGGCGGCGGCGGTCCACCCCACCGCCGCGGTCTGCGGCACTCCCACCGGCGCCGCGTTCGAGCTCATCCGCGAACTCGAGCACATGGACCGGGAGCGCTACGCGGGACCGGTCGGCTGGGTGGACGCCGACGGCAACGGCGAGTGGGGCATCGCCCTGCGCTGCGCGCAGCTTTCCGGCCGCACCGCCCGCCTGTTCGCCGGTTGCGGCATCGTCGCGGGTTCGGATCCCGCCGCCGAGCTCGCCGAGGCCCAGGTCAAATTCCGGCCCATGCGCGGCGCCCTCGAGGGCTAAGCCGAGGTGCGGAAGGGCGCCTGGCGATAAGAGAACCCTTAATCCGATGTCGCCTGCCCGACGAGCAGGACTTACAGTCGGGAGGAGACATATCGGCGTGCGCGGCCAGCGCGACAGGGAGGCTCCGGCAGATGAGCGGCGACACCCAAGAGGTCCTCGGCGTGCTCCGCGAGGTGTGGAGTGCCCAGGGGCAGACCGCGGAGGACATCGAGGAGGCCTGCGGGCCGGGCAAGTCCTGCCAGCGGATGACCGACGTGGGCTTCGAGGGCCTGGCCGAGGAGACCGACGGCGATCTGCGCCTGGCCTGGCGGACCCAGCTGGCCCGCGAGGGGAAGCTGAACCAGGGTGCGGGCAGCGTGCGGGACCTCGTCCTGCCGCCCGCCGGCGGATCCGAATCCCGCTAGCCGCGGCCGCGGACGGCGTGGAGAACGGCCGAATGGAGGGCCCGGGGTCCGTCGGCGAGCTGACCGAGACCCTGCGCCAGGGTGGTTACCTGGCCGATCGCGGGCTGTCCACGGCGCTGTTCGTGGCCCTGTCGCTGGACCGCCCCATCCTGCTCGAGGGCGAGGTCGGGGTCGGGAAGACCGAGGTGGCCAAGGTCATGGCGGCGGTCTTCGGCCGTAAGCTGATCCGGCTGCAATGCTACGAGGGCATCGATACCAACCAGGCGCTGTACGAGTGGGACTACGCCCGCCAGATGCTGCACATCCGGGCGCTGTCCGAGCATCAGGTGACCGACCCCGACGCGGTGGACAAGCTGTTCGGCCCGAAGTTCCTGCTGGAGCGGCCGCTGCTGGAAGCGGTGCGAGCCGGCGACCAGGCCGTGCTGTTGATCGACGAGATCGACCGGGCCGACGACGAGTTCGAGGCGTTCCTGCTCGAGGTGCTGTCGGACTTCCAGATCAGCATCCCCGAGATCGGCACGATCAAGGCGGCCAGTCCGCCGCTGGTGGTGCTCACCTCCAACCGCACCCGCGAGCTGCACGACGCGCTCAAGCGGCGCTGCCTGTACCACTGGATCGGCTACCCGGCCGCGGAACGCGAGATCGAGATCGTCCTGATCCGCGAACCCGGCATCTCGGCGGCGCTGGCCGGCAAGGTGGTCACCGCCGTGCAGCGGCTGCGCGAGCTCGACCTGGCCAAGCCGCCCGGCGTGGCCGAGACCATCGACTGGGCCCGCACCCTGGATTTCCTCGGCGAGCGGGACCTGGCCAACGCACGCGACACGCTGGGCGCCGTGGTCAAGGACCGGGACGATCTCGAGGTGGTCCTGGACAACCTGCAGGAGATCACCTCCGGTGCCCACCGCGCCTGAACTGGAGCGCGTGCCGTTCACCGGGCTGCTGGTGAGGTTCGCGGGCGAACTGCGGGCGGCCGGGCTGGCCGTCGGCTCGGGCGACGTCTTGGTCTACTGCTCGGCGCTGACCCGGTTGAATCCGGCCGACCTGGTCGACCTGTACTGGGCGGGCCGGACCACGCTGGTGAGCCGGCACGACGACATCACCGTCTACGACCAGGTTTTCCGCCGGTTCTTCCTCGGGGACGACGGCGAGGCCGGCGATCCGCTGACGCTCATGCTGCGGGCCTCGGCGGAGGCGCAGGGCGCGCTGGCCATACCGTCTACCGAGCCGGGTGAGTCCGAACAGGAAGACGAGGCGATCCTGGGGTGGATGGCGTCGGACGTTGAGGCGCTCAAGCACAAGTCGTTCACCGCCTGCACGCCGGAGGAACTGGCGGCGCTGCGCCGGATCATGGCCCGGATCAAGCTGACCCCGCCGCGGCGCCGGACCCGGCGCGCCGCGCCCGCCCGGACCGGCGCCCGGCCCGATCCGCGGCGAACCGTCCGCGAAGCCATGCGCATGCACGGGGAGCCGGCCCGGCTGTACTGGCGGCGGCGAAAGGTCCGGCTGCGGCCGCTGATCCTCATCTTGGACATCTCGGGCTCGATGGCCGACTACTCGCGCAGCCTGCTGCAGTTCGCGCACTCTGCCGCCCGCTCGGGCGGACGGGTCGAGGTCTTCTGCTTCGGCACCCGGCTGACCCGGGTCACCGGTGCGATGGAATGCCGGCGCCCGGACGAGGCGCTGGAGCGGGCCGCGCGGGCCGCGTTCGACTGGGACGGCGGCACCAGGATCGGTGACAGCCTGGAAGTCTTCATCCGGGACTGGGGCCGCCGCGGGCTGTGCCGGGGCGGCATCGTGGTGATCTGCTCCGACGGCCTGGACCGAGGGGATCCCGCCGTGCTCGCCTCGGCGCTGGAGCGGCTGTCCCGGCTGAGCCACCGGCTGGTCTGGCTGAACCCCCACAAGGGCGACGATCCCGGCTTCCGGCCCAGCACGCTCGGGATGATGATCGCGGCCCCGCACATCGACCTGCTGCTGTCCGGGCACGATCTGAGCAGCCTGGAGAAACTCGCCACCCTGCTGCCGGGACTGAATTAGCCAGCCGCGGGCCACATCCTGGAGCCAATGCTTAACTGGGAACATGCCAGTGGAGAGTGCGCGGTGAGATGGAGCGTGGGGATCGAGGTCGAAGCCGGCCGTGTGCTGACCCGTGAGCAGGTGGTCGAGCTGGCCGACGCGGTCGCCGCGAGCGGCGGCATCGCGAGCGGGATCGGGACCAGCCGGTACGGCGCCCGGCTGATCGTGCAGGCCGGCAGCCGCGAGGAAGCGGTCACCAAGGCGACCGAGGAGTTCATCCAGGCCGCGGCTAAGGCCAGCCTGCCGCCCGGCCCGGTGGTGCGGACCGAGGCGGTCAGCGAAGACGAGGAAGCCGGGGCCGAGGAGCCGTGATCCGGCTCGGGTCGCTGGCGGGTTATCCGTTCGAGGGACCGCGCGTGCTGGCGGGCTGGACCCCGCCGCAGGCGG
>PLDT01000539.1:0-5991 GCA_003136255.1 Actinomycetota bacterium
GCCGCGATGCCGAGCGCCACGTTGGAGGACGGGCATACCTCGCAGGTGACCCCCTCGGCGGACAGCCGCTTGACCTCGGCCGGGTCCTCCACGGCCCGGATGCCGTGGCCGATCCGGTCCGCGTGCAGGTCATCCAGGCAGGCGGCCACGCTGGCCGGGCCGGCTAGCTCGCCGCCGTGGGGGACCAGCAGCAGGCCGCCCCGTTCGGCGATCCGGAACGCGGCGGCGAAGTCGTGCGCCGGGCCGCGCCGCTCGTCGTCGGACAGGCCGAACCCGGTCACGCCCTGCCCCGCGTACTGGACGGCCAGCCGGGCCAGGGTCCGGGCCTCCAGCGGGTGCTTGGTCCGGTTGGCCGCCACGATGACGCCGATGCCGACCCCGGTCGCGGCCTCAGCCTCGGCCGTGCCCTCGAGCACCAGCTCGAGCATGGGCGTGACCCCGCCGAACCGGGCGGCGAAGAACCCGGACGGGTCGACCTGGATTTCCAGCCAGCCCGAGCCTTCGGCCCGTTCGTCCTCGGCGATCTCGGTCAGCAGCCGCCGCACGTCGTCCGGAGTCCGCAGCACCGAACGGGCCATGTCGTACAGCCGCTGGAACCGGAACCAGCCGCGCTCGTCGATCCCGCTCAGCTGCGGCGGCCAGTCCTCGGTCAGCGCCGGCGGCAGCCGGATGCCGTGCCGCCCGGCTAGCTCGATCAGCGTCGCGTGCCGCATGGCCCCGGTCAGGTGCAGGTGCAGGTGCGCCTTCGGAAGCGCGGCGAGCGGTCGGCCGGAAGCGGGCATCGGCCTAGTGTGCCTCCGCTAGCGGGCGTCCGCGAGCAGCTTGGCCATCCGGGTGATGCCCTCTTCGAGGTCGGCGTCGCCCAGAGCGCAGGAAAGCCGGAAGTATCCGGGCGTCCCGAACGCCTCGCCGGGGACCACGGCCACCTCGGCCTCGTCCAGGATGAGGCCGGCCAGTTCCGCCGAGGTCTGCGCCGTTCTCCCGGCGATTTCCTTGCCGAGCAGTCCCTTGACGCTGGGATAGCAGTAGAACGCGCCCTGCGGCTCCGGGCAGAGCACGCCCGGGATCTCGTTCAGCATCCGGGCCATGGTCTGCCGGCGCCGGTCGAACGCCTCGCGCATGACCGCCACCGCGGACAGGTCCCCGGACACGGCGGCCAGGGCCGCCGCCTGGGCCACGTTGCACACGTTGGACGTCGCGTGGCTCTGCAGGTTGGCCGCCGCGCTGATCACGTCCTTGGGCCCGATCATCCAGCCGACCCGCCAGCCGGTCATCGCGTAGGTCTTGGCCACGCCGTTCAGCACCACGCAGGTGTCGGCGATCCGCGGCGCCTGGACCGGAATCGAGGAGAAGACCGCGTCGCCGTAGACCAGGTGCTCGTAGATCTCGTCGGTGACGACCCACAGGCCGTGCTCGGCCGCCCACTCGCCGATTTCCCTGACCGCCTCCGGCGGGTAGACCGCCCCGGTCGGGTTGGACGGGGAAACGAAGAGCAGGACCTTGGTCTTATCTGTGCGGGCCGCCTCCAGGTCCGCCACCGTGGTCAGGTAGCCGGAGCGCTCGTCGGTCAGCACCGGCCGCAGCACGCCGCCCGCCAGGGCGATGGCCTCGGGGTAGGTCGTCCAGTACGGGGCGGGCACCAGGACCTCGTCGCCCGGGTCGAGCAGGGTGGCAAACGTCTGGTACACGGCCTGCTTGCCGCCGTTGGTCACCAGCACCTGGCCGGGTTCCACCTGGTAGCCCGAGTCGCGGCGGGTCTTGGCCGCGATCGCCTCACGGAGTTCGGGCAGTCCGGCGGCGGGGGTGTACTTGTGGAAACGCGGCTGTTCGCACGCCCGCTGAGCGGCCTCGACGATATAACCGGGCGTCGGGAAGTCTGGTTCCCCGGCGCCGAAGCCGATGACCGGCCGGCCGGCTGCCTTCAGCGCCTTGGCCTTGGCGTCCACGGCCAGCGTGGCGGATTCGGAGATGGCGGACACGCGTGCGGAGACTCTGGTTGGCATGGGCTCCATTCTGGCACCCGGAGGCAGGTGCCCCGCCGCGATATATTGGGGTGGATGGACTGCCGTAGCAGTTTTGACCGGTCAGCCCGGGAGCTCGACCCGGGCTCACCGCAGGCCCGCGGGGCCTCGCGGTTCGACGCGGGGGGCTATTGGACGTACACTGCTTGAACCGGCAGCCGAGCTGTCGTATGCGGCAGCATGCCCGACGGCTTTCTGTGTTTGCCGCAAAGCAGTTTGTGCTTGACGCTGTGGTGCTTGAAGCAGTGGTGCTTAAAGCTAAGGGCAGTAGCTCAATTGGCCAGAGTCCCGGTCTCCAAAACCGGTGGTTGGGGGTTCGAGTCCCTCCTGCCCTGCGAGTGCGGTCCGGCCAAACCGCGCTGCCGGCGAACTAATAGGTGAGGATATGGCGACTCAGACACGCGGCGAGGCCGCGGAGAAACGGAGCGGAGGCGGGCGTGCGTCCAAGCGCGCGAACCGGACGACCCCCGCCCTGTTCTTCCGGCAGATGGTCGCCGAGCTTCGCAAGGTCATCTGGCCTACCCGCAAGGAGCTTGTCACCTACACGGTGGTGTGCCTGGTCTTCGTGCTCTTCATGGTGGTCGTCGTCACGAGCCTGGACTACGGGTTCACCAAGCTGGTGTTCGCGGTGTTCGGCTAGGCGGCTCCAGGGCCTGCGGGACTGACAGGTTTACCCCGCACGAACCGAACGCCGGCCGCCGGCCGGCAGCCACACCGCAGAGCGCGACGAAATGGTCACGCCCGATGGTGATGGCTTGAGGAAAGAGAGAGAGCAATCGTGTCCGAGACCCAGCTGGATTCCGCGGCGACGGACACAGGACAACCGGACGCGGAAACCGGAGAGGCCGATGAGGTGAGCGACCACAGCGAAGAAGCCGACGGGTCCGATCCCGCCGGCCTGACTGACGACGTCGCCGCGACGGCCGAGGACGGTACCGACGAGCCCGAAGACAGCGCCGACGAGCCCGAAGACAGCGCCGACGAGCTCGAGGANNGACGCCGCCGAGGAGCTTGAGGAGAGCGAGCCGGATCCGCTGGAAGAGTTCATGCGCGAACTGCGCATGCTGCCCGGCGACTGGTACGTGGTGCACTCCTACGCCGGTTATGAGAACCGGGTGAAGACCAACCTGGAGAGCCGCATCCAGTCGCTCAACATGGAGGACTACATCTTCCAGATCGAGGTCCCGGTACACATGGTGACCGAGATCAAGGGCGGCAAGCGGCAGCAGGTCTCGGAGAAGGTCCTGCCCGGCTACATCCTGGTGCGGATGGACCTGACCGACGAGTCGTGGGCGGTGGTGCGCAACACGCCGGGCGTGACGGGCTTCGTCGGCCTGTCCAGCCGGCCCTCGCCGCTGCAGCTGAACGAGGTGGCCTCCCTGCTGGCACCCGAGCCCGAGCCCGGCGCGAAGCAGGCCGAGGCGGCCCGTACGTCCACGCCGGACTTCGAGGTCGGCGAGTCGGTTACCGTGATGGACGGGCCGTTCGCGACCCTGCCCGCCACGGTGAACGAGATCAACCCGGACACCCAGAAGCTCAAGGTGCTGGTGTCGATCTTCGGCCGCGAGACGCCCGTCGAGCTGTCTTTCGATCAGGTAACCAAGCTCTAAGAGCACAAGCGCAAGTGAGGAAATAGTCCCATGCCGCCAAGAAGGAAGAGGCTCGCTGCCGTCGTCAAGGTGCAGCTCCCGGCCGGTCAGGCCACGCCGGCCCCCCCGGTCGGTACCGCGCTGGGCCCGCACGGCGTGAACATCATGGATTTCGTCAAGCAGTACAACGCGGCGACGGAAAGCCAGCGAGGCAACATCATCCCGGTCGAGATCTCCATCTTCGAGGACCGGAGCTTCACCTTCATCACCAAGACGCCCCCCGCTCCCGAGCTGATCAAGAAGGCCGCGGGCGTGGACAAGGGCAGCGCCGAGCCGCACAAGACCAAGGTCGGCAGCATCACCAAGTCCCAGGTCCGCGACATCGCGCAGACCAAGATGCCGGACCTGAACGCCACCACGATCGAGGCCGCGGAGAAGATCATCGCGGGCACCGCCCGTTCCATGGGCATCAAGGTTGAGGGCTGAGCCGGTTAACTTCGGGCCGGTTAACTTCGGGCCACGCTGGAACAACGTCCCGGCGTGGCTGGTTGTAGATGAATAGGATTTCCAACCTGTGGCAGGGCCTCGCGCGGGCCCGCTGACCACGACCTCCAGCACTGAGGAGATAGCAATGAAGCGCAGCAAGGCTTACCGCGAGGCCAGCGAGCAGATCGACCGCGCCCGGCTGTACAGCCCGGCGGAGGCGGTCACGATGGCCAAGGCGAACCAGGTCACCAAGTTCGATCCCACCGTCGAGGTGGCGTTGCGGCTCGGCGTCGACCCGCGCAAGCAGGACCAGATGGTCCGGGGCACGGTCAACCTGCCGAACGGCACCGGCAAGACGGCCCGCGTGCTCGTCTTCGCCACCGGCGACCGGGCCGAGGAGGCCCGCGCGGCCGGCGCCGACTTCGTCGGTTCCGACGACCTGATCGAGCGCATCCAGGGCGGTTTCCTCGACTTCGACGCGGTCGTCGCCACGCCCGACCTGATGGGCAAGGTCGGCCGGCTCGGCCGGGTCCTCGGCCCGCGTGGCCTGATGCCGAACCCGAAGACCGGGACCGTGACCCCGGACGTGGCCAAGGCCGTGACCGAGATCAAGGGCGGCAAGATCGAGTTCCGCACCGACCGGCACGGGAACTTGCACTTCATCATCGGCAAGGCGTCCTTCACTCCCACCGCGCTCCTGGAGAACTACGCCGCGGCCCTGGACGAGGTAGTCAGGCTCAAGCCTGCCGCCGCCCGCGGCCGGTACCTGAAGAAGGTCACCTTCACCACCTCGATGGGCCCCGGCATCCCGGTCGACCCCAACAAGACCCGCAACTTCGCCGACGACCTAGCCGAAGCGTCCGCGTAACCCCACACGCCAGAAGCGGCGGCCCCCGATGCGGGGTGCCCGCCGCTTCTACGTGTCCCGGCCGCCGGTGCGCCCGCCGCTTTTTCATGATCGCGAAGGCTTTTGTACCGCTATCCGTACCAAACCCTTCGCGATCATGGAGACCCGTTTTGCGCCACGGCAACCACCGCATACACTGGGGAACGCCGAAGACCGCTGGATGCCATCGCTCGCGATGGCCGAAGGCTCCGGTCCCGGGTCGCAAGACCCGGCCGGACATCCCGCGCAGGTGAACGTGAGCTGTACCGGCTCGCCCGCGACAGGGCTGGGCCGATGCCGCCCCGTGCGCCTCGCGCCGGGGCGTTTTTCGTGTCTCCGGCTGCTGCGTGATGACTGTGTAACGACGCAGAAAAACGACGCAAAACGAGAGGAGGCACATGGCTAACGCCGAAAAGGTAGCCGCGGTCGCCGAGCTTACCGAGCGGTTCAAGGATTCGTCCGGCGCGGTGCTGACCGAGTACCGCGGGCTCACCGTGGCCCAGCTCGCCGACCTGCGCAGGTCGCTCGGGGACCATGCCACGTTCACCGTGGTCAAGAACACGCTGACCAAGATCGCGCTCACCGAGGCCGGGCTGTCCGATCAGATGTCGTCGATGCTGGGCGGTCCGTCCGCGATCGCATTCGTCGGCGGTGACGTGGTCGAGGCCGCGAAGGGCCTGCGTGACTTCGCCAAGGCGAACCCGCTGCTGGTCATCAAGGGCGGGGTGCTCGACGGCAAGGCGATCACTTCAGCGGAGATCATCAGGCTCGCCGACCTGGAGCCGCGGGACGTGTTGCTGGCCAAGCTGGCCGGCGCCATGAAGGCGTCGCTGGCCGGCGCCGCCGCCACGTTCAACGCGCTGCCGGTCCAGATGGCCCAGCTCGCCGAGGCGCTGCGCGCCAAGCTCGAAGCCGCCGAACCCGCCGGTGCCCCCGAAGCCCCGGCCAGCGAAGCCGCCGAAGCCCCGGCCGCCGAAGCCCCGGCAGCGGAAGCCGCCGTAGCTACCGA
>PLDT01000586.1:0-3918 GCA_003136255.1 Actinomycetota bacterium
GGCGAGAGCGTATTCAGCGGGATCAGCGGCGCGGCCCTGGGCTCGATCCGGGCCAAAACCGGCAACCTGGGCACGGTGGCGGCCCTGGCCGGCCTGGCCTACGACAAGAGCGGTGAGGTGCTGGTCTTCGCCTTCATGGCCGACCAGATCCCGTCCGCCGGGGTGCTCGAGGATGCCGCGAACGCCATCGACGCGGCCGCCTCCGGCCTAGTCGGCTGCGGCTGCCGGTAAAGGCCAGCTGCGGCAGGCGGTCACGCGCACTGCCCGCAGCACGTACCGTTGGACTGTGAGCACCACGCAGATGATCGACTGGGATCTCGCCATTGCTACCGGCACCCGCTGGGCCCGCCCCGGGCCGCAGGTCAGCCTGGCCGAGGCACGGCGGACCGTCGGAGAGCTACGCGACCTGGCCGGCGCCGTCCAGCAGCCGGTCTACGAGGTCACCGGAATGTCCGCCAACGGGAACGGCTCGCTGGGCCGGGTCGCCGTGGTGGACCGGCCCGGCTGGATCAGGGCCAACGTGGACGGCTTCCGGGTCGTCCTGGAGCCGCTGGTGGATCAGCTCCGGGAACGGACCCAGGGCGCGGCCACCCCGTCCCGGGCCGCCTCGGTGATGAGCTCGGTGGGGTCGCGGGTGACCGGGGTCCAGGCCGGGCTGCTGCTGGCCTACCTGTCCGGCCGGGTGCTCGGCCAGTACGAGCTGTTCCTGCCGCCAGAGGCTTCCCCGGTCGACGGGCAGCAGCCGGGCCGGCTCACGCTCGTCGCGCCGAATATCGTCATGATCGAGCGCGAACTCGGTGTCGACCCGCACGACTTCCGCCGCTGGGTCTGCCTGCACGAGGAGACCCACCGGCTTCAGTTCACCGCGGTGCCGTGGCTGCGCGACTACGTGCAGAGCCAGATGACCGAGTTCCTGCTGGCCTCCGAGCTGGACCCGGCGGCCATGCTGCAGCGGGTCCGGGCGGCGGCCGACGCGATGGCGGGCGCGGTGCGCGGCGGCGACGGCGGCAGCCTCATCGAGGCGGTGGTCACCCCGGCGCAGCGGGAGATCATGGACCGGCTGTCCTCGGTCATGACGCTGGTCGAGGGGCACGGCGACTACGTGATGGACGCGGTCGGCCCGCAGGTCGTGCCCACCGTGGCCTTTATCAGGGAGCGGTTCAACTCCCGGCGCGGCTCGTCGGGCCGGATCGAGCAGGCCATTCGCCGCATGCTCGGCATCGACCTGAAGATGAAGCAGTACGCCGAGGGCTCCCGGTTCGTCCGCGAGGTCGTGGACAAGGTCGGGATGGCCACCTTCAACAAGGTCTGGACCTCCCCGGACACCCTGCCGACCAAGGCGGAGTTCGCGACCCCGCAACTGTGGCTGGACCGGGTGGCCAACCAGCCGTAGCCGCCATGGGTCCCAGCCCGGCGATCGCGCAGGTCCGCACCGCGGTGCGGACCTGCCTGTCCGATCTGGACCCTGGTGAGCTGGTGCTGGCCGCCTGCTCCGGCGGTGCCGACTCACTGGCCCTGGCCGCGGCGCTGGCCTTCGTGGCGCCGCGGGCCGGCCTGCGCGGCGGCGGCGTGACCGTTGACCACGGCCTGCAGCCCGGTTCGGCCGAACGCGCCGCCGGCCTCACGGTCCTGATGAGCAAGCTCGGCCTCGACCCGGTGCGCAGCATCGCCGTGACACCCACCAGGGAAAACGGCCCCGAGGCCGGGGCCAGGACGGCCCGCTACGCCGCCCTGGACGCCGCGGCCCGAGAGCACCAGGCCACCGCCGTCCTGCTCGGGCACACCCTGGACGACCAGGCCGAGACGGTCCTGCTCGGGCTGGCCCGCGGCTCGGGGGGCCGGTCGCTGGCCGGGATGCCGCCCCGCCGCGGCGCCTACCGCCGGCCGCTGCTCGGCCTCCGCCGCGCGACGCCCGCCGCCGCCTGCGCCGACCTCGGGCTAGACCCATGGCAGGACCCGCACAACCACGACTCTCGCTTCACCCGGGCCCGGGTCCGCCACCAGGCCCTGCCCGCCCTGGAGGACGCGCTCGGCCCGGGCGTCGCCGAGGCGCTGGCCCGGACCGCGAGCCAGCTGCGGGCCGACGCCGAATGTCTCGATGACCTCGCGTTCGCGGAAAGCGGACAGCTCCGCGACCAGGGCTCCGACCCGGCCGGCCTCGACGCCAGTTGGCTCGCCGCGCTGCCCGCCGCGATCAGGACCCGGGTGCTGCGCGACGCCGCGATCATGGCGGGCTGCCCGCCCGGCGCCCTGACCGCCGCGCACGTCGAGCGGGTCTCCGAACTGGTCACCGGCTGGCGCGGGCAGCGCTGGGTCGACCTGCCGGGCGGGGTGCGCGCCCGGCGTCTGGCTGGCAAGGTGTGGTTCACCAGCAGCGAAGCAGGCAACCTCAGAGGCGGAGAACAGTAATTTGGACGAACGAGACGTGGGATCTGCGCTGAAGGAGATCCTCATTACCGCTGAGCGGTTGCAGGTGCGCATCGGCGAGCTCGCGGCCCAGATCGACGCCGACTACGCGGGCCGTGACCTGCTGCTGGTCGGCGTGCTGAAGGGCGCGGTCATGGTCATGGCCGATCTGTCCCGGGCCATGCACCTGCCGGTCCAGATGGACTGGATGGCGATCTCCTCCTACGGCTCGGGCACCAAGTCCTCCGGCGTGGTGCGCATCCTGAAGGACCTCGACACCGACATCACCGGCCGGCACGTGCTCATCGTCGAGGACATCGTGGATTCCGGCCTCACCCTGTCGTGGCTGGCCGGCAACCTGCTCTCACGCTCGCCCGCCTCGCTGGCGGTGTGCGCCATGCTCCGCAAGCCGGGCTCGGCGCAGATGCGCGTGGACGTGGCGTACACCGGCTTCGACATCGGGGACGACTTCGTCGTCGGTTACGGCCTGGACTACGCTCAGCGTTACCGCAACCTGCCCTTCATCGGCACGCTGGCCCCGGCGGTATACCAGGGCAGCTAGGCTGGCGCGGCAGGGGAACACAATCCGCTTGGAGAAGCGTTCACCCTCCAGGTGCGGCGCCGTGGGCGGTGTACCGTCATGTTTACGGTCGCAGCTAGCACCGAACATAGGCTGCGAGGATGAAAATGGCCATCCCGCCGGAGGTCGACGGGACTGTGAGGCTGGTCAGGAGGGAACGGCCCCGAGCCGACGGGCCGCTCATCGATGGAGCTAAGGCGCTTTTTCCGGGCACCACTGCTGTTGATCGCGGTGGCGGTGCTCCTGTTGCTTTTCGTGCTCGACTACGCCAATTCCGGGAGCTCTTACCAGCAGGTAGACACTTCCGCGATCGTCAGCCTCATCAACAACGGCCAGGTCAAGAGCGCGGTAATCACCGACAAGAACCAGACGATCCAGATCACGACCAAGAAGACGGTCCAGATCGGGACGCAGAGCGGTACGGAGTTCGAGGCTTCGTGGGTCTCCGGCCAGGGTCTGACCCTCCAGCAGGCGCTGCAGACGCAGTACCAGAAGGGCACCCTGACCGACGGTTACAACATCACCATCCCCAAGAGCAATGCCCTGCTCGACCTGCTGCCCACCGCGTTCATCTATCTGGTGATCTTCCTGCTGTTCTTCTTCATGCTGTCGCAGATGCAAGGCGGCGGCTCGCGGGTCATGAACTTCGGCAAGTCCCGCGCCAAGCTGATCACCAAGGACACGCCCAAGACCACGTTCGCCGACGTGGCCGGGGTGGACGAGGCGATCGAGGAGCTCCAGGAGATCAAGGAATTCCTGCAGAACCCGGCCAAGTTCCAGGCCATCGGGGCCAAGATCCCCAAGGGCGTGCTGCTCTACGGCCCGCCCGGCACCGGTAAGACGCTGCTGGCCCGGGCCGTGGCCGGCGAGGCCGGGGTGCCGTTCTACTCGATCTCCGGGTCCGACTTCGTCGAGATGTTCGTCGGCGTGGG
>PLDT01000063.1:0-184 GCA_003136255.1 Actinomycetota bacterium
GCGGCGGGGCGGACGCACGGGCGGGCGCAGGGGCGGGCGCACGGGCCGCGGCGCGGGATTCGGAGTGGTCTCGGACCGTCCTAAGCTGAGCAGGAGGCCCGGGCCGGGTCTGGGCGGAAGGAGAGGTCTTGCCGGAGTTCAGTTATACGGATCTGCTGCCGACCGGGGGGGACGACACCACGTA
>PLDT01000063.1:280-12496 GCA_003136255.1 Actinomycetota bacterium
ATCGTGATGGGCAAGCGCGGCCAGCAGGTGCTGACCGACGGGCGGGACGAGGAGCACATCGCGCGCGGCGTCTACGACGCGTACACCACGCTGAACCTGCGGTACTCCCAGCTCGCGCCCCTGACCATGTGGGACGAGCGGAACACCGGCAGCAACCTGCCGGCCCAGATCGAGATCTACGCCGCCGGCGGGGACCAGTACAAGTTCCTGTTCATGGCCAAGGGCGGCGGCTCGGCCAACAAGTCGTTCCTGTACCAGGAGACGAAGGCGGTCCTGAACCCCGCGGGCATGCTCAAGTTCCTCGAGGAGAAGATCCGGTCGCTGGGCACCGCGGCGTGCCCGCCGTACCACCTGGCCATCGTGGTGGGCGGGACGTCGGCCGAGTACGCGCTCAAGACGGCCAAGTACGCGTCGGCGAAGTACCTGGATACGCTGCCGGTTTCGGGGTCGGCTGCGGGGCACGGGTTCCGGGACCTCGAGCTCGAGGCCGCGGTGCTCGACATCACGCGGCGGATCGGCATCGGCGCGCAATTCGGCGGCAAGTACTTCTGCCACGACGTGCGGGTCATCCGGTTGCCGCGGCACGGGGCGTCGTGCCCGGTCGCGATCGCGGTGTCCTGCTCCGCGGACCGGCAGGCGCTGGGGAAGATCACCGCTGACGGGGTGTTCCTCGAGCAGCTGGAGACCGACCCGGCGCAGTACCTGCCCGATGTCGCCGTGGCGTCCGAGGACGGCGAGGTCGTGGCGATCGACCTGAACCAGCCGATGGACTCGATCCGGGCCGAGCTGACCAGGTACCCGGTGCGGACCCGGGTGGCGCTGACCGGGCCGCTGGTGGTGGCGCGGGACATCGCGCACGCCAAGATCGCCGAGCGGCTGGACGCGGGCGAGCCCATGCCCGCGTACCTGCGGGATCACCCCGTCTACTACGCCGGGCCGGCCAAGACGCCCGCGGGCTACGCGTCCGGGTCGTTCGGGCCCACGACGGCGGGCCGGATGGATTCCTACGTGGACCGGTTCCAGGCCGCGGGCGGCTCGCTGGTCATGCTGGCCAAGGGCAACCGCTCCGCGGCCGTGACGGCGGCGTGCCAGCAGTACGGCGGTTTCTACCTGGGCTCGATCGGCGGCGCGGCGGCGCGGCTGGCCCAGGACTGCATCACCCGGGTCGAGGTGCTCGAGTACCCCGAGCTCGGTATGGAGGCCGTGTGGCGGATCGAGGTGCGGGACTTCCCGGCGTTCGTGGTGGTGGACGACAAGGGCAATGACTTCTTCGCGGACCCGTCCGGGCCGCTGCTCAGCATCGGGGCGCGGCCCTGAACGGGAAAGAGACCTTCACTTAACCAATGCTTAGCCGCCCCCCAGGGACCTTTCAGCGAACACCGTGTATGGTCCGCGTATGCACCCTTTGGCGGACACCGGCCGGGTGATCGCCGGGCGCTACCGGCTAGAGGCCCCCATCGGCCGAGGTGCCATGGGAGTCGTGTGGCGTGCCCGCGATCAGCTGCTCGACCGTGACGTCGCGGTCAAGGAAGTCCAGATCGCGGAGACGCTGACCGAGGTGGAGCGGGCCAACGCCTACCAGCGCACGCTGCGCGAGGCCAAGACCGCCGCCCGGCTCAACCACCCGGGCGTGGTGACCGTCTACGACGTGGCCGAGGACCAGGGCCGCCCGTGGATCGTGATGCAGCTGGTCAGCGCCCAGTCGCTGGACCAGGTGCTCGCCACCTCGGGCCCGCTGTCGCCGCGCCGGGCCGCCGAGGTGGGCCGGCAGCTGCTGTCCGCGCTGAGCGTGGCGCACGCCGCCGGGGTGATGCACCGGGACGTCAAGCCCAGCAACGTGCTGCTTGGCCGGGACGACCGGGCGGTGCTGACGGACTTCGGCATCGCGACCTTCCAGGGTGATCCGCGGCTGACCCAAACCGGGATGGTAATGGGCTCGCCGGGCTTCACCGCGCCCGAGCGCATCCGCGGCGAGGACGCCTCTCCCGCCTCGGACCTGTGGTCGCTCGGCGCGACGCTGTTCGCCGCGGTGGAAGGGCACGGGCCGTTCGAGAAGCGCGGCGGCGCGATCACGACCATGTCGGCGATCATCAACGAGGATGCGCCCCTGGCGCCGGGGGCGGGCGCGCTCGGGCCGGTGATCGCCGCCCTGCTGCGCCGGGAACCGTCCGACCGGCCGGACGCGAGCGCGGCCACCCGGATGATCACCGACGTGCTGCCGCTGCTGCCGGCCAGGACCGGGGCCGAGCCGGCCGGCTACGAGGCCACCGCGCGGTCCGGGTCGTCCTGGGCCTCGGCCTCGGCCTCGGCCTCGGCGGACCACACGTTCTCGGGCGACCCGTTCGGCTCGCTGTCGGCCGCCGACACGCGGGGCGGCGGTGAGCCGGTCGCGGAGGCGACCGCGGCGACCACGCCGCAGCCGGTGCTGGGTGACGCGGCGCCTGCTGCGTACGACGCGCCGGCGAGCGCGTACGACGCGCCGGCGGGCGGGTACGAGGCGCCGCCGGGGGCGTATGACGCGCCGGTGACTGAGTACCGGCCGCCTACGGAGTACGACCGGGCGCAGGGGGGCTGGGGTCAAGGGGGTTCGGCGGCCGGGTCGGCGGCGGGGTCGGTGGCTCCGCCGGACTTCTCCTCCTGGTACGACCCGGCGCCCCGGTCGGGACCGGCGCCTTCGGCTCAGCCCTGGTCCGGCCCGGCGGGGCCGTCCGGCGGCCGCGCGGACTACGCTCCTGCTCATGCGCCGCGCAGGCGCCGGACGGGGTTGTGGCTCGCGCTCGTGCTGCTGGCCGTGCTGGGCGCGGGCGCGGGGGCCGCCACCATCGTGCTGCTGCGGCACAACACGACGGGGTCGGCGGCCGGGGGTTCGTCGTCACCGGCCACGTCGTCGCTCCCGCCGCCCCAGACGGCCCCGCAGATTGTCGACGCGATCAACGAGCACACCACGGGCCCGCTTCCGGCCGGGTGGACCACCAGGGACCGGCCTGCCACGAGCGCGGAAGTGGCCGGCTTTACCATCGGCGCGCCGGCCAACTGGAAGGCCTCCACGGCCGGCTACCAGACCTACTTGTACGACCCGTCCGCCAACGCGAACATCCTCATCGACCTCACGCCGCATACCTTCCCGAACGACATGCTGAGGGAAGGGCAGTACATCAGGAAGCAGTCACTGGCGCAGAACCGGTTCCCCGGCTACGTCGGGCTGGGCCTGCAGGCCGCGACCATCCGCGGCACGCACGGGGCGTGGTGGAAGTTCACCTGGGACGACAACGGGGTCAGCCAGGAGGCCATCGACCTGCTCTTCGTGCTGCACACCCCGGCGGGCGCGCAGTCGTACGCGGTGTACATGACCGCGCCGAAGAGCATATGGAACCAGATGCGGCCGGTCTTCGACGAAGAGGCGGAGACGTTCGCCCCGCTGACGTGAGGTTCACGGAGCAGGCCGACGGACCACCCACCGGGGGTGGCCCGTCGGCTTGGCCGCGGCGTTATTGGCCTAGCCGCATTGGCCTAGCCGCATTGGCCTACCGCATTGGCCTAGCCTCGGCGGAACTAGTACCAGCCGGTGGCCTGCTCGTGATCCCAGGCGCCGCACGGGGATCCGTAGGTGCCCTTGATGTACTCCAGGCCCCACCTGATCTGCGTCGCCGCGCTGGTCTGCCAGTCCGGCCCGGCGCTGGCCATCCGGGAGCCGGGCAGCGCCTGCGGAATGCCGTAGGCGCCCGAGCCGGCGTTGTAGGCGGTCACGCTCCAACCGCTCTCGTGCGCCCACAGCGGGTCCAGGCAGGAGAACTGGCTGGACGACCAGCCAAACGAGCCGAGCATCGCCTCGGCGATCTGCTGCGGGGAACCGGAGGCCACCGGGGCGGCGAACGTGGTCACCGCTGCCGTCGGCTGCGCCGAGGCCGTGGGCTGGGATGTGGCCGTGGACTGGGACGTGGCCTGCGCCGCGGGCTGGGCGGCGGGTGCCTGCTGTGCGGCCCGCTCCCGGGCGGTCTTCCAGTGGGTGGCGGAGAGTTCGGCCGCCACGTCGCGGATCTGGTAGGCCTGCAGGGCCTGGCTCGCGGTGCTCTGCTCGCTCGTGGTGCTCTGCGCCAAGGCCTGCAGCTGGAACGTGTGACCAGTGAAGGCCTGCATCTGCAGCGTCTGACCGGAGATGGTCAGGAGCGAGCCGGCATCGGCCTCATGCGTGCGGCCGGCGGCCGGCCCGGACGGTCCGGGTGACCACGTGACCGCGGCCGCGGTCGCGGTGCCGGCCACGACGAACGCGCCGGCCGCGATCAGGGCGACAGCCTTGGATCGGCTGCATTGAATTTTCCGGTGCCGTGACAAGGGAACCTTTCGGTGGTGCGCGTCACGCGATGTGCTCCACCCCCGATCGCGACTGCCACCGCATCGGTGGCAGGCATCTGCGCATGTGACGTGGCGCGGGTCAGGGCGCCGGGCTAACTCAAGGCAGCCATCACACAGGCGGGGTGCTGTCGGATCAACCATGCCTGACGTCAAATGGAAACGCCGACAAAAAGACATGTGATGTAGATCACCACCGCTGAATAACAAACCGCCGATGGCTCGAAATTGTGCTATTTACCTATATGTTTCTCGGTAAGCGAACACGCGGGTGGCCCACTATGATGAAGCTCACACTGATGCTTAAACTTCGCATTGGGCACGATAGCGGGCATGCGGTGACCGGCAAATTCGCCCCCGCCGCGACGCCCGGGCGGTAAAACGAGGGCGGAATTCCTACCTTAAGTAAGGTATTAATCGCGATCAGTAATACCCGTTGGCTTCCTCGAAAGCCCACGCGCCGCACGGAGTCCCGTATATCTCCTTGATGTAGCCGAGGCCCCACGCGATCTGGGTCGCCGGGTTCGTCTGCCAGTCGGGACCGGCGCTGGCCATCTTGCTACCCGGCAGCGCCTGCGGGATGCCGTACGCACCGCTGGCGTTCTCCGCGTCGTAGATCCAGCCACTCTCCCGGTTCCACAGGTCCTGCAGGCAGCCGAAGTAGGTCTGCGGGCTGAAGCCGAAGCTGGCCATCAGGTTGTAGGCGATGGACTGTGCGGTGTTCGGGTTGGGCGGGGTGGAGGTCACGTAGACGATGCCGCCCGTCCCGGTGCCGGTGCTGGTGCTGCTGCTGGGGTCGGCCGCGGCCACTTCGGCGGGCGAGGCCAGCTTCGGCTTGGCTACCACGGTCAGCGTGCGGGCCGCCGCGGTCATCGCAATCAGCTGCGCGCGCTCGGCTTCGAGCAGGGCCATGGTGTGGCTGCCCGGTACCGCCTCGACGGCCTGGGCAACGTTAAAGGCGCCCGATCCCGGGCTGAATACTGCCGCGCCGACCGCGACGCCGATGACCGCTACGGCGGCGAAAACCGCGACTGGAAAGACAATGCCGACGCGTCGGATCAACCCGCGCTTGCGCCTATTGCTGCGATTCCCCGTCCGGTGTCGCGACAAGGCAATCCTTTCCTTCCGGCCATGCCCCGCCTGGCGCCAGACGCCGGCTCGCGGTAGTACCGGCGTGCCGGTGGGCCCACGCGGTTACTGGCGCCGCGCCGCCCGCTGCACCTGACCTGGTGCGCCGTCTGGCCCGCCTCGCACAAGTACCGCTGGCGCCTAACAATGCCAGAAAGGCCGCCCGAATGCGGCGAACTTCGGCTAGAAAATCGGCGACCGGTTTACCGGAGCACTTGTGACGATAATCACAAGACAATAACACCGTTGGTAACCGGCATGGACCAGGCAGTGATCACGGCCGTATCTCGGCGGCCGGCGGCGGTCCCGACGCCGGTCCCGGTGGCCCCCTGTTGTGGCCCCCGTTGTGGCCCCTGTTGTGGCCCCGCCGCTGGGACTCGGGCTCTACAGGCAGGGGGTCCGGCTGTCACAATCGAACCATGGAAACCCCTTTGTCGCCCCTTGACTTCGCCCGCCGGACGCGCCGGCTGCACGCCGACCGCGAGGCGGTCGTCGACGGCGAGCTTCGCCTGTCCTACCGGCAGTTCTTCGACCGCTGCGACCGCTGGTCCGCGGCGCTGCAAACACTGGGCGTACGACAGGGCGACCGGGTGGCCACGATCGCACCGAACACGCACGCACAGTTGGAGGCCTTCTACGCCGTGCCGCAGATCGGGGCGGTCCTGGTGCCGATCAACTACCGGTTGACGGCGGAGGACTTCGTCTACATCGTGAACCACTCGGGAGCCACGGTGGTCTGCGTCCACAGCGACTACCTGAAGGCAGTGGACAGCGTCCGCGACGAGATGCCGGGCGTGCGCCACTTCGTGGCCTTCGAGGGCGCCGCTTCCGGGGACGGTACCTCGGGGGACGGTGCCTTGAGGGACGGCGCCTCGGGGGACGCGGCGGGCGGGTGGCTCGACTACGAGGCGGCGATCGCCGCCGCCGATCCCGGCTTCGAGCGGCCCGAGATCGGCGAGCGGGACCTGCTCTCGATCAACTACACGAGCGGGACCACGGCGCGCCCCAAGGGCGTGATGATCACCCACCGGAACGCCGCCATGAACACGATCGGCACGCTGCTGCACCTGCCGATAGGAGTCGGCGAGCGGTACCTGTGGACCCTCCCGATGTTTCACGCCAACGGCTGGACCTACACCTGGACGGTCACGGCGGCCGCGGGTACGCACATCTGCTTGCGCAAGGTCGACCCGGCGACCATCTTCGGGCTGATCAGGGACGAGCAGGTGAGCTGGCTGGCCGCCGCGCCGACGGTGCTGATCTCGCTGGCCAACGCGCCCGCCGCGGTCCGGGGCGAGGTCCCGGCCGGCGTTCGGGTGGTGACGGCCGGGGCACCGCCGGCGGCGGCCACCATCGAGCGGCTCGAAGCCGATCTCGGCTGGGAGGTCACCCAGGTCTACGGCCTGACCGAGACGGCGCCGTTCATCACGGTCTGCGCCCCGCTGCCCGAGCACGAGGGCCTGCCGCTGGCGGACCGCGCGGTCATCAAGGCACGGACCGGCGTCGAGCTGCTGACCTCCGGCGAACTGCGGGTGGTCGACCCCGAGCGGCGCGAGGTGCCCGCGGACGGGCAGACGGTGGGCGAGATCGTCGTCCGCGGGAACGTCGTCATGGAGGGCTACTACCAAGACCCCGAAGCGACCGAACGGGCCATGGGTGACGGCTGGTTCCACACCGGAGACGCGGCGGTGGTCCACCCCGACGGCTACGTGGAGATCCGGGACCGGCTCAAGGACGTGATCATCAGCGGCGGGGAGAACATCTCCTCGATCGAGGTCGAGGGCACGCTGCTGCGCCACCCGGCGATCCGGGAAGCCGCGATCGTCGGCCTGACCCACGAGAAGTGGGGCGAGACGCCGCACGCCTTCGTGGTGCTGCACGAGGACGCCAGCACGACCGAGGACGAGGTCATCGCCTTCGCACGGGAGCACCTGGCGCACTTCAAGGCCCCGAGCGGCGTCACCTTCGTCGGCGAGCTGCCGAAGACCGCGACGGGGAAGATCCAGAAGTACGTCCTGCGGAAGGGCGCGCCCAACCTCTCCGCCCAGTAGGAGCACGCGGTTCCGGGGTCACCAGCTCCGGCGTCGCCAGNNACCAGCCGAACGCGTCGTTCGCGCTGTGGTACTCGTACAGCTCGGTCGCGTCGAACCACAGGTCGACCTCGTACTTCGCTTCTTCTGGCTTGCCCGAGGCGTGCACCAGGTTCGCGACCGCCTTGCCGGTCGCGACGGCGACCGCCTTGGACTGATGCGCGAAGTCGCCGCGGATCGAGCCGGGCTGNNTCGATCACGAACGCGATGACCGGACCGCGCTGCATGAACTCCGCCGTGGCGTTGTAAACGGCTGATCCCAGCCGCTCTTCCAGGTCGAAGTAGTGCTTGCGGGTGAAGTCGGCGTCGATCTTGCGCATTTTCATGCCGATGATCTTCAGCGACGCGTCCTCGAACCGCTGGATAATACGTCCTGCCAGGCCGCGGGCGACGGCATCCGGCTTGAGCACGACGAGCGTGCGCTCGCGCAATGACTCGGCCACGGTAGTCCTTTCGCTTTAAGAAGGTTGTCACAGGGTAGCGGCCCTTGTTAACGCATTGGCAACGCGGACTAAGCTCCGCGGGCCGGTTCCAGGGCCAGGGTCATGCAGACGCTATACGGGTTGACCGTGTAAGGGCCGAACGGCGCGCACGGCTTGAACCCCGCCTTACGGTACAGGGAGCGGGCGGCGGCGAACGCGTCCATGGTCCCGGTTTCCAGACTGACCCGCAGGTAGCCGCGGGTTTCGGCCACGCGCAGCAGGTGGGCGAGCATGGCCTGCCCGACGCCCTGGCCGCGGTCCTGCGCCCGGGTGTGCATGGCCTTGAGCTCGCCGTGAGTTTCGTCCAGTTGCCTGATCGCGCCGACGCCGGTGAGCACGCCGTCCAGGCGGGCCCCGTACAGGGTGAGGCCGGGGTCGGACCAGGCTTCGGTGCCCAGAGCGTGCACATGCTCGGGCGGGCTCTGGACGCGGGCGAAGGTCAGGTGCCGTTGCAGGAGAGCGCGCACGTCGTGGTCGTTCGGATCCTCTACGGCGATGATCAGGTCCACGTCCTATCCTTACCGATAAGGGGCGCTGCCCGTGACCGGCCCGACATCGGAGCTCAGATCATGCCTTCGTCAGTTCCCGTGATCGACCTGACCCCCTGGTTCGGCGGACAGAAGGCGGCCCGCGCGGCGGTCGCCGCCGAGGTCGACGCGGCGCTGCAGAGCGTGGGCTTCTTCCTGATCACCGGGCACGGCGTGCCGGACGACCTGCGCGCGCGGGTCCGCGCGCAGGCCCGGGCGTTCTTCGCGCTGCCGGCCGAGACCAAGCGGCGCTACGCCGTGACCGTGGGCGGGCGGGGCTGGCTGCCGCCCGGGGTCGAGGCGAACGGTTACGCCGAGGGCACAGAAACTCCGCCCGACATGAAGGAGTCGTACGCGGTCGGCGCCGATCAGCCGACCGGTGACCCCGAGGTCGACGGGTACTGGTTCCAGCCCAACGTCTACCCGGCCGAGGTGCCGGGGCTCGAGGCCACGGCGGTCGCCTACCTGGCTCGCATGCGCGCGCTCGCGGACGAGCTCCTGGTGATCTGCGCGGCCGCGCTGGGCCTGGAAGACGACTTCTTCACCCGGCACACCGGGCACGCCACCCACACGATGAACATCAACTGGTACCCGCCGATGACGGTGGCCGGACGGCCGGAACCAGGGCAGTTCCGCATCGGGCCGCATACCGATTTCGGGACGGTGACCGTCCTGGATCGCGAGCCCGGCCGCGGCGGCCTGCAGGTCTGGACCGAGCAGGACGGCTGGGAGGACGCGCCGTACGTCCCCGGCGCGTTCACCATCAACACCGGCGACCTGCTGGCCCGCTGGAGCGGCGCGCGGTGGAAGTCCAACCGGCACCGGGTGCTGCCGCCACAGGCGGAGGCGCCCGACGAGGACCTGGTCTCGCTGGTCTACTTCTACGAGGCCGACCACGACGCGGTGATCGAGTCGCTCCAGCCGCCGATCGGCCAGCCGAACGACTACCCGCCCGTGGTGTCAGCGCAGTTCCTGAAGAAGCTGCTGGACGCGATCACGGTCGGTTAGCTCTACCCGCCGTGTCAACCCGGTGACCGCGCGGCGCGTCCAACGCCTCGTGAACGACATCGGATATCCGGGCGGGCCGACCCGCCCCGAGGGGCGGGTGCTGGCGCTCAGGTGCCTGGGCATCCCGCAGGTAGCCACGCGGACCTCGATGAGCAGGCGCCGCACGCTGAGGTACCGGCTGGCCGGCTACTGCGCGCGGCTCAGGCCGGGCACCACGGCTGAGCTCGCGTCACTGGTCCTGCGGATGAGCGACGAAATCGATACTCGCGAACGGATGCTGGATGCCGCGCTAGGGCTGGCCGGCCGCGGACCCGATGCGGTGAATTTCGACCAGGTCCCTGACCGTGCCGGTCGGTGAGTATTTGGCCTCGCCTGCGCCTGGGTGATCAAGCTTGGTCCGCCGGACGTGGTCTGTTCACCGGGGCCTTATCTGCTGGCGGCTGGATGATCTTAGTTTTCTCGCATGTCATCACCGCGCCAGGACCGTCCGCTCGTGGAGCAGCACGAGGAGTGGATCACGTACCTGCGGCGTCACGCCGTCAGCCGGGTGGTGTTCTCCCGGATCGCGGGAGTCTTATTCATGATCGCGAAGGGTTTGCTACCGCTATCCGTACCGAACCCTTCATGATCATGGAAGCTGGCTGGTTGCTGACTCGCATCCGCGCGGTTGGCGTACCACGGCACGCTTGCGCACCAAGGGTCGCACGGGTACCGCATCGCGGCGACTCGAGAGCTACTGGGCGTCCCCGTTTCCGGGTCGATGGGCCGTTGTACCAGCTCTTATAAGGTCGATGCGCCATCGACCTGGTAAGCATTCTGGTCGGAGCGGCAGCGACCGGTACGGGTGTGGCGTGGGAGGTGGATGCTGCTGGTGACGTGGCGGAAAGCTAACTGTCCGCCGCCATCGCATCTCACGGCCCCGGAAGCTCACCGGCCTCCGGGGCCGTATGCTGCCGGACGCACTACTAGCTGCCGGACGCACTACTATTAGCCATAAGTCAGATCGATTATATCGATAATGCGCGTGGCCGCCGCCCGGAGGAGAACCGTTATGCCAGTGGAGTTCCTCGGCATCGCCGCGACCAACGACGGCAGCGAGATCACCGCCAGATCCGGTGCGAGCTTCGACAAGGACTACACGCTCCGGCTCGCGCGGGCGCACGAGGAGCACGGCTGGGACCGGGTCCTGTTCGCCTACGGCTCGGGGTCTCCGGACCCGAACCCGGCCGCGGCCTACATCGCCAGCAAGACCGACACGCTGCAGCTGCTGCTCGCCCACCGCCCGAACGTGTCCTACCCGACGTTCGCGGCCAAGACGTTCGCCACCATCGACCAGATCAGCGACGGCCGGGTGACCGTGCACTTCATCACCGGCGGCACCGACCACGAGCAGCAGCGCGAGGGCGACTACCTGACCCATGACGAGCGGTACGCCCGCACCGGGGAGTACATGGCCATCGTCAAGCAGGCCTGGACCGCCCGCGAGCCCTTCGACCACGACGGGCCGCACTACACGTTCGCCGACTTCGTCAGCGACGTCTTCCCGGTCCAGGCGCCCCGGCCAAGGCTGTCGTTCGGTGGCTCGTCCCCGGCCGCGTACCGGATCGGCGGCGCCGAGGCCGACATCTACTGCCTGTGGGGCGAGCCGCTCGCGAGCACCGCGGAACAGATCGAGTCGGTCAAGGCCGCGGCCAGGGCCGCCGGACGCGACGAAGTCCCGAAGATTCAGGTCGCGTTCCGGCCGATCATCGCGCCGACCGAGGACAAAGCCTGGGCCAAGGCCCATGACATCGTCGGCCTGATCGAAGACCGGGTGTCAGCCAACGGCGGGGCGCTGTCCCGGCGCCGGCCGCTGAAGAACCCGGAGAACACCGGTTCCCAGCGGCTGCTGGCCATCGCGGCCGAAGGCGAGCGCTTCGACCGGGCGCTGTGGACCCGCACCGCCGCGGCCACCGGCGGCGCGGGCAACTCCAACGCCCTGGTCGGCACGCCCGACACCGTGGCGCAGGCCATCCTGGACTACATCGACCTCGGCGTCGACATCATCTCCATGCGCGGCTACGACCTGCTGGCCGACGCGATCGACGTCGGCCGCCACGTCATCCCGATCGTCCGGGAAGAGGTCGCCAAGCGCGACCAGGCGGTGGCGGTATGAGGTTCATCGGCCTGGACCTGGTCGCCAACAGCCCCGACGCTTCGGGCCGGCCGGGCGATCCGACCGAGCGGCTGTCGCAGACCGTGCAGAACGCGGTCTTGTTCGAGGAGCTAGGGTTCGACGGCTTCGCGGTCGGGGAACGCCATCATGCCCCGTTCCTGTCCAGCGCGCCGCCGGTCGTGCTCAGCCACATCGCCGCGGTGACCTCGAGAATCCGGCTGTTCACCGGGGTCACGCTGCTGTCGGTGCTGGACCCGGTGCGGGTCGCGGAGGACTACGCCACGCTCGACCACCTGTCGGGCGGCCGCGTCGAGCTGATCATCGGCAAGGGCAACGGGCCCGAGCAGGCCGAGCTGTTCGGCATCGGCCGGCTCGAGGCCTGGGACACGATCGCGGAGAACTACCGGCTGCTGCGTCAGCTGTGGTCCGGGCACAAGGTCACCTGGACGCCCCCGGCGGGAATCCGGGGAACCTGA
>PLDT01000399.1:0-3960 GCA_003136255.1 Actinomycetota bacterium
GCCGTGCGGTGGGGCGTGGTGTTCCGGGACCTGCTGGTCCGGGAGAACATCGCGGTGCCCTGGCGGGAGGTGCTGTGGGCGTTCCGCCGGATGGAGGCGCGCGGGACGATCAGCGGCGGGCGGTTCGTCAACGGGTTCAGCGGGGAGCAGTTCGCGCACCCGGACGCGGTGGCCACGCTGCGCGAGGTCAGGAAGCGGCCGCGGGACGGCGAGACGGTTGTTTTGTCCGCCGCGGACCCGCTGAACCTGGTCGGGATCGTGCTGCCGGGCCCGCGCATCCCGGCGGTGGCGACGAACTCGGTCAGCTTCACCGACGGCGCTTTGGCGTCGGTCCCGGGCCTGACGGCTTTACGGGGTCAGAACGACGCGGTGGTTCGCGTCGGCGGCGGCCCACGCTTGTTCGACATTCGCGAGCGGTACGGCGCGGGCGTCGATGTCGAGTGTGCCGGCGGCGATCGCGTCGGCCAGGGCGTGCAGCTCGGCGAGGTACTCGCGGGTACTGACCGAGCCCTGGCCGCTGCCCACGATCTGGAGGCGGGCCTGGCGCAATGCGGCGGACGGGATCGCCGCGGTGGCTCCGGCGACCGAGCCGATCTCGATCCAGGTGAGCGGCTTGCCCCGGTCGGTGCGGTTGGTGAGGATGGCGATCATCGCGGCGACGGCGGGCTCGCCCCATAGGTAGTCGAGCACCACGTCGACATCGGCTGCGGTCTGCCCGAGAGGATCGGCACTTAGCGGCACGGTGGCGGTGGCGCCGAGAGCGGGCAGGGTGGCCAGTCGCTGCGGGTCGCGCCCGGCCGCGATGATCTGGCCCGCACCGAACAGCTTCGCGATCTGGACGGCCAGCTGGCCGGCGTTGCCGGTGGCGCCGAGGACGAGCACGTCCTGACCGGCCTGGAAGGGCACCCGCTGGCGCAGCGCCACCCAGGACGACATGGCCGGGTTCATCGCGGCGGCTACCGCGACGGGATCGGTGCTGTCGGGCAGCACGACGCTGCGGCGGGTGTCGATGACGGTCTGCTCGGCCATCGCGCCCATCGCGGTGTCCAGCAGGACGAAGTAGCGCAGCCGCCCGTCCGGGCCGCGCCCGACACCGTCGATCCCTGGCACGAGCGGCAGCTCGTCGGTGCTGGTGTAGTGCGACCCGTTGGCTTGTGACCGGACGCGCGGGTGCAGCCCGGCGGCCAGCACGTCGACGAGCATCTCGTGGTCGCCGACCGGGACGGGGACCGAGAACTCCTGGTAGCGGGGAGCGGAATCGAACGACGAAACGACCGCGGCTTTCATGATGGCCTCCATATGACACATGCTGGTGCTGGTGCTGGTCACAGGCTGAACCGGAAGGGAACCCTGGTCAATTAGTTTGTATTACGCATTATCTTAGTTGCTAGTACGAACTTAATCAAGTAGGCTTCCGGCATGGTGATCTCCGAGCCGGCGGCGCAGCCAACCGAGCCCGAGCAGCGAGATCTGATCGACGCCCTGGTACGGGCGTCATTCGCCGTGACGGCCGTGCTGAACAGGATCGGCGCCGAGCACGACTTGTCCCTGACGCAGGTTCGGGTGCTCGCCATCCTCTGGGACCGGCGGGTCAAGATGAGCGAGCTAGCGGACTACCTGGGCCTCGACAAGTCGACTATCTCCGGCCTGGTTGACCGGGCCGAGAGGCGAGGCCTCCTGCAGCGGGAGCCGAACCCCGTCGACGGGCGCGCCGTGGACGTGTTCCTCACCGCCGAGGGGCAGGAACTCACCGAGCGCGGGGCCACCCAGATCGCCGGGTCACTGTCCCCCATGACCAGCAAGCTCAGCCGGGCCGAAGCGCGCCGGCTGGCCGCCCTGCTGGAGACCATCCTCGACGGCCACCAGCCGCCGAGGATGTCGTCGTGACTGATTCGGTTTCTTATGCGTCGCGCTTGCGGAACAGGTAGGCGCCCGCGCCGAGGAGGACCGCGGCCCACAGCGCGGTCACGCCGAGCTGCGGCCAGGCCGACCACAGGTGCGGGTTGCCGTTGTTGCCGATGGTGACCGAGACCACTTGGTTCGCGGCGTCCGGCAGGAACCGCATGATGTCCCAGCGCCAGTTGCTCGGCAGCGCCTGCTCGAGGACCGGGATGATGAACAGCGCGGCGATCGCGATTGCGATCGCGCCGGCGGTGTGTCGCACGAGCGCGCCGATGCCGAACGCGAGGATCGCGACCAGCGTGACGAACAGCGCGCAGCCGATGATCGCGAAGAGCACGGTGGACGGGTGGATCACGTCGACGCCGGAGAATGTCACCTTGCATCCGGGCGGCAACCCGCCGCCGCCACCCTTGCCGGGGCCCGGGCAGTTCACGTTCGCGTTCTGCGGGATCGTGACGGTGTGGAACAGCGAGGCGCTCACCCCGCTGGAGGACAGCAGCGCCTGGCCGACGAAGAACGCGGCGAACGACGTGACGAGCGAGATGGTCAGCGTCAGCGACGTGAGCACGATCGCCTTCGCGGCATAGACCGTGCCGCGCCGGGGCTGCGCGGTCAGCGAGGTGCGGATCATCCCGGTGGAGTACTCGGAGGTGATCGCCATCGCGGCGATCACCGCGATGATCAGCTGGCCGATCTCGAAGAACGCGACCAGCGAGGTCTGGGTGGCGTCGAACCCGGCCTTATTGGCCAGGTTGTGGTTAAAGTTGGCCGCGCTGCCTCCCGTGATCGCGGCGCCGACGCCGATCGAGACGATCAGCAGTGCCGCCAGGGTCCAGTAGGTGGACCGGACCGAGCGGACCTTGGTGAACTCCGAGGCGATCGCGCCCCGCAGCCCGGCCCGCCCGGTGGCCGGCGGAAGCGGGGAGAGCCGCGCGTCCAGTGTTGTCGTGGTGGCCATCGCTTAGGCTCCGCTTCCGCTGGTGGTTGCCGTCCCGGGAACCCCGGCGTGGTACTCCACGCTGCTCGCGGTCAGTTCCATGAACGCCTCCTCGAGCGAGGCGTGCACTGTGGTCAGCTCGTGCAATCTGATGGCCTGCTCAAACGCGATGTCGCCCACCGCCTCCGCGGTCATCCCCCGGATCTCAATGGCGCCGTCGTCGTCGGTGGCCGTGGTCGCGGTCGCGCCCTCGGCGGTCACGCACTTGATCAAGTCGTCCGCCATCGGGGTGCGCACCCGCACGGCCGCGCCGGAGGAGCGCGCGATGAACTCTGACATCGAGCAGTCGGCGATCAGCTTGCCACGGCCGATCACAATCAGGTGGTCGGCGGTGGATTCCATCTCCGACATCAGGTGACTGGAGACGAAGACCGTGCGCCCCTCGGCGGCCAGGGCCTTCATCAGGTTCCTGATCCACAAGATGCCCTCGGGGTCGAGCCCGTTGACCGGCTCGTCGAACATGAGCACCCTGGGATCGCCGAGCAAGGTCGCGGCGATGCCCAAGCGCTGGCTCATACCGAGGGAGAACCCCTTGGACCGCTTCTTCGCCACCTCGGAGAGGCCGACAAGCTCGAGGACCTCGCCGACGCGGCGCTTGGGCAGGTTGTTGGTCTGCGCCAGGCAGAGCAGGTGGTTGTAGGCCGACCGGCCGCCATGCACCGCCTTAGCGTCGAGCAGCGCGCCAACCTCGCGCATCGGGTAGGCCAGGTTGTGGTAGTCGTGGCCGTCCACCGTGACGGTGCCAGCGTCCGGGTAGTCAAGGCCGAGGACGCACCGCATCGTCGTGGTCTTACCGGCACCGTTCGGACCCAGGAAGCCGGTGACCTTGCCCGGCTCAATGCCGAACGTCAACTGGTCGACGGCGATTTTCTCGCCGTACCGCTTCGTGAGGCCGTGTACCTCAATCATTAAAAGAGTCCTCCCCGATTGACATGAACCCCATTCTGGCCTTCCGCCGCACTCGCCCGCGTCGGCCGCGGTGATGATTCGGGGTACTCCTGCAGGAGGACGGCCATCCCCCCGCGGGGGGACGGCCGTCTTACCGGGTGGCGCCTGCGGGG
>PLDT01000583.1:0-28864 GCA_003136255.1 Actinomycetota bacterium
CCCCTGTCTGGCCGTTCGCCGTGATCGGCGGGGCGGGCCTGGTGCTGATCACGGCTGGTGCCGCCGGCGCTGCACGGCGCCGCGCGGCTTGACCGCCCGGCGCTGGCGGGTCCGCTGGCCGGCCGCCGCCCTGATCGCCGGGCTGGCGCTGGCCGGCGGCTCCGCCGCCGGATACGCGCTCACCAGGCCCCCAGGCCATGACTACGGCACCGTCCCGTCACCAGACACGGTGGCGAGCAGTCACAGCGGACCGGCGGACCGTCCTGCTGCGACCCATCGCAGCGGGACGGCAGNNGGCGGCGGCTTCCCCGGCGAACCGACTGGGGCGGTCGTTCTCGTCGGCCACATCAACAGTGCTGTCAGCGGTCCCGGCGCGCTGCTGCGCCTGCAGGACGTACGGCCGGGGACGACGGTAACCGTCACCGCAGCCGGGCACGCCTACCGCTACCGGGTCGTCGCGCTGCGCGCCTACGCCAAGACCAGCCTTCCGGTCACGGCCATCTTCGGCCAGCAGGTAACGGCACGCCTTGTCGTCGTCTCCTGCGGAGGTCCCTTTGACCCGACGACCGGCCATTACCTGGATAACATCGTTGCCTACGCGGTGCCGGCCGGCCAGTTACCAGTCCTGGAAGGGGACGATCGTGCGCAGCGGAGCCGAGAACAGCAACTCGACGTCACAGGAAGGCTCTGCTCGATGCGAACCCGCCAGGCTGTCACGCACAGCGCGAATGGCGTTCGTAACGTCGGCGGGATCCGCGTCCAGATATGTGACGTGCATCCGCAGAGAACCGGGCTCGGCCTCCCGCGGAGGGGCAATGCGCAGCGCGTCGAGATGCTGATATTCGAAGAACGAGAACGTCCAGACGCCGGCCACCCCGGGAACCTCGAGCTCCGCAGGAGCCAGTATGCGGTCTTCCCAACGGTGATGGTCGTGGGTATCGTTTGCAGACGGATTCGCGAATCGCCACAATGTGACGTGAAGTCCTCGATTAGGCCGGAACGGAATGGTGTCAGCTGACACTAGTGTTCGTGTCGCGGCGTAGCCGCGGACGGGCGTGAAGAATGCGAGCAGCCTGCGAGAGATTCCCGGCAGCAGCGGCCCGCGGCCCCATTGAAACGAGTCGGACGCCAGCTGGCTCCACTCGGCCAACGACTGCTCCGCCGGCTCGCGGAGCCAGTACATCGTGACGTAGTCGGTGTCGTCATAGGCCGTACCTGAGTGGGAAAGCTGACGGTACTCGGTCGGCCGATACCACCGATCGCCCCACCGCACGCCGTCCAGGGCCAGATTCTCTGGCCGATGGTCGTAGAGGTGCCACTCGTTGTAGGTGCGGTGATCGGCTGGTCCGCCGTCATTCAGGGATGTGAACGAGAAGAAGACACGGGCCATTTGGCTCATCGAGGCATCCGCAGAACCTGATGGGCTAGGGTGTCGCGCTGGATCTCGGAGGTGCCCGCGAAGATGGTGCAGGCGCGGTAGTAGAGATAGGCGCGGACGTGCTCGTCGGGTTCGCAGACGGCCTTCATTCCGCCGATGTCCATGGCGAGTTCGTGCATGCGCTGGGCCATCTCGCTCCAGAACAGCTTGATCACAGAACTCGTGGCCGACGGCTGACCGTTGGAGTCGAGCTCGGTGAGCACCCGGTAAATGTGTAGTCGGTAGATCGTCAGCTCGGTGTACGCCTGGGCGATGCGCTCGCGGAACTCCGGGGAAAGGCGATTCGCTCGCGCATACTCAAGCAGGTGTTCGAGCAGCTGCACATGCGTGATGAGCTGGCGCGGTGAGACGCTGCGCTCGTACCGCATTGTGGTGCGGACGACGTTCCACCCGTCGGCCGGCTCGCCCACGACATCGACATCGTCGACCACCGCGCCGTCCAGGAGAACCTCACAGAACTCGGCGTCCCCCGTCAGCTGCCGAACCGGCCGGGTGACGATGCCCGGCTGGCGCATGTCGAGCAGGAAGTAGCCGATGTCACCGGCTCGGCCGGTCTCCCCGTCGGTCCGGGCCAGCAGGACGGCCCGATCGGCGTAGTGCGCCCAACTGGACCAGATCTTGGAGCCGGAAATCTCCCATCCTCCCGCCGGACGACGGCGAGCGACCGTCCGCAGCGACCGCAGGTCCGAGCCTGCGCTCGGCTCACTGAACAGCTGACACCAGATCTGATCCGCGCTGAGCATGTGCGGAAGATAGCGGGCCCGCTGGGTGGCACTCCCGTGCGCCATCAGCGCCGGGCCGACGAGGTTAACCGCCATCCGGTTGATGATCTCCGGCGCGCGAGCGAGAGCGAGCTCCTCCTGGACGATGAAGCTGTCCATCCAGCTCAGGCCACGGCCGCCGTACTCAGTCGGCCACTGAGCGGCAACCAGGCCCTCCCCGGCAAGCTGACGCTGCCACCCGCGGAGAAAATCGACCTGCGCGCGCTCTTCGGCGGGAGGCGGCTCAGTCGGGCAGTTTGCGCGTAGCCAGCCTCGCACGTAGCTGCGAAACTCGACCTGCTCCGGAGTCTCAGCGAATGACAGGCTCATCGCGGCAACCCGAGGAGCCGGTCGCCGATGATGGACAGCTGGATTTCCGTCGTCCCGCCCGCGATCGATGCCATCCGGTAGCGCAGGAACTCAAACCACACAGCCGGATCGCCGGCCAGCCCACCGAGATCGGCCAGGTCGACCTGGGCCTCCGCAATCCGCTGAGCAGCGCGCGACCACGCCAGCTTGGCGAGGGACGTCCACGCAGAGATGTCCTCGCCATCGCTCAGCTTGGTCAGCGTCCGCAAGTTCATCAGCCGGAAGAGCTCATAGTCGATGACACACTGCACGACCGTCGCTCGCCTTCGCGCGTCTGCCGGCGCCTGCGCTCTCAGCGTGTCAACCAGGCTCGCGACGCGAGCCTCGAGGATCATCTGTTCCTTCATCGGGAACGCGATGCCGCGTTCGGAGGTCAGGGCCGCGCGCGCCACGCGCCAGCCCTTCCCGCGCTCGCCGATGATCGCCGACGCGGGGATCCGAACGTTGTCCAGGAAGACCTCGGAGAACTCGTACTCACCACTCATCTGCCGAAGCGGCCGGGCGGTCACGCCCGGATCGGTCATGTCGCAGATCATGCACGAGATGCCGGCCAGCCCTTCGACGGCTGACTCGGTCCGGGCCAAGAGCAAACCGAACCGCGCCTCGGCGCCGTAGCTCGTCCAGACCTTCTGGCCGCTGACGACCCAGTGATCGCCATCGAGCGTCGCGGTGGTTCGCAACCCGCCCAGGTCGGATCCGGCGCCGGGTTCGCTGAAGAGCTGGCACCAGATCTCCTCCCCCGACGCGATCGGTGCCAGGTAGCGCTGCCTCTGCTCGTCGCTGCCACAGGCGAGCAAGGTCGGACCGACCGTCTGGATGCCGATCCGGTTGGCGATCTGCGGGGCTCCGGCCGCAGCCATCTCCCGCCAGTAGACGGCATACTGCGACGGCGTCGCGTCCCGGCCCCCATACTGCGCGGGCCACTGAGGCGCCACCCACCGGCCAGCATGCAAGGTTCGCTGCCACTCCAGCTGCGCCGCGAAGCCGCCGCCGGACTCCGATGGAGGATGCTCGCGCAGGTACGCCCGGAGTTCCTCCCGAAAGTGCGCGTCCTGCGGGGACTCAGCGAGGTCAAGCCCTGTGCTCACTCGCCGGCACCGGCGCGATCGGTCAGCTTGGCGTAAGCCTTTTCCTGGGCTGCGATCCTGCGCGCATAGCCTTCCTCACGCGCGACGACTGCGCGCCGCTGAGAAGCCAGCAGCTGATCGAGCTCGCCGGTGAAGCGCGGTGCCACCTCCCGCGCGAACAGCTGGTAACTGGCGCGCCGGGCGGCCGGCGATGCAGCCGAGTTCTCCAGTATCAGCAAAGAGCCGAAGCCGCCGGTCAGCTCCCATAGCCATTCGATGCTCTCGGCCACCTCGTCCGGAGTGCCAACGAAGGCGGACCGCGCGTCGATCATGTTCAGGTAGCTGGATTTGCCACCCTCGTCCGGGAACATGGCCGGGAACCCGGCGGTATCGTTATAGTAGCCGCGCAGCCAGTGGTCGCCACCGGCGACAACCTCGGCTAGAGCCTGCTCGCGGGTCGCGGCGACGTGGATCGGCGTGACCAGGGTCCACTCGCTTCGACTCACCGTCCGACCGTTCTCGGCGGCGGTCTTCTCGACGATCTCCCAGTGATTCGGCAGCTGCAGCCGGGCGGCCGGGAAGTAGGCACCGAGGGACAGCAGGCCGACGCCATGCTTCCCCGCGGACAGGGCCCCAGCCGGCGACGACGTACTGGCCACCGTCACCGGGAGATGCGGTACCTGCACGCTAGGGAGCTGGAGAACGGCGTCGTGAAGCTCGAACCAGTCCGTGGAAACAGACACCGGCCCCTCGCGGCGCAGCAGGTCCATGATCGCGGCGAGCG
Source organism: Actinomycetota bacterium (assembly GCA_003136255.1). Lineage (GTDB taxonomy): Bacteria > Actinomycetota > Actinomycetes > Streptosporangiales > Streptosporangiaceae > Palsa-504. The sequence continues at coordinate 4,420 of PLDT01000583.1, forward strand.
CTATGTCCATCCGCGGCCGGGTCTGATCGGCTGGGATACCGAACATGTCCGCGTCCGTCGTGAGCGCCCCCGGACCGACCCCGAGCATCACGCGACCTCGGGTGAGCAGGTCCAGGAACACCAAGCGTTCAGCTACGTGGAACGGATGGTGGTAGCTCAGGCTCACGACACCGGTACCCAGCCGGATATGTTGCGTGCGGCCCGCCGCAACGGCCAGGAAGAGTTCGGGCGATGGCACCGGCTCCCATCCTCCGCTGTGGTGCTCCCCCACCCATACCTCGTCGAAGCCCAGCTCATCGAGCAGCTCAATGCTGCGCAGATCCTCCTCGTAGGACCGAGCCGGGCCCTGCTTCGGGCTGTGGAAAGGCGCCATGAATGCACCAAAGCGAACGCGCCGAGAGGCCTCTGCCGTCACCAAATCCTCCTATGATTGCTTCATTCAACGATAGGTGCATCCGGCGCGAGATGCTACTGCGCATCTGCGTCGAGAGCAGCGAGCGTCTGCGCGTAGGCCGGCTGGTGGACGGTCAGCCCGCCGTCGATGCGCAGCACCTGACCGGTGATGAAGCGTGCGCGGTCGCTACACAGGAACGCGACGCCGTGGGCGATGTCGATCGGCTGGCCCACGTACGGCGTGAGATGGTGGGCCACGAGGTCGTTACTCGGTGTCGTCGGGTCTATTGGTGCTGCCCTCGTGACCCGCACCAGTCCGGGCGCGATGGCGTTGCACCGGATGCCCTGGCGTCCGTACTGCGTGGCCACGGACGTAGTCAGGTGGTTGATCGCGGCCTTCGACGCCCCGTAGGCAGTCAGCCCGAGGTCGCCGGCCATCGCTGCCGCCGACGAGATGTTCACGATGCTGCCGCCCCCCCGGCGCAGCATGCCCGGGATGGCGTGCTTGCAGGTCAGCATCTGCCCGCGCAGATTGACGGCGAACATCCGGTCCCAGTGCGTGACTTCGGCCTGCACAACGTCCCGATCCGAGCTAACCAGCGGCATGGCCGCCGCGCAGTTAACGACGATGTCGATCCCGCCGTAGGTGGCGACCGCCGCGTCAATTGTCCTGCGTACGGCGTCCTCGTCGCTTACGTCGCAGGCTATGAAGCAGGCCCGTCCTCCCGACTCACCGATCGCATTCGCGGTGAGCGTGCCAGCGGCCTCGTTGACGTCAGCAATGACCACGCTTACCCCGAGGTCGGCGAGCAGGCCCGCCGTCGCGGCGCCGATTCCGGTGGCCGCCCCGGTCACGACAGCCACCCGGCCGGCCAGGCCGTAATCAACGGTTGAGGGGCGCGACGCTCCTGCCTCGACGCCGCTCATGCTCGTTCTGACTGAGATTGACCATACACCGCAGGGTCCTTTCGCCAGGCTATATGGACATTAAAGCAAAGATACAATCATGTCAATGATAGTCAGCTGGCTTTCCCGGCCTCGATGAGGGCCGCCACCTCGGCGCGCATCAGGTCCTTGCGCAGCTTGCCCGCCGAGTTCCGTGGCAGCGCGAGGCGCTGCTCGAGGCGTTCAGGCAGCTTGTAGGACGCCACTGAATGCTCACGCAGGAACTGCACGATGTCCTCCAGCCGAAGATCGCCGTCGGACTCGACGAAGGCGCAGACCCGCTCGCCGAGTACGGGATCAGGCATCGCCACGACCGCGACATCGGTCAGCCCGGGCAACGTTATGAGGAGGTCCTCGACCTCTTTGGCCGAGATGTTCTCGCCGCCCCGGATGATGATGTCCTTCAGGCGCCCCGTGACAGACAGGAAGCCGTCGGCGTCCACCCGGCCGACGTCCCCGGTGCGGAACCATCTGTCCGGCGTGAACGCCTCGATATTGTGGTGCGGGTCGACGTACCCGACGAAGAGCTCGGGCGCGACGCAGATGATCTCACCTTCGGTGAGCACCGGCAGGTCCCGGAAGTCGGCGTCGACGATCCGGACGCGCGACGGTGAGATCGGCAGCCCGTCGGTGTCGGCTCGGCGGCTGGTGTCCCAGAACGGGCCGGTCGTGAGGGTCGGCGCCTCGGTCAATCCGTAGCTCCGCTTGCACCAGCAGCCGAGGCGAGCTGCCGCCTCCGCGACGTCAGCTGGCGTCACCCGCGTGCCACCCATGGAGAACAAGCGAAGGTTCCGTGCCGCGTCCGCGGTGAAGGTGGGGTCGTCCAGGATCCCGCGCAGGAACACCGGCATGCCGATGCATACGGTGACCTGCTCGCGGCGCAGCAGCTCGATCGCGGCGGCCGGTTCCCAGACGTCGAGAAAAACGCAGCGGGTCCGGGTGAGGGCAGGAATCAGCACGCCGTAGACGAGCCCGCCGACGTGGGTCACCGGCATCGGCAGCAGGATCACGTCCTCGGGGGTCATCCGGTGGGCGGCGGCCAGACCCTCGACCTCGGCGCGCAGGGTGTTGTGGGTGTGGATCACGCCCTTCGGCATCGACGACGTGCCTGAGGTGTACAAGACGACGCAGGGTTCGTCGGCGTCGCGAGGGCCCTCGGCGCCCGGGAGCGCGTCGACGTCCGGAGTCTCGCCCGCGAGCTCGGCGGCCAGCGACCTGACCGATCCGGGTGAGGCGGGGCGGAGCAGGTAGACCAGGGGCGGTGCGTACTCGGCTTTGCTGAGTCGCGCAGCAAGCGGTGACTCGCGGAAGCTTTCCGGCACCACGGCGGCGACCGGCCTCATCTCGCGGAAGATCTGTCCGAGCTCGCGCTCACGAAGGCCGGGGAGCAGCGGTACGAGCACGGCGCCCAGGCTCATCACCGCGAACGTGACGACGACCGCCTCCCACCAGTTCGGCACCTGCATTGCGACTGCGTCCCCCGCTGACACTCCGTCGGCCCGCAGGCGCGCTGCGACCGCGGTCGACAGCGACCGCAGTTCGGCGGCGGTGAGCCGTCGGTCTCGGTCCACCACAATGACCGCGTCCGGCGACTCAGCGACGTCTAGCTCGGTGAGCATCCGGTCGGTCCACGCGCCCACCGCACGCCAGTGTGCCGCCTGGTCACCATCGAGGTAAGTGGGCACCAGGCGGGGCCGCACCGAATCAACCTCGGTCATCGGGACGGTCCTGAGCGCGGGAGCCCGCCGAAGCGGCGGTGTCGGCTGCCCACTGCGTGCCGCCCATCGTGATGGCCAGGAACAGGACGTCGTCGGTCGTGGAGCCGTGCCGGTGCACCTCCCCCGGTGCCGCGTACAACCCCTCGCCCGGCTCGAGAGTCATCTCGCCGCCGACCTGCCCGATGGCGGTGAGGCGGCCGCCGATCACGTAGAGAACCTGACCCCGCGCATGTGAGTGCCAGTCCGTCATGGAGCCACCGTCGCAGGCCACGGACACGACCTCGACGGCATCCGAGGCGCCTGACGGGGACTCCAGCTGACCCATCCTGACCGCGGAGGTCCGCCCGGTGAAGTGAGGGTGGTCGACCAGCTGGTGCTCGGACCGGCCAATGAGGCGCATCGGTCGGTCACCGGCCCTGGCCGACGGGTCCGGCTGCTGGTGCAGCGCGGCTGGTCCGGTAACGCTCGATCGCGGCCTTGTGTTCGGGCAGCCCGACCGAGATCTGCTCCGCCGCCAGCGCGTACTCCATGACCTCCTGCCACATCCACCGCACGTAGCGATTCACGACCATCTTGGTCGCGCGGGCTGCGTAGGGCGGCTGGGCGGCGATGCGGGTCGCCGTCTCCCAGGTGACCCGCTCGAGGTCCGCCCGCGGCACGGCCCGGTTGACCAGCCCGAGCCGTGCGGCCTCGGCGCCGGTGATCAGGGTGCCGCCGAGCATCAGCGCCTTGGCCCGCTGGGGGCCGATGAGGAGCGGGATCGTGACGGCGGCGCCGTCGCCGGCGACCAGGCCGATGTTGACGTGGGTGTCGCCCAGTTTCGCCTCCTCGGCCACGAAGACCAGGTCGCAGAACAACGCCATGGTCAGCCCCAGACCGACCGCGGCCCCGTTGACCATCGCAATCGTGGGCTTCTCCACGCTCAGCAGGGCGTGTGACAGATGCCAGTCACGGTGGTGCACGTCGTCCCACCCGGCCGGTTCCCCGCCCATGTTGTTGGTGTCGCCGCCCGCGCAGAAGGCGCGGCCCGCGCCGGTGAGGACGATGACGTTGGTGTCCGGGTGCTTGTCGGACTCGGCCAGCGCTTCGATCAACGCATAGGTCATGGCGGCGTTGCTCGCATTCAGCCGCTCGGGACGGTTGAGCGTCACCACCGAGACCTGGTCGGATCGATGCTCGACCAGGACGGGCTCCGCTGCGGCGTCGGGTTGGCTCACCGGTTACGCTCCTCACACGTTGTCGTTTCGGCCGGCGTCGACCGCGATCGCACTGCCGGTTACGTAGCGCGCCAGGGTCAGGTCAGATCCCGAGCAGATCTGCCAAGCGCTCTCGGTGCGCCGACGGGCTGCCGAACAGCAGCTGAGCGGACTTAGCGCGCCGGAAGTACAGGTGAGCGGGGTGTTCCCAGGAGAACCCGATGCCGCCGTGGATCTGGATGTTTTCCTGCGCGGCGTGCAGGTACGTGTCCGAGCAGTAAGCCTTGGACATGCTGGCCGCCCGCGGCAGGTCCTCCGGCGATGCCGTCGCTGCCCACGCGGCATAGTACGCAGCGGCGCGCGCCGACTCGACCTCGAGCAACACCGTCGCGCACTTGTGCTTGACCGCCTGGAAGGACCCGATCGGCTTGCCGAACTGCTCGCGGATCTTCGCGTACGCGACGGACATGTCCAGGCAGGACTCGGCTCCGCCGACCGCGTCCGCCGCGATCGCGACCGAGCCGAGGTCCGCGACCCGGGTCAGGATCCGCGTCGCGTCACCGACGGTGCCGATCAGCCGGGCCGGAGCGGACGCGAAGCGCAGGTGCGCGAAGCGCCGGGTGAGGTCGAGGCCGGTGAGCGATTCAACCTGCGCGGCGCTGGAATCGACCAGGAAAAGGCTCGGGCCGCCGTCAGTGCCGGCGGCGAACAGAACCGCGTCAGCTACGGCGCCGTCGAGGACGAAGGTGAGCTCGCCGTTCACGCGCCACTGGCCGTCGACGGATTCCGCCGCCGGAGCCGGGTCGGCAGGCATGCCGGTCCTGGCCGGGCCGTCGCCGAGCGCGACCGCGAGAATGGATCGTCCCTCGGCTATGGCGGGCAAGATGTCCCCGCAGGCAACCAGGTCCCCCGACTCGAGGAGCGCAGAGGTGGCGAGAACGGCCGTCGAGAGGAAGGGCACGCACGCCAGCGCGCGGCCCAGTTCCTCGGCCGCGATCGCGACCTCGACGAAGGTAGCTCCGGTACCGCCGAACTCCTCAGGGATATTGAGCCCCACTACTCCTAGGTCGTTCGCCAGTCGGCGCCACAGCTTCTCGTCGACCACGTCGTCGGTGTCGATCACCTCACGCACCCGGGCCGGCGAGGAGTAGGTCGTCAGGAAGTCGCGAGTTGCCTGCCGGAACTGGTCCTGCTCGGCCGACAGGGCAAAACGCATGCCATTCTCACTTCCGCCAGGAGGCCAGGGCTATCGCGCCTGATCGCTTGCTGCAGTATCAGGATAACAATAGGCTAATCTTGCCATCATACAATGATAGGCGCACCCCCAAGATGGAAGCAAGCGCGCTGCGCCGAGGAGGGACCGCCCATGGAATCCATCCGTCGTGTCATCACCGGGGTCGACGCTGACGGCCGCTCATGTGTCATAGCCGACGGACCCGTCGAGTCGCGATACGAGCTAAGAGAACGCGGCGGGCTCGGGCTCGCCTCGCTATTCGAGCTCCCCATCCCGCCCCGGACCGAGCACGACGGCGTCATAACGACCGACCGGCCGACGCTGGTCCCGGGCCCGGGGTATGCACGCGTCATCCGGACGTTCCATCCTCCTAAGGAACCCGGGGCGGCCGAAGTCGCCGATTCCGGCGGTGACGCCGATCGTCAGCAACACTTCGACGCTGCCCGCGGCCCGAACATGCACGCGACACCGACGATCGACGTCATCGTCGTGATGAACGGGCGGATCGACCTGATCCTCGAGACGGGGCCGGTCCCGCTCGGCACTGGTGACGTCGTCGTGCAGCGGGGCACGTGGCACTCATGGTCGAATCCGTACAGCGAGCCTTGCGAGCTCATCGGGGTAAATTTCGCCCTGACCGATGCCTGATCTTCACCGATCCGGTCTGATCAGACCGCGCCGACAGCTTCCAGAGCCGATAGTTCAGCCACGCTCACCCCGACGCGATCGACCCACAGTTCTGCGTTCGCCGAGCCCAGGAGAGGCGCCGGCCTAGCTCCGGGCTCGGGCACGCGCGCCCCGATGTGCGGCTGAGGGGCCGGCTGGGGAATGGCTCCGATGACTGGGTCCGGCAGGGAGCGCACGTCGCCCCGTTCGGTGACCTGCGGATCGGCGGTCAAGTCCCGGACGGACTTGACCGCGGCGGCGATCACGACGTTCTCGGCGCACCTGGCCAATAGATCCTGCGTGGTGTGGGAGCCTGCCCAGGCGGCAATCGTCTCGTGCAGACTGGGCCCGTTCGCGGCCCGGTCTTCCCCTGACTTGTAACGCACATCGTCCAGCAGTTCCGGGCGATCCATCGCCCCCAAGAGACGACGGAAGTTCACGTCCGACGCGCCGACGACGCCGACGAAATCGCCATCCGCGGTCTGGTATACGCCGATGGGGGCGACCGCCGACGGGAAGTTCCCCTCGCGTCGGCGCACGATATCCGCTATCTCGACCGCGGGAACAGCCCACTCGGTGATACGCAGGACAGCACCGTCGACCGGCACGCTCATCCGGAACGGGCGGCCGGTTCGACGGGCGCCAAGAAGTCCGGCGACCGCAGCCTGAGCACCATAAGCAGCGGCGAGGTGAACGGCCACGTCCGTCCCGAGGGCCAGCGGAGCTCTCGCCGGGTCGCCAGTGAGCTCCATCAGCCCGCCTCGCGCTTCCCCGAGGAAGCCCTCGGCCACGCCGGCCTGAAGCCCGCCGAACGCATCCCGGGTCCCGAAACTGAGGACGACCGGAACGTGGTCGCCAAACTCCTCAGCGGCAGGGTCGCAGTCGCCCCGGCCGTCGCAGATCACATCGATCCAGGGGGTCGCTCGACTGAGCAGATCTCGCCCTCGCGGATTGGACAGGTCACAGGTGACACTGCGCAAACCGGCTGCGAGAGTAGCCCAGCGCAGGCTGACGCCGTCAACTGCCGGGCCGAGAGCGCGGAGCGGGTCACCGGTTCCCGGCTGCTCGATCTTATAGACCGTGGCGCCGTGCTCGGCGAGGTAGGCACCGCACAGCGTCGCCGTCGGCGACTCGCCAAGGACAGCCGCGACGACACCGTCGAGCAGACCGCTGCCATTAACCATCGCTCCATGTTATCATGGCTATCATTGACTCATAAACAGCCGGAGGCTGATGTGGCAGGCGCGCTCGGCCCGCTCGACGGGTTCCGGGTGCTCGATGTCGGCACGCGTATCGCGGCGTCTTTCTGCGCCGGCGCGCTGGGCGAGCTAGGGGCACACGTCATTAAGGTGGAGCAGCCAGGCGCAGGTGAGTTCCTCCGCTATCTGGGTCCGCTCCACGACGGGAACTCGCTCATGTGGTCCGTCGAGGGCCGCGGGCGCAAGAGCATCACTCTCGACCTGCGGCTTCGGGAAGGGCAGACCCTACTGCGCCGACTCGCCGAGCGCGTCGACGTCCTCTGCGAGAACTTCCGCCCAGGGACGATGGAGCGCTGGGGTCTGGGGCCGAGCGACCTGTCGCCATCCCTCGTGTACGTCCGGGTGTCCGTCTTCGGGCAGACCGGGCCGCTGGCGCGCCGGCCTGGGGTAGACATGGTCGGGATCGCGCATGGCGGGCTGCTCGGGCTGACCGGGTACCCGGACGGCCCGCCCATGAAGTCGAACATCACGATCTCTGACCACCTCACCGGTGTGTTCGCCGCCAAGGCCGCCGTCTTCGCCTTGTTCCGGCGCGAGGTTGACGGCGACGGCGCCGTGGTCGACGCGTCCTTGTTCGGGTCGATCTTCCGGACGCTCGACTGGCGGATCGCCGCGCAGGAGAGGGGCCTCCCGGCGACACGCAGTGGCGCCCTCGACCCGGATCTGCCCGGTCTGCTCCTCATTGAGGGCGCCGACGGACGCTATGTCGCCACCGGCGCGTCGCGGCCGACGGACCTCGACGCGCTGACCGCCGTCATCTGGCCCGGCGATCAGCCGGGCGATCGGCCGGGCAGCGACTGCGCGTCGCGGGTGATTGCGTCCGCCTTGACTGCGGACGAGTTGATCCGAGAACTCGAGAAGGCCGAGGTACCGCACGCGCTGGTGCGCACGCCGCGGGACATAGTCGACGAACACCGCTTGGGCGATATGAGCAACGAACTGGTCGAAGTTACCGACCCCGTATTCGGCACCTGCCTGCAGCCCGCCGCGTTCCCGGCCGTGCTCGATACGGATCAGCAGCCGACCGGGGCGCCTACGGTCGGCGAGCACAATACCGAGATCTGGTGCGGCCTGGTCGGGCTGTCCTCGGCGGAGTTGGCCGATCTCATGGAGCGCGGCGTAATCTGACTTGGTCGCTCAATCCCGCTGCAGGTGCCGCAATGGCTCCGATACCACGTATGCGTTATTCTCCACCGACAGATGGAAGCCCTGGGCGGCCTGGAGATGAGCCTTGACCAGGTGCGCTGCCGCGGCCTCATTCCCGTCGCGGATCGCTGTCGCGATGCGCTCGTGGGCGGCTACGATCTCCCGCTGGATGGATTTGCCGGGAAACCTGCCCTTAGGTGCCGCAGACTCGGTCCACGTCTGTTCCTGCGCGCTCCACAGCTGGACGAGACCTCCGATGGCCAGCGAGATGGCGGCGTTCTCGCAGCCCTCCACGATCACCACGTGGAACTCGCGGGCAGCTTTGTTGAAGCTCATGGCATCACCGATGGCATCGCGCTGATTCTCCAGCGACTGGTCCAGGCGGGGCACCGTGGTCGCAAGCCGGTCCGGCCTCTGGGCGCACATCTCGGCACAAATCGGTTCAAGCCACAACAGGGCCGTCGCGACCTCGCTCTGCTGGATCCGCTGGGACTCCAGCACCATCGCCATCATGTAGGCGACACGGCCCTCGTTGGGCAGGTGCACGGTTGCGCCACCGACGTTTCCCCGGTGGACGGTGACGAGGCCTTCGACCTCTAGGATGCGCATGGCCTCACGCACCGATGGCAAACCAACGCGGAACTCCTTGAGGATCTCCTCCTGCGGCGGGAGACGTTCACCGCCTGCGACAGTGCCGCTGAGGATCCGATTGCGCAAGGTGTCCGCGACGAGCTCACCTACCCGGGCCGATCGCATATCCGCCTCCTAGTTCCTGTGCACCGGTACTAATACTGCCCCGCATCTTCGAATCGCCTTGACATGTCGATTCTCGACGTATCTGGCGTCGTCGCCACAAATCGTTGCACGGCGAGGCACTGGTCACAGTGTCGACGCTCCCGACGCCTGCCCGCAGCCCGACATCGAAAGGCAAATCGCTCCCGTATCACCTGTCACCGAGCCCGGCCTTCCCGCCACCGGGCCACGGCATCGTGGTGCTCGGGCTTGTGCTTGGAGACCTCCTCGTAGGCCAGCGCCACGTCGAGAAGCTGGTCGGACATCCAGCGGACGTACTTGTTTATGACTGCCTTGGTGGCCCGCACCGCGTAGGTCGGCTGGGCTCCGAGACTAATGGCTAGGTCGAAGGCGGCTGACTCAAGCTCATCGGCCGGGTGCGCGGACAAGACCATTCCCATCTCGGCTGCCTCGCGGCCCGTCACGAGCCGACCGGTGAGCAGCAGTTCCTTGGTGAGCTGCGGTCCGATAAGCAGCGGGAGGGTGACAACAGCGCCGTCTCCTGCCACCAGGCCCAGGTCAACGTGGGTGTCGCCGAGCTTGGCGTCCTCTGCGGCCACCACTATGTCGCACAGCAGTGCCACCGTGAGGCCGAGACCCACGGCGGCCCCGTTGACCATCGCGACCGTCGGCTTCTCGACGCGCAACATCAAGTTGGCGAGATGCCATCCGCGCCGGTTCACCCGGGTGTCGACGTTCGTCCCGAACGACCGGACATCCCCGCCAGCCGAGAAGGCACGGCCAGCTCCGGTGATCACGATCGCCTTGGTATCCGGATCGTTGTCCGCCTCGCTGACGGCAGCCATCAGCGCGGTCGTCATGTCGCCGTCGAACGCGTTGAGGCGGTCCGGCCGATTGAGCAGGACGACCGACACCTCACCACGCCGGCTGACCTCGATGACGCTCACGATGTCTCGTCCTGCGCAGGTGCGTCCTGAATAGGCACGTCCGCGCGCGTGAGGTGGGCTCGCAGCAACAGACAGGTGATGCCCTCGCCGCTGACCACGATCAGCATCGTCCGCCCGCTGAAGCGCTACGCCCTATAATTCGCCCTATAAACCCCACGTCGCGAGTCTAAGGCCTTGAAGGCTGTCCGTCAATCATTCTATGATTTCCTATAATGGAGCCCACGCTCCGCCGGTAGTGCACGCACACCACGAGGAAATCGAGATGACGTTCCCGGACGCCAAGGTCGTTATCGTCACCGGTTCGCCGCTGGCGGCGACGGCGCCCTCCGCCCGGCCCGGCCAGTGAACACTCAGCTGAACCCGGCGCTCTACCGACGTGCGCTGGGCACCTTCTGCTCCGGCCTCACCATCGTGACCGGGTACGACACCGGCCCGATCGGTTTCTCCTGCCAGTCGTTCTCCGCGATCTCACTCGACCCGCCGCTGATCATGATCAGTCCGGGTCGGTCGTCGCGCACCTGGCCCCGGATCCGCGAGGTGGGAAGTTGCTGCATCAACGTGCTGGCCGACAACCAGGCCACATTGTGCCGCTCCTTCGCGGTGAGCGGTGCCGAGAAGTTTTGCGGGGTTGACTGGCGTCTGTCGACCTGGGGTTCGCCCGAGATCGCCGGCTGTCTCGCCTGGCTGCACTGCGAGATCGAGCAGGAGATTGACGCCGGAGATCACACGATCGTCCTGTGCCGCCTGCGTGATGTAGACCTGCCGGACGACGACACTCGCGCCCCTCTGTTGTTCCACCGCAGTCGATTTTCCACCCTGGCGACAAGGAACTGAGCCATGCCATCTTCCGACCCGCAGCACTGCATCGTGGCCTGGAACGGGCCGAATCCGTTCGAGAAGGAGTCCGGCGTCCCCAATGCGCTGCACGCCGAATTGCGGCGGTCGGCACCCCTGGCCAAGGTCAGCACCGGGCAGATCTTCTGCACCCGCTACGACGACGTTGCACACGGCTTGGGCTCGTGGAGTGAGTTCCCTGGCAGCCTGCTCGAAGAGGGCACGACGATCACTGAGGAGGAACTTGCCGTCATCCAGCTGGACGAGCCGCGGCACTCGATTATCCGCCGCTTGTTCTACGCCGCCGTCACGAAGTCGCGCGTCGCTCCTTACGAGGAGCCGATCCGGCGCTCGTGCGAGCAGGCTATGGACTGGATCATTGCTCAGGACGGTCCGGTCGACTTCGTAGAGCACTACATACGATGGACACCCATCACGACGATCGCGCGCATCATCGGCGTGCCCGAGGCGGACTGGGATCGGCTGGACCGCTGGGTGGACGAGATCAGCCACAGCGAATGGCTGACGCGTAACCGCGGGCCGGGTGGTGACGGCATCGTGGCCGGATTCCCCGAGTTCTCCGCCTACATGAGCGACCTGCTAGACGAGGCAAGCGCCAGCGCTAGCCGCGAATCGGGCGCTTCGCAGGACTCGTTCCTCACGACGCTCGTCACCGCACGGCCAGAAGGCAGGCCGCTCACGAAGATCGAGATGCTTAGCATCATCGCCTTCATGCTCGAGGCAGGCAGCGACACCACGCGCCACCTGCTGGCGCACATCGTCATGCACCTGGCCGAACACCCGGAGATGCTGGAGTACCTGCAGCGTCACACCGAGCGCATTTCTGCCTTCGTGGAGGAGATGCTGCGCCTGTACCCGCCGTCAACAGCCATCTACCGCACAGCCGCCGCCGGCGCTGAACTCGGGCAGTGCCCGATCCCGGAAGGATCCAGGACCGTCTTGTCGCTGTCGGCCGCCAATCGCGACCCGGCGTTGTTCACCCGCCCAGACGATGCGGACCTCGACCGGGCCAATCTGCAGGCACATGTAGCGTTCGGGTACGGGCGGCACCTGTGTCCGGGTGCGCCACTGGCCCGTCTCGAAGCACGTATCGCCACCGAAGTGCTCGTCGACCGGGTCCAGGCCATCCGGCTCGCCCCCGAGTGGCGGTTTGAGATGGTGCCGGTCATCTGGGCCAACGGGCCGCGCACTCTGCTGGCCCAGGCAATCGCCCGCGAAGCATAGGCCNNATCGGTGCGTCGCTGGCCGGGCTGTCAGCCGCCAGAGCTTTGCGCGACCAAGGCTTTGACGGGAACGTCACGATTATCGGTGGTGAGCCGCATCGTCCCTATGATCGGCCGCCCTTGTCGAAGGAGTTCCTCGCCGGCGACATGGACGAGGACGAGTTGAGGCTCGAAGACGACGATGAAGACCTGGAGGCTCACTGGTTCCTCGGCGTCCGCGCCGTCAGGTTGGACCCTCTTGGCCAGCGCATCGAACTGTCCGATGGCAGTGAGCTAACGGCCGATGGCGTCGTTATAGCAACCGGCGCCGCAGCTCGTTGGTTGCCGGGCGCGCAGCACACCGAGGGTACGCATGTGCTGCGCACCCTCGATGATGCGTACGCCCTGCGGGCAGAGCTGCGGCCAGGTTCGCGGCTGGTCATCATCGGGGCAGGCTTTATCGGCGCCGAAGTGGCTTCGACGGCGAGCAAACTCGGCCTGGATGTGACCCTCGTCGAGGCCGCGCCGACACCGCTGTCGCTGCAGGTCGGCCAGCACGTGGGTGCCCGGCTGGCCGCTATGCATGCCGAGCACGGAACGACGTTGCATCTCGGCGTCGGAGTCGTCGGACTCACTGGATCCGATCGAGTCACCGGCGTTGAGCTGGCCGATGGGCGGCGCCTACCCGCTGACGTGGTCGTGATGGGGATCGGTGCAGTGCCCGAGATCGAATGGCTGGCCGGCTCCGGCATCGCCCTCGGCGATGGGATTATCTGTGACAGCGGCGGGGCGAGTTCCATCCCGTCGGTGGTCGCCGTCGGCGACTGCGCCGCCTGGTTTGACCCGCTGAGTCGCGCTCATGAGCGGATCGAGCATTGGGCAGGGGCAGTCGAACGCCCCAACACTGCGATCGCCACACTACTTGCGGGCGGAACACACGCGGGAGGCCCACCCCCGCAGCCGTACTTCTGGTCCAACCAGTACGGCTCGCGCATTCAGTTCGCTGGCTCGATCAGAGCCGACGACGAAGTAACGATAGAAGAAGGCGAGAAGGGTTTCCTGGCCGTGTACTACCGACAAGGAAGCCCCGTAGCAGTGCTTGGGCTGGATCAGGTCCGCGAATTCACTCATATCCGCCACCAACTGGTTCGCGAGCTCGCCGATATCCACCTTGGTGGTGAAGTTCGGTGACCCCGCTCGATCGTGATGCCGTTCCCTTCGCCAAATCCGACGACCCAGGGGGGTCCCTGCCAGTGACGAGTGTCGACCCGTGGGAGTTCCGGCGCCAGGACTACTCGCTCGACCGTGATCAGCAAGACGTCCGCCATGCGTTCAGCGAGTTCTTCCTCAAAGAGTCCTCGAGCTCGGTAGTCCGGGCCGCTGAACCGCTGGGTTACGACGCTCGGCTCTGGGCCGCGCTCGTCGATATGGGCGTGACCACGATGAGCCTGCCCGCCGCCGCGGGTGGTGACGACGCGACACTGGTCGAGCTGGTGCTCATCGCCGAGGAAGTCGGGCGCACCGCCGCGCCCGTCCCCTACGTTTCCCACGTGGTCAGCACCCGGCTACTCGCCGCCGTCGCGGCCGCCGATGAGATCATCGAAGCCGCGAAGGCCGGCCGGCCGGTGGCGCTCGCGCTTGCTCCGCTGCGCGGCACCGGCACCGTCCTGGTGCCCGATGCTGCGATCGCCAAAGACGTCATCGCCCTCGACGGCGACGACTTGGTGCTCTTCCGCTCGAGCGAACCCGCACCGCACGTCACCAACCACGGCAGTACCCCACTTGGCCGGTGGTCACCCGCCGGCGCCGAGCGAGTGGTGTTGGCCAGTGGCGCCGCGGCGCATGAGCACCACGACCGGGCGGTCGCCGAATGGAAGCTGCTCATGGGCGCTGCCCTGATCGGGTTGACCCAGGCTGGGCTCGATATCTCCGTCGAGTTCGCCAAGACCCGCGAGACGATGGGCGTGCCGATCGGTTCGCTGCAAGGCGTGGCGTTCCCGCTCGCTGACGTGGCGATCGGGATCTCCGGCGGGCGCAACCTGATCTGGCGAGCGGCCTGGATGACCGAGCACGAGCCGGGCGTGCGTCCCGATCTGATCCCGATCGCGTTCGCCATCGCCGCGCAAGTCGCGTCCCATGGCACCCAGATCTCCGCCCACATGCAGGGCGGTCTCGGCTTCATGGTCGAAGCCGACGCCAGCCTGTTCTTCCTTCGGTCGAAGGGGTGGAGCGTCCTCGCGGGCGATCCGACTCTTGACCTCATCAGCGTTGGCACGGCCGCCATCGCCGCCGCCCCTCAGCGAAAGGCCCCGTTATGGACTTCTCCCTAGTGGAGGTGACCGCCGAGCAGCGGCAGTTTGCGCAGGAGGTCCGCGCGTTCCTCGACGAGATCATGACGCAGGACGTGTACGACCGTGAGCTCGAACACGGTGAAGGGTTCGACGAGAAGGTCCACCTGGCCCTCGGCGAGAAGGGCTGGCTGATGCCGTCCTGGCCGGTCGAGCACGGCGGCGCCGGTCTCGACCCGATCTCGGCCCGCATCCTCGAGCTCGAGATGACGCGCAAGCAGGTGCCGGGCCTCACCACTACCATGTCCACGACCAACCTGGTCTGGGCGGCCGTTGAGCGCCACCTCGACCCGGTGCTGATGGAGCCGATGCGGTTGGACGTCGCGCGCGGCCGGGTGCGGTTCTGCCTCGGCTACACCGAGCCCGACGGCGGTTCCGACATCGCGGCGGCCAAGGTTCGCGCGGTTCAAGACGGCGAAGAATGGGTGATCAACGGTTCGAAGATCTTCACCACCTGCGCACAGAACTGCCAATACGTCTTCCTGATCACCCGCACCGATCCGACCCTGCCCAAGCACCGGGGTCTGACGATGTTCTTGGTGCCGCTGAACTCACCTGGCGTCGAGATCCAGGGCATCCGAGCGTTCAGTGGCGAGCGCACCAACATCGTCTACTACAGCGATGTCCGGGTCCGCGACCAGTACCGGCTGGGTCCGGTCAACGCCGGCTGGTCGGTGCTGCACGGCCCGCTGGACGCTGAGCACGGCATCGGCCGCGAGGACACCGGGCTTCGGCCGGGCCCCGGTGCCGGGTTCCTTCGCTACCTCGACGAGGCGCTCAAGGCGACGGTTCACTGGGCTCAGACCGCGGTGCGCGCCGACGGGAGCCGGGTCGCCGATGACCGCGTCGCCCAGTTGCGGATCGGGCGGGTGATCGCCGAATTCGAGGCGGGCATCAGCACGCCGGGCCCGATGGGTCGGGTCGCCGGAGCTGACGTGATGGTTCGCGGGTCCGCCGATCTGATCGACCTGGTGGGGATCGACGCACTCGAATCGATGACCTCCCTCAACGAGCCGGGCCTGGCCGCCGTCGAGTTCGCCCAGCGCTTCGCCCAGGGCACCCCGACCTACGGCGGCACCGTCGAGGTCTTTCGCGCCATCATCGCCCAGCACGANNGGCCGGCTCGCCACCTCGCTGTCGAAGACCGTGTATCGAATGCTTTCGGCGATCGCGGCCGCTCCGGCGTCGCCCCACCACTGAACCGACATCGCTAGTTCGCGCATCTGGCTTACGAGCATCATGATCGACCTGCTGGCCTCGGCCAGCGGTTGGTTCCCGTAGTGCATCTGAGTCTGGAGTGCGACCTCCCATTCGCGGCGCAGGTCGTGCAGTGACCGGCGCGGAGCGAGCGAGCGCTCTCGATTGTGGCCGATCGGACGGCCGACCACGGCGGAGCCGATCAGTTCTTCGAGCCCCCTCAAGTCTTTCGTGGCCGGCAATGGCTCGGGTGCCGTGTCCTCGGCCGACCGCTGGACCTTAAGACGAACCCACGTGTCGCGGGCGTTCCAGAAGGGCTGCAGATCGTGCTCGAGTCGCAGCGCCAAGGCCTGGACCGGAACACCGCGTGACACGACGATCGCGAATGCGCGGTCGCGAGGCTGGGTGCCGGCCGGCCGATCCTCGATGGACAGCCACACCTCGGCAGACCACAGAGATCCCTCGTGGCGGACTCGGGCCGTGAGACCGACATCCTCGAACGGCATGCGTAGATTCTCGGCGTGCGCGTCGGCAGGTTCCGGTTCGTCGATGCCGGTCTGATGAAATAGACGATCCCGCTCGCCAGCGAGCGCTTTCTGAGTTGGAGTCGCGCCGTAGGTCAACCACGTTCGGGCCCAGACATGTGTGGTCACGGTGACGAACGGACCGTCCTGCGCTGCTTCATCGCCGTACGCGAGAGACACCGAGTGACTCCGCGGGTCCGACCGGGCCGAGAGTACCCGACCTTGGCCCAGGTCGGGCTGGGCCAGAGCTACCACCGGGACCCGGGAGAGGGTGGCCCAGCGCACCTGCTCGAGCGACGGCTGGGCGGATGCCGGGAACGGCGATTGTTCGACAGCGCCCCAGTTGGGGTCCATCACTCGATGATCGCATGTAAGGGTTGACCCTCGCCACCACTAAGTCTTGGCGCATCTTCCCGTTGAATACCTTTTGCTCAACCACGACGTCGCCCGTGATGCGCAGTTGGCACGCAAGGCGTAGCCCAGTTTCGTCCCCTTTGTAAACACGTCGCGCTAGCCGCCGGATCGCCGAAGCCTCCTGCTGCTCGACCACCGGCTTGACGTTCTCGAGACCCTCTTTGACGATCACGTGACAGGCGGTGCAGAGCATCTGGCCGAGACAAACAGTGGGCCAGTCATACCCCTCCCGCCACGACGCGTCGAACAGTGTCTCGTGGTCGAGCACTTCGATATCGACGTCGGCGGGTACTACGTGCGCGACGTGGGACGAAGCCGTGTTGCGCGCACCTGTCATGGGCTCCCTTCCTACCTACAGTGCAATTCCGCGTGCCGGCGGACCCGCCTCCGGCGGCCTCGGCCGACCCCATGACCGGCCTCTTTAAGGTGAATGATACCGGGATAAGTTCCTGACCTCCATACAGACCGGACCGCGGCTGGGGCCGGGCGGGGCAGACGGGCCGCGCCGCCTAGGGCGCTTCATGAGTCCGAACGGCCCGTGGCTCAACCTCACCCGCCACGCTAACCCTCCCCAGCCCATCGCGTCCCGGCCCGCCGCAGAATCCAACCGCGTGGATGCGGCACCCTGACGGTTCTTCCCATCACGCTGCCACAGCCACGCGGTGGCGGCGGCGGCAGCGAACTGGACTCCCGCCCCGACGAATTTGCAGTGCTACAATGGGCATACGTCGTAGGGTGGAAGTTGACGGATAAATTTGCGGGGAGTGGCGATGGCGAACCTCTGGACGAAGAACGGGCGGCCGCTGTCCTGTCAGGGCAACGACGTCTTTTCTCCATCGGGGGCCCAGGTTGGTCATCTCGTCGGGGATCGGGTGTTCCGCCGCGAAGATGGCGGATACGTCGGCACTATTGTCGGCGACCGACTTATCCATCGAAGCTTTGATTTGGATGGCCCCAACCGTCCCTATACCCGCCGGGTGAGCGTCCCCGACGCTGACGTACGGCCACCGGTCATCGCCTGGGGAGATGAGCCAGTCGTCCCCGATTGAGGGGATGTCTAGGCAGTTCTGCTGCGACGCGTAAGCACAAAGCCGTCGTAGCCGCGTTCCGCGACCGCTTCGCAGATCTGTGTGTACGTGGCGAATCCGCCCGCGTAGGGCAGAAAAGCTCGTGGTTTGCCTTCGATGTTGGCGCCGACGTACCACGAGTTGACTTTCGCCATAAAGGTCTTTTCGCCGACCAAGGTGACGTGGTCGGTCCATTTTCGCGCAGCGTCGGCCCGGGGCTCGACCTCGTCAATGCCGTGCGCGANNAGGACCGAGGGCGTACCGGCGCCGTTGAGGACAAACAGATTCGGCATACCGGGTACGGCCACCCCCAGGTAAGTAACCGGGCCGTGCCGCCAGAGGTTGGTGATGGTATCGCCGCGGGGGCCAGTCAGTTCGATGCGGGTCAACGGGCCCGTCATCGCATCAAAGCCGGTCGCGAAGATCAGCAGGTCGAGCTCGATCTCCCGGTCCGCGGTGACGATGGCGCGCGTGTTGACTTCCTTGATCGGCTCTCGGCGCAGGTTGACCAGCCGCACGTGGTCGTGGTTGAACACTTCGTAGTAGCCGAGGTCGCTGCATATCCGCTTGGCCCCGATTGGGTGATCGACCGGGACGAGATCGGCGGCAATGCTGGGGTCCTTGACTATTGAGCGGATCTTGTCCTCTACGTATGCCCGGGCGAGGTCGTTGACGCTGATGTCCGTGTTCTGGTCCGGGAACGTCTTGGCGAACAAGACGCCGCCCTTCTGCCAGCTGGCGTCCAGCACCTCGCGCTGCTCCTGCACGGAGAGGCCGTGGGCACTGACCGGATAGCTTTCGTGCGGAGTACCGGCTGCGGCCCGCCACGACTTTGCCCGCCGCTGCGAGTAGTTGTCTTGAATCTGCTGCTGGTCCTGCTCGCTGTACGGCGCGACCCGCACGGGGATGCTGTAATTTGCGGTCCGCTGGAACACTGTGAGCTCGGCGGCATCACCGGCAACGATCGGTACCAACTGCAGGGCCGAGGCTCCCGTTCCGATGACGCCTACCCTGCGTCCTGCGAATGAGACCTGCCGCTCGGGCCACATCGCGGTCAGCACCACTTCTCCCGCGAAGTCCGCCAACCCAGGCAGGTCTGGAACCTGAGGCGCCGAGAGGCTGCCAGTCGCCATAATGACGAACCGTGTGCTGACCTTACGTCCGGCGTCTGTCGTGAGTATCCAACGATCCTCGTAATGTGCAGCGACAACCCTTTCGCCGAATACGATGAGGTCGCGTAGGCCGAACCGGTCTGTAGCGTGCTCAAGATAGGAACGAATCTCGGGCTGAGTCGCGTAATTCTCGCTCCAGCGCCAACTTGCCTGCAATGCGCCGTCGAAGGAGTAGGAGTAGTCGACGCTTTCAACGTCACACCGGGCGCCGGGATACCGGTTCCAGTACCACGTGCCGCCGACGCCGTCGCCGGCTTCGATGCCCAGCACGCTCCAGCCGGCTTGCCGGCACCGGTGCAGCGCGTAGATGCCGGTGAAGCCGGTGCCGACGACGACTACATCGAACGACTCCGGATCAGACATGCTGGCTCCCTGCTTGCAGCCGGATGGATAGGTCTGACCACAGCAGCTCGCGCGCTGAGGCGCCGGGGGCAAAGGTCATTATCGAGACGAATCCGTGAAAGAGATCGGGATAGTCACGGCGTGTCACCGACACGCCCTGGTCGGCCAGACGTTTGGCGTACCGCGCGCCGTCGTCGCGCAGTGGGTCCCGACCAGCGAGCACGATCACCGCCGGAGCGAGGCCAGTCAGATCATCGGCGCACGACGGCGCTGCGTACTCGGCAGGGAAACTGCCTCGGTCCGGGTCGCGGCCTGACCCCAGGTAGCTCTCCCAGTACCAGTGCATGGCCGCCGCGGTGTTGAAGTGCTCTTCGGCGAACTCGTTATAGCTGGGCGAGTCGCACTTCGGGTCGAGCGCCGGGTACAGCAGGACCTGTGCGGCCAAGGCTGGTCCGCCTCGGTCACGGGCGAGCAGCGCGGTGGCAGCAGCCAGGTTGCCACCTGAACTGTCTCCCGCGACGGCGATACGAGAGGGGTCGATCGTCAGCGGGTGGCCGGCCGCGACGGCCCACAAAAGCACGTCGTAGACATCTTCGGCGGCCTGTGGCGCCGGCGCTTCGGGTGCCAGCCGGTAGTCGACGCTAATCACGACTGCGCCGCAGCCGCGGGCCATGGCCCGGCAGAACGAATCGTGGCTCTCGATGCTGCAGAGCACAAAGCCGCCGCCGTGAGCGAAAACGATCGCCGCCGGCGGGCCAGTGCTGACTACGTCCGACGGATGCGGGTGATACACGCGGACCGCAATCGCATGGCCGTCGGCCGCCGGCACGGTAAGGTCATCCGTTCGAGCGACGTCGTCGATGTTTCCGACTGGCTGGCGGCGAGCGGCGAGCGCGGCTCGCGCTTGGTCGGGAGACATGGTTTCGACCGCCGGGTAACCACGNNCCATCGGCCGTTATGGCCTATTTGATCGCGGGCCCAGGCAGGCGAGATGGCAGCGTAGCTATCACGGGACCGGGCGCGACGGTGAGGACGCCGTTGGAGGTCTCCGAACGCAACTCAAATTCCACGAAGTTCTCGCCGTCAGACTGCCACGTTCGGCTGACGACACCCTTGACCACAACCGTTTCACCGACCAGATTGAAGCCCCGCATACGGAACGGCCCGAGCTTCTTGAGCACGCCGGCTAGGCCGATGTACTCGCGGACAGATCGCTCCCACATCCCTTGGAGGAAGATGTTGTTTGCGTACATGTCCGCAGCGCCACTTGCTCGCGCAAACTCGGAACTGTGATGGAGCGGCCAGAAGTCACGATTCGCGGCGGCCTCGATGACGAGCCTGACGATCGTGACCGGAAACTCCAGCGTCGGCAACTCGTCGCCCTCGTGGACATCTTCCCAGTACCGCTGGGCCCAGTCGGGCATCGTTACTCCGCCGCCTTCGGGTGACGGTTGTAGCAGTACAGCTGCTGGCGCATCCGGGCCACGAGCTCGCCACGCTGGTTTTGGATCTCAACCTCGGTCGTGAAGAACGCGCCGCGTCCCACCCTCGTTTCCTTGGGAATGCACGAGAGCAGCTTGCAGCCGGTCTGACTCAGCCGGTCGCCCACGATGACCGCCCGAATATAATCGACCTCCAGCTCCGTGACGAACGAGTACTCGGTCGCCGGGCGCGGCAGACGTGGCGGTTCCGGGTCGCCGGGCATCAGATAGCGGCCCAGCCCGGCATTCGGTGGCAATGCGCCGCGCTCGGCGCTGGTGAAGGCCACGGTGCCTGGCTTCCACTTGGCATCCGCGACCCAGGTCGACATACCCGAGTACGGAGCGACGATCCCGCGGTAGCCGTACCGTTTGGCGGCCTCTTCGTCGTAGTGCAGCGGACAATCGAACTCCAGGGGCTCGAGATAGCGCCGGACGAGCGCCTTCTCCACGTCGTCGGCGGCCACGTACACGATCCCCCCGCCGAAGTCCTGGCCGACGGCGTCGATCATCGGCTGCCATTCCGTCGGCCATTCGCCCTCTGCCATCAGCGGTCTCCCAACGCCGTTACCAAGTGTCGATATAGTGCTTCTTCTGCGTCCGGACGGCCCGCTGGTTGAAGCGCAGGATCGCGATAATCCGATCCCGTGTTTCGGCCGGGTCCACGATGTCGTCGAAGGAGTTGTTCCGGCCGGCGCTCAGCCCCGACTTGCCGCGCCGCACCTCGGCCGCGTACTCCTCCCGAATGGCGCGGATGGCGGCCTGGTCGTCGCCGGCTGCGGCAATCTGGTCCCGTTGGGCGAGTGACGCGGCACCTTCGAGACCCATGCCGCCCGTCTCGCACGTCGGCCACGCCAGGCTCAGGTCGCAGCGTCCGTACATCCCCCCCATCGCGGCCGGTCCGAGCCCGTAGCCCTTACGTATCTGGACGCAGTACAGCGGTACGGTTCTGTGCACGTGCGCCATGATCGTGCGCGCGTGCCGCCGGGCGATCCCGGCCCGTTCGGCATCCGGCCCGATCATGAAGCCAGGGTTGTCGATCAGCGAGACGAGCGGGAAATCGAAGGCGTCGCACAGCTGGACGAACCGGGTGATCTTGTCGCACGCGTCGGCGTCGATGGCGCCGACCCGGTTCGACATCGGCTGATTGGCCAGCAGCCCGACGGTCTTGCCGCCCATCCGGGCGAGCGCGGTGATAACCGTCTTCGCCCAATTCGGGCGCAACTCGAAGAGGCTTTCGCTGTCCACGAGGGCGTGTACGACCTTACGCATGTCGTAGGCCCGACGACGGTTCTCCGGAACGATCGAGGCGATCGAGGCGGCGGTCGGCGACGGCTCTGCGTCGTTCTCCTCATGCAGGAAAAAGCGCAGGTACTGCTGGGCCGCGGCGATGGCCGCCGGCTCGTCAGCGACCAGCAGGTCGATGCCGCCGGACTTCTCGTGCATCTCGACCGCGCCCAGTTCCTCGGGCGTCACCTTTATGCCGAGCGCCTGCTCCACGAGCGGTGGACCGCCCATGCCTACGGCCGAGCCGCGAGTCGCGATGACCAGATCCGAGTGACCGGCGATGGTGGCATTGCCGGCAAAGGCCCGCCCGGAAACCACGGCCACGGTCGGTGCCCAGCCGGACATCATCGCCAGACCTTGGATCCAGTGGAACTGACCGCGCTGACCACCCCGGGTCGCGGTACCAGTCAGGGCATGGGTTCGCAGCCCGCCGCCGTCCGAGAAGCACAGAAATGGCAGGCGCTGGTCGTAAGCCACGTTGATGATGCGCTCGAGTTTGTTGTGGTTGACGAACGACTGAGAGCCGCCGAAGACGGAATAGTCATAGGACGCGATGGCGATCGGCTTGCCGTCCAACTGACCGAACCCGTTCACCAGTCCGTCCGCGGCACCCGCGCCATCCGAATCCGCGAGCACTCCGTACTCGACGAACGAACCGGCGTCGAGCACCGCCGCAATGCGTTCGCGCGCGGTCAGGTGGCCGCGAGCGCGTACCTTGGCCACCGCTTCGGGTCGTGCCCGGTCCAGGGTCGCGGCCCGAGCGGACAACACCTCGTCGATGAGCGACTGATCCAAGTCTGGCGCCCTTCCAATCGCGTGTTTACGACGCGCACGTGCGCGCGTCCGGTAGGTCAGGCGGGCTCGAACATCAGCAAGGTCGCACCCCGGTCGTTCGAATCGAAGAAAAATGGCTTGACACGCATTCCGATCCGTACGGCCGCCGGTTCGACGTTCACCAGTTCCGTGCTGATCCGGGGTCCCTGATCGAATTCCACGACTGCGGGTATGTGCAATATCTCGTCGTCCCACGCGGGCGCAACCGCTCGGCGAGCTAGCGTGAACGTGTAAAGCGTTCCCTCGCCGGACACCTCGCGCCATTCCAGGTCGTCGGCCAGCGTGCCTGGAGCGAGCACCCGCGGATAAAAGACGTATGCATCCGACGAGGGTGAGTACTGCAATCGGACCTTGTGATTGCGCAGCCCGGCCCAGAACTCCGCCGTCGTCCCGGTCGGTTCGGGCATCGGCTTCTGGCCGCTCATCGCGCCCCGCTCCTAGTCGCCCACGAGCACAAGAGCAACCTGCTCGCTCATGATTCCGCCGTTGCCGGTCACGTAGGCCCGATGGCAGTCGGCAACCTGCGCACCTTCAGCGCGTCCCATGATCTGGCGCGCGCCGTCGATCACGTGATGCATGCCGCCGGCCGTTCCCGCCTGGCCGAACGACAGTTGGCCGCCTACGGTATTGACCGGGAAGTCGCCGCGGTAAGTCAGGTCCCGGGTAGCCACGAAGTCGAGCCCGGCGCCTTTCTCGCAGAAACCCGAGTCCTCGATGCTCATGAGCACCGTGATCGTGTAGCAGTCGTATATCGAGGCCATGTCCATCTCGCCCGGCGTGAGGCCAGCCATCGCGAAGGCCTGGGCCGCAGCCTTCGTGATCGGCGATCTGACCAGGTCCTCGGCGTATGTCGGTGTCTTGTAGGCGATGTGCTCGCCGAACCCCTTGAGCCAGACTGGGCGGTGCTTTCCCTTACGGGCCAGATCGGCGTTCACGATCAGCACGCCAGCGCCGCCGTGGCAGGGCATGACGATCTCGAGCTTGTGTATGGGATCGGCGATCATCGGACTGTCCAGGACGTCCTCGATCGTGATCGGGTGGCCGTGGAACACTGCATCCGGGCAGGCGCATGAGTTCGTGCGCTGGTCGACCGCGATCTTGGCGAGCGCGCGGGCGTCCCACCCGAACTCAGCGGCGTAGCGCTGCGCGATCTGGGCGTACGGAATGTTCTGGCCCAGGTTTCCGTACGGAATCTCGAACTCGGCCTGCGGGGAGCCGAAGTTGTTACTCGACGCCCCGAAGGGCGCGAATTCGTGAGCCGGCCTGGTGGCTGAGCGCGGGATGTTTCGGCGATCCGGCACGACGGCGAGCACCGCGTCACAGATGCCGAGTTCGACCGCCGCGGCGGCCCGCCAGACCATACCGGCCGACGTGGCGCCGCCGAGGTCGACGACCTCGCCGAAGTTGATCGGAATTCCGAGGTACTCGGCGAGTGTCGCTGGTGCGAACTGATCGCTCTCCGCAATGC
>PLDT01000614.1:0-22435 GCA_003136255.1 Actinomycetota bacterium
ATCCATCCGGTCTCCCGCGGTTACCTTGTCGCGCCCGTACGCCGCCCCCCGGACCCGCCCGTTCGCCGCCCCGCGCCACACCCGGCCGCTCACCGGCCCCGCAACCGCCCCGGGAATCCGCCCCGGAACCGCCCCGGGAACCCGCCCCGCAACCACGCCCGCCAGGCCCGCTAGGCCCGCCAGGCCCGCCAAGCCGCCCAAGCCCGCCCGGCCAGCCAAGCCGACGACCNNGGCCAGCCAAGCCGACGACCCGGCCAGCCAAGCCGACGACCCGGTCAGCCGCCCGCCTGGCGATCGCCCGGACCCGCCCGCGCCACCCCCGGGCGCCGTTCATCCTGCTGCTCGTCGGCCTGCTCGGCGGGGCCCTGATCTCGCTGCTGGTCATCAGCACCACCCTGGCCGAAGGGTCGTACCGGATCACCAGCCTGCAACAGCAGGACACCAACCTGGCCAAGCAGGAGCAACTGCTCACCCAGCAGGTCGCGCAGGCCTCCTCGCCGGGCCAGATCGCCCAGGAAGCCGAGGCGTTCGGTATGCGGCCGAACCCGGAGCTGCAGTTCATCGACCTCAAGACCGGGAAGGTGGTCAAGGGGCAGGTTCCCGAGGCTGACGCGGGGATCAACGTCCCCGGATACACCCCGTGACCCCGTACGACCCCACCCGCGGCGGCGCCGGCCCCGGCGGGCGACCCCCCGGACCTCCCCGCGGACCGGGAGGCGGACGGGGAGGCAGCGTCCGCCCGGGCGGCCGAACCCCCGGAGTACCCCGCGCGCCGGGCGGCTCGCCTCGTGGTGACCCGCGGCGAAGGCCCGGGATGCCGCCAGGAGGACCCGGGGCACGCGGCCCGGTCCGTTCGTCAGAAAGACTCCCGCCCAGGCCCGCCAAGCCGCCCCGGCCCGCCAAGCCGCCCCGGCCCCGCCGTCTCATCCCGCGCGGCAACCCGTCCCGCAGGCTCGGCGTCACCCTGCTCGCGATCGCCTTCGTGCTGACGCTGTTCGCCGCGCGCCTGGTCCAGCTGCAGGGGCTGGAGGCCGCCCGTTACCGCGTCCTGGCCCTGCAGCAGCGGGACAAGACGATCCCGCTGCCCGCGGTGCGCGGCACGATCACCGGGGCGAACGGGGAAGTGCTGGCCATGACCGTGGCCACCTACCTGGTGTACGCCGACCCGCCGCAGATGCCCGCGGCCGACCAGGCGCAGGTCGCGACCAAGCTCGCCACGTACCTCAACATGCCGGCCGACCAGATCCTCAGCCTCATCCAGCACCCGACCTCACCGCAGTACGTGGTGCTGGCCCAGGGCGTGTCGGCGCAGGTGGGTGGCGAGATCCAGGCCCTCAACCTGCCCGGCATCTCGGAGACCCCGAGCTACGCCAGGTCTTACCCGGACGGTGACGCTGCGGCCAACATCGTCGGCTTCACCGGCACCAACAGCCAGGGCGCCCTGGTCGGCGCGGCCGGCATCGAAGAGGAGTACAACTCGCTGCTGGCCGGCCGGGCCGGCAGCGAGCAAGTCCAGATCGCCACGAACGGCCAGCAGATCCCCCTCGCGGGCAGCAACGACAGCCCCGTGGTGAACGGCAGCGACCTGCGGCTGACCATCGTCCCGGCGCTGCAGTACGACGCCGAGCAAGCCTGCGCCGCCCAGGTGGCCAAGAGCAAGGCCAGCAACTGCACGGTGGTGATCATCCAGCCCAAGACCGGCTACGTGCTGGCCATGGCCCAGTGGCCCACCTACAACCCGTCGACGATCACCGACGTGAGCCAGGCGACCGACATCGCGGTCCAGAACGAGTTCCAGCCGGGCTCCACGGCCAAGGTGATCACGGCCGCGGCCGCGTTCGAACACGGCGGCCAGACGCCGATGAGCGCCTACAACATCCCGTCCCAGATCGAAGAGGGCGGCCAGATCATCCAGGACGCCGAGTGGAGCCCCGGTGAGCGGTACACCATCGCCGGGATCATCGCGCACTCCTCCAACATCGGCATGTCCCAGGTGGCCAACCACATCACCCCGCAGGTCCAGTACGACTACCTGCGGGCGTTCGGCCTCGGGCAGCCCAGCGGTCTCGGGCTGCCCGGGGAAATCTCGGGCGACCTGCCCCCGGTCTCGCAGTGGTGGCCGGACACCCGGTACACCCTCGCGTACGGCCAGGGCGTGGCGGTGACCGCGATCCAGATGGCCGAGGTCTACGCGACGATCGCCAACAACGGCGTGCGAGTGCAGCCGACGCTGGTCGAGGGCACGACCAACTCCGCGGGCAAGTACACCCCCGCCGCGCCCTCGCCGGCCAAGCGGGTCATCCAGACGAAAACCGCGCATGAGCTGCAGCAGATCCTGGAACAGGTGCCGGGCGTCGACGAGGAGGGCGGCGAGCCCTGGGGCATCATCCCCGGCTACGCGATCGCGGCCAAGACCGGCACCTCGCAGGAAACCAACGGAACTTGCGCGCTGTGCGTCTATGGGTCGAGCTACATTGGCATGGCACCCGGCAACGACCCGCAACTGGTCATCGCGGTGAACGTCCAGAACCCGACCCGGGGCGGCTACTACGGCGACGTGGTGGCCGGCCCGGTTTTCTACCAGGTGATGAAGGAAGCGCTGGCCACGCTGCAGATCCCGCCGGACGGTGCCACCCCCGCGAAGATCCGTCTGAACGCGCCGTGATTGGAGGTACCCTCACCCCGTGGCGATCCGACCCGCCCGTCAACGGCCGAAGCCGCTGTCCGCACTCGGCGCGCTGCTGGGTGTCCGGCTGGACCCCAATACGCCCGTAGGAAGATCAATTTCGCCGAACGACCTAGGGTGCGTCACCGGAGTCACGCTCGACTCGCGCGCGGTGGCGCCCGGCGACCTGTACGTCGCGCTGCCCGGCACCAGGGTCCACGGCGCCGCGTTCTGCGCCGACGCGGTGGCCGCGGGAGCGGTCGCGGTGCTGACCGACCCGGACGGCCGGGCCCGGGCCGCGCAGACCGGGGTGCCGGTCTTCGTGCTCGCCGATCCGCGCGGCAAGCTGGGCGAGGTGTCCTGCTGGGTGTACGGGAACCCGTCGAGCCGGCTGACGCTCATCGGCGTGACTGGGACCAGCGGCAAGACCACCTCGACCTACCTGCTGGAGTCCGGGCTGCGCGCCGCCGGCCACCAGACCGGCCTGATCGGCGGGGTGCAGACCAGGATCGGCACGGACCAGCTGCCCAGCACGCTGACTACCCCCGAGGCGCCCGACCTGCAGGCCCTGTTCGCGGTGATGGCCGAGCGCGGGGTGACCGCCGCCGCGATGGAGGTGTCCAGCCACTCACTGGCCCTGGGCCGGGTCGCGGGCACCAGCTTCGACGTGGCGGTGTTCACCAACCTGTCGCAGGATCACCTGGACTTCCACGCCGACCTGGAAGACTACTTCCGGGCCAAGGCGTCCTTGTTTATGCCTCCCGTGCTCGGAGTCATCAACATCGACGACAAGTACGGGCGCCGTCTCGCGTCCTCGGCGCTCGTGCCGATCACCACCTTCTCGGCGGCGGGCAAGCCGGAGGCGGACTGGCGGGCGATCGACGTCCGGTCCGGCGCGGACGGCAGCACGTTCCGGGTCATCGGGCCCGGCGGGGTCGAGGCGGACGTGTCGGTCGGGCTGGCCGGGGTGTTCAACGTGGCCAACGCGCTCGGCGCGGTGGTCGCGCTGGTCGAGGCGGGCGTCGGGCTGGAGGACGCGGTGGCCGGGATCGCGGCCTGCCCGGGCGTCCCGGGACGGCTGGAGCGGGTCCCCGCGGCGGGGCTGGACATCACGGCGTTCGTCGACTACTCACACAAGCCGGGCGCGGTCGAGGCCGTGCTGCGCTCGCTGCGGCCGGTCACCCAGGGCAGCCTGATCATCGTGCTCGGCTGCGGCGGCGACCGGGACCGGGCCAAGCGCCCGATGATGGGCGCGGCCGCGGCGTCGCTGGCCGATGTGGCCATTCTCACCAGTGACAATCCGCGATCCGAGGACCCGCTGGCCATCCTCGCGGCGATGCTGGACGGCGTGCTGAGCGTGCCGCCGGTGACCAGGGCCCGGGTCATCATCGAGCCCGACCGGGCCGCCGCGATCGCCCAGGCCGTCGCCCTGGCCGTTCCGGGCGACGTGATCGTGGTCGCGGGCAAGGGCCACGAGACCGGACAGTACGTGGCCGGCGCGGTCCTGCCCTTCGACGACCGCGCGGTCACCGCGTCGGCGCTGGAGCGGGCGGCCAAGGGCCAGCCGCCTCTGGACCCGTGGGCGGTGGACCGGTGATCCCGCTGACCCTGGCCCAGATCGCCGAGCTCACCGGCGGCCAGCTGTCCGGGGAGCCGGCCGCCGTGGTGACCGGCGAGGTGGTGATCGATTCCCGGCGAGCCGGCCCCGGCGGGCTGTTCGTCGCGGTCGCGGGGGAGCGGGCCGACGGGCACGACTTCGCCTCCGCCGCCGTCGCGGCCGGCGCGGTCGCGGTCCTCGCGACCCGGCCGGTCCCGGTCCCTTCGGTCCTGGTCGGGGACGTCCCGGCCGCCCTGGCCGCGCTGGCCAGGTTCGTGGCCGACTCGCTGCCCGCCGCCGCGATCGCGGGCCTCACCGGCTCGTCCGGCAAGACCACGACCAAGGACCTGGCCGCTCAGCTAATCGAGCGCCTCGGCTCCACGATCGCCCCCGCCGGGTCGTTCAACAACGAGTTCGGTCTCCCGCTCACCGTGCTGCGCGCGGACGCCGCGACCAGGTACCTGGTGCTTGAGCTGTCCGCGCGGGGGCCCGGCCACATCGCGTACCTGTGTCGCATCGCGCCGCCCCGCTACGGCGTCGTGCTGAACGTAGGCCACGCGCACGCCGGCGAGTTCGGCGGCCTGGACCAGGTCGCCGAGGCCAAGGGCGAGCTGGTCGAGGCGCTCCCGGCCGACGGGGTGGCCATCTTGAACGCCGACGACCCCCGCGTCCTGGCCATGGCCGCCCGCACCGCGGCCCGCGTCGTCACCGTCGGCGTCGACGACCGCGCCGCGTTGATCCGGGCCACCGACGTGCGGCTGGACGACCTGGGGCGGCCGAGCTTCACCCTGCTGACACCCGAAGGCCCAGCCGCGATCACCCTCCGGCTGCACGGCGCCCATATCGTGCCAGATGCCGTCGCCGCCGCCGCCCTCGCGCGCGAACTCGGCCTGGGCCTGGCCGACATCGCGGACGGGCTTTGCGCCGCGGTGGCGCGCAGCCGGTGGCGGATGGAGGTCCACCGCCGCAGGGATGGGGTGACGGTCATCAACGACGCGTACAACGCCAACCCCGAATCGGTGGCGGCCGCCCTGCGTGCCCTCCGCCACCTGGCGCAGGACGGACGCGGGTTCGCCGTCCTCGGCCACATGGCCGAGCTGGGCGGCACGTCCCGGGCTAGCCATGAGGACGTCGGNNGTCCTGGACCGGTGAGGCGCTCGCCGTCCCCGACGGCGCCGCCGCGCTCGACGCGCTGTCGAACCAGCTGAAGCCCGGCGACGTTGTCCTGGTAAAGGCGTCCCGCGCGGCCCACCTGGAAGGCGTCGCGGAGGCGCTGCTGGCCGGAGAGGAGGCGGACCGGTGAAGACCGTCCTGTTGTCCGCGGCCGTCTCGCTGTTCTGCGCGCTGTTTGGCACTCCGCTGGCCATCAAGGCGTTCACCCGGCGCGGCTACGGCCAGGAGATCAGGTCGGACGGGCCGGCCGGGCACCTGTCCAAGCGCGGCACGCCGACCATGGGCGGCACGGTGATCATCACCGCGTCGCTGGTCGGCTACCTCGTCGGTCACCTGGCCACCGGCGACCCCACGTCCGCGTCCGGGCTGCTCGTGCTGTTCCTGATGACCGGGCTCGGCCTGGTCGGGTTCGCCGACGACTTCATCAAGCTGTACATGCAGCGCAGCCTGGGCCTGCGTAGCGGGGCCAAACTCGCCGGCCAGGCCATCGTGGGCGGGATCTTCGCTGTGCTCGCGATCAGGTTCCCGGACGGATGGGACATCACCCCGGCGTCCACCCACCTGTCCTTCTACGCGGATTTCGGCATCTCCATCGGGCCGGTGCTGTTCGTGGTCTGGGTCATCCTCATGGTGTCCGGGACCTCCAACGCCGTGAACCTCACCGACGGGCTGGACGGCCTGGCCACCGGNNGCGGCCATCCTCGCGCTCGCCGCCTACATGATCATCGGCATCTGGCAGCTGCGGAACGACTGTACGGTCTACATGGCCCCGGCCTGTTACGACGTGCGCGACCCGCAGGATCTGGCCATCGTGGCCGCCACCGTGATGGGTGCGTGTATCGGCTTCCTGTGGTGGAACGCGCCGCCGGCCAAGATCTTCATGGGCGACACCGGGTCGCTGGCCCTAGGCGGCGTGCTGGCCGGGCTGGCCATCACCACGCACACCGAGCTGCTGCTGTTCCTGCTGGGCGGCCTGTTCGTGATCATCACGCTCTCGGTGGTGATCCAGGTCGGCTCGTTCAAGCTGACCGGTAAGCGGGTGTTCCGGATGGCCCCGCTGCAGCACCATTTCGAGCTCGCCGGCTGGGCCGAGACGACGATCGTGGTCCGCTTCTGGATCATCGCCGGCATCTGCGTCGCCCTGGGCCTGGGCATCTTCTACGTCGGCTGATGAGAGCGACGCTCCGCTGTTGCTCTTCGGAGCATTGCCTGTACCCTCTGTAACTGCAGGGCTTCACGCTAGCCCGACCGCGGCATCGCTCGCGGCTGGGCCAGGGGGGATGGACATCCGTTGCTACCCGACCGAATCTGCCTGGTCACAGGCGCTAGCCAGGGCATCGGCCGGGCCGCGGCGATCGAGATGGCCCGCCAGGGTGCGGCCGCCGTCGCCGTCGTGGACATCCAGCGCGAAGCCGGGGAACAGACCGCTGCCCTGGTCCGGGAACAGGGCGCGAAGGGCATCTTCGTCCCCTGCGACCTGCGCCGGCGGGACGAGATCGCGGCGACAGTGGACTCCG
The DNA here is from genome assembly GCA_003136255.1 of Actinomycetota bacterium. Taxonomy (GTDB): domain Bacteria; phylum Actinomycetota; class Actinomycetes; order Streptosporangiales; family Streptosporangiaceae; genus Palsa-504. The sequence continues at coordinate 6,953 of PLDT01000614.1, forward strand.
TCGTCGGGCAGTTCGGCGGCCTTGACGTCCTGCTCAACAACGCGGGAGTGCTCGAGCGGGCCTTCACCAACGACGTCGATTTCGACACCCTGCCGGAAGAGCTGTGGGACTTGCTGATGGACATCAACCTCAAAGCCGTCTGGCTGATGTCCCGCTTCGCCGCGCCGCACCTGCGCCGTTCGGACCGTACGCCGGCGATCGTCAACGCCGCGTCGGTGGCCGGCTATGTCGCCTACAGCCACGCGATCTACGGGGTGACCAAGGCCGCCGTCATCCAGCTCACCAAGACGATGGCCGTCACGCTGGCCCCCGCCGTCCGGGTGAACTGTTACTGCCCGGGGACGATCGATACCGAGATGGCACGGAATACCGCCGCCGCTGGGACTTCGGATCCGCGCGTCGCGAAGATGACCACGGCCAATCTCATCCGCCGCAAAGGCACCCCGGAGGAAGTCGCCAAGCTCGCCTGCTACCTCGCCTCGGAGGATGCCGGTTTCATGACCGGAGCGGCCTATCTCATCGACGGCGGCACCCTGGCCTGGCGTGGGATTCACGAGTGAAGCCGCCGCCGCGGCGCGCCGGAAGACCACCGCCACCCTTTTCAAGCGTGCCCCGAACCCCGCCGGCGAGCTGATTGGAACCCGTGCCATGCCTGAACTCGACGTCGAGACCCGGCTCGCGAACCTCGAGACTAAGGAGGAAGTGCGCGCCTTCATCGCCGCCTACTGCACGACCGTCGACCGGATCGGCAAGATCGGGGATCTCGTCGACCTGTTCACCGAAGATGCCGTCCTGCGGAATCCGGCGGGGGTCCATTCGGGTCGCCCGGCCATCGAGGCGTACTTCACGGCGTTCTTCGCCGACGGCGTGAAGTTTTCCCGCCATCACGCCCTCAACCAGGTGATCACCGTCCTCGAGCCAGGTGTCGCCCGGCACGAGGCATCCTTCATCGCGCTGCTCGGCCGCGACGGCGAAACCAAGATCGTCTTCGGGCGCTACGAGGACATCGTGGTCAAGCAGGAAGGCGCCTGGCGGTTCAAGGACAAGGCCAACGACATCGTCGCGGCCGCCTCGCTCGAAGCCGGCTGGGTCGAGGGCTTCGGCTCGGCGGGAGCGTCCTGACGTGGACTTCGGCATCATTCTCGGCGACATCCCCACGACCGTCTCCGAAAAGGATCACTTCGACTCGATCCTGCGTCAGGTGCAGGCCGCGCAGCGGGCCGGGATGAACCACATCCTGATCGGCCAGCACTTCATGTTCGAGCGGTCACGCTGGCTGCAGCCGGTGCCGGTGCTGGCCCGGCTGGCGGGCGAAGTCGACCCGCACGTCCGGCTCGTGACGCAGATCCTGATCGCCCCGCTCTATCACCCGGTCATGCTGGCCGAGGAACTGGCCACTCTGGACGTCGTCACCGACGGCCGCCTCTGCGTCGGCCTGGGCTTGGGCTACCTCCCCGCCGAGTACGAGATGTTCGGCGTCCCGTTCAGCGAACGCGGTGCCCGGCTGGACGAGACCATCGAGATCCTGAAGCTGATGTGGACCCAGGACCGGGTGAGCTACCGAGGGAAGCACTTCGCCCTCGACGACGTCCCGGTGCACATCAGGCCCATCCAGCAGCCGCACCCGCCGATCTGGATCGGGGCCGGGAGCCCGGCCGGCATCCGCCGCGCGGCGCGCCTCGGTGACGCCTGGCCGATCACGCCCCAGGTGAAGCCGGCCGACCTGCCCGCCCAGCTGGGCGCGTTCTTCGACGCCCGGGAGCAGGCGGGCCGGCCCAGGAGCGGCCGGCAGCCGCTGCGGCGCGAGATCATGGTCGGCCGGGACCGCGAGGACGCCCTGGCCAGGGCGGTCCAGGTCGCCAGCCCCTGGTACCTCAACATGGCCAAGACCGGAAACCACCAGTACGTCGACCCGGAAGGCCTGATCGCCTCGCTCCCGGGCGTGCTGGCCGGTCACTGGGTGCTCGGCGACGCTGAGGACTGCGCCCGCCAGCTGCGCGAGATCGGCGCCGCGGTGCCCGTGAACCCTGTCATCACGCGCGCGAACTGGCCGGGCATGTCACCCGATGAGTCGGTCGCCTACCTCGAGCTTCTCGGCGAAGAGCTCATTCCCGCGCTGAAGGACTTCGACTCCGTGTCATCCATGGCGTGATGTCACGTGTCCCTCGCGCCCGGCTTCCCCGCGACTCGTTCGCCGAGGAATGCCGTGACCACGTCGGGGTGATGCCGGACCTGGTCGGCGGATCCGGTCAGCACGATGGAGCCCCGCTCGAGCACGATGGCCCGGCGGGCCACCTGGAGAGCGGCCATGGCGTTCTGCTCCGCCAGCAAGATCCCGAGGCCCGTGCCGGCCATCTCACCGATGGCGCCCATGACGGTGTCGACCATCGCGGGCGAGAGCCCCATCGACGGCTCATCCATCAAGATGACCTTCGGCTCGGCCATCAAGGCCCGGCCGAACGCCAGCATCTGCTGTTCTCCGCCGCTGAGGAATCCGGCCGCCTGGTCCTTACGGTCCTTCAGGAGGGGGAACATGGCGTAGACCTGATCGATCAGCTCGAGCCGCCGTTTCCTTGACCGGTTGGTGAACCCGCCGACTTCCAGGTTCTCCGCGACCGAGAGCGGCGCGAAGACCTTGCGGCCCTCCGGCACCATGACCAGCCCGGCCCGGCTCACCCGGAACGACGGCCAGGCCGAGATGTCGGTGCCGTTCCACCCGATCGATCCCTTCGACTGGCGGAGCTGGCCGGCGATGGCTCGTAGGCTCGACGTCTTCCCGGCGCCGTTGGCCCCCAGCATCAGGGCCACCTCACCTTGATCGACGTGCAGGTCGATGCCGCGTACCGCGACCGCCCCGCCGTATCTGACGTGCAGGTCAGTGACTTCCAGCAGTGGCATCGCCGTCACCCCGTCGGCCCAGGTAGGCCTCTTGCACGGCCGAGTCCTGGACCACGGTCTCCGCGTCGCCCTCGGCGATGACCACGCCGAAGTTCATGACGAATACGTGGTCGCAGACATCGCTGATCATCTGCATGTCGTGCTCGACCAGGACCTGGGTGATGCCTTCGGCCTGCAACTGCCGCATGACCTTGCCGATCGCATCGCGCTCTTCGTAGCTCATCCCGGCCGTCGGCTCGTCGAACAGGACGAGCTTGGGCGCGGCGGCCAGAATCCGGGCGATCTCGACCCGCCGCTGCGTGCCGTACGACAGCGCGCCGGCCGCTGAGTCCATCAGATCGACCAGTTCCAGCCGCTCGACGGCGCTCATCGCGGCGCGGCGGCCTGCTTTCTCGCGCTGCCGGGTGCGCCACGGCATGACCCAGTTCGAGACGATGCCCGGTCCGTACAAGCGGGCGTCCGCGCCGACCATGACGTTCTCCAGGACCGACAGCGAGGGCAGCAGCCGGACGGTCTGGAACGTCCGGCCCAGGCCCCTTCTGGACACCCACTGGGCGGTCTCGCGCTCGTAGCTGTGCCCGGCGAAGCGCAGGCTGCCGCTGGTCAGGTCGGTCATCCGCGACAGCGCGGCCAGCAGCGTGCTCTTCCCCGACCCGTTCGGGCCGACCAGGCCGAAGAGCCCGCCCTCGGCCAGGTGCATGGAGACTCCGTCGACGGCCTTGACCCCGCCGAAGTGAACCCTGACGTCGTGGACCTCGAGCAGCGTGCTCATGTCGCCGCCCGGACCTGGCGTATCAGGGCGGTCAGCTTGCCGATCAGACCGAGCACGCCAGACGGCTCGAAGACCACCACCAGGATCAGCAGGATTCCGTAGACCACCGATCGGTAGTTCCCGACGAACCCGAAGACCTCGGGGAACCAGGTCACGACTACGGCGCCGATGATCGCGCCGGTCCACGACCCGACCCCCCCGAAGACGGCCATGGTGAGGCCGAGCACGATGAGGCCGTAGCCGAAGCCGGTCGGCGCGACGGAACTGGTCCGCACGGTGTTCAGCGCCCCCGCCAGGGCGCCGAGGGCCGAGCTCAGGGCGAAGATGAAGGCCCGCTGGCGGTTGATCTCGATGCCCATGGTCCGGGCCAACTGCTCGTCGATACTGATCACGCGCAGCGCCCGGCCCAGGCCCCGGCGTTCGACCTGGCTGATCAGCAGCGCCGCCACGGCCACGATGACGAACAGCTCCGGGGTGCTCACCCCCAGGGTCACGCCGAACATGCCGACGGGGCCGCCCGTCAGCGAGCCGCCGTTGTCGGCCACCACGACCAGGATCTCGGCCCACGCGAACGTCACCATGGCCAGGTAGAGCCCGCGTAGCCGGACGAAGGGAATCGACAGCAGGTAGCCGCCGGCCGCTCCGATGATGACGATCACGATCAGCGCGGGCAGCAGCGGCCAGCCGGCCTTGGACATGTTGGCGAGCGCGTACGCCCCGACCACGTAGAAGCCCGCGCTGGCGAACGAGAACACTCCGGAGCGCAGCACGACCTGAAAGCTCATGGCCAGCACGGCGACCACCGCGGTCTGCTGGATCAGCGTGAGGTGCGACGCGTAGAAGCCGCTCACGCACGCACGCCCTTGACCTTGCCGAACAGGCCGCTGGGACGGACCAGGAGCACGGCGATGATCAGCCCGAACGAGACGGCGCTGGTCCAGATGCCCGAGGTGGTCGCGGTGACCAGGGTTTCGCCTCCGGCGAGGACGAACGCTCCGATCAGCGTCCCCCACATGCTGCCCACGCCGCCCAGGACGACCACCGCAAAGGCCCGCAGGAGCAGGTCGGAGCCGGAGTCGGCGGTGACGCTGTCCAGGTACACGGTCAGGAAGACCCCCGCCACGCCGGCCGTGGCCCCGGAGATGGCCATGGCCAGCGCCGACATCCGACCCTCGCTGATACCCATCAGGCCGCTGGTGGGCGCGTCACACGCGAGGGCCCGCATGGCGCGCCCCATCCGGCTCCGCTGGATCCACAGCGCGAATCCGACGGTCAGGACCGGCGCGACGACCGCGATGACAATTTCGACATTCGTGACGTAAACCCCGGAACCGAGATGGTAGACGGACGCCTTCACCGGGACCGCGGTCACCGTGAACGGGGTGTCCGCCGTCAGTTGCTCGGCGACGGTGACCAGGATGGCACTGGCCCCGATGCTGCCGATGAGCATGGACATCTCAGCCTCGCCCTGGGTTCTGCTCCGGCGTTTTATCTGCCGGAAGACCAGGAGGTCGAGACCGAGCTCCATCAGGGCCCCGGCCACCACCGCCACGATGAGCACGACTGCGATCGGCAGGTGGACGTCAGCTCGCTGCGTGATCAGGTAGCACGTGAAGGCCGAGAACATGAACACGGCACCGTGGGCCAGGTTCAGGACGTTCAGCGTTCCCCACGTCAGGCCAAGGCCCATTGCGAACAGGCAATAGATCGCGCCGAGGACGATCGCATTTATCAGCTGTTCCATCGCCGGTGTCCGATACTAAAAAGGGCTGCGGTGTCGGCCGCGGCTACGGATTCTGGTTGGCCATGACGCTCTGCGACCCGTCGTTCCACGAGATGAGCAGCGGCTTGCTGGTCTCCTGACCGTTAACGACGGTGATGTTCCCGAGGGCTCCGGTGAACCCCGCCGAACCCACGCTGGTCAGGGCGGCCTGCACCTTGGCCGGTGAGGTCGAGTCGGCCTGCTTCAGGCCTCTGGCCGCGAACCAGACCGCGTCGTAGGATTCAGCGGCCCAGTTGGTCGGTACGGCGTGATACGTGGCCTCGTACTCCTTGGTGAAGGTCGCGGACATCTGGCCGGGTGATCCGGCGATCCAGTCCGACGCCCAGACGATCCCGTTGGCGGCCGAACCGGCGGCCGCCAGTTCTGCGTTGGCGGCACTTTCCTCGGCGATGATCGGTCCCTTGAAGCTTCCCTGCTGGGCTAGCGTGGCCGCCGTGGCGTTCTGCGTCGTGACCACGTTGAGCGCGAGGGCCTCAGTGTGGGCGGCCAGGACCGATGACATCGCCGAGGCGATGTTCGACTGCGTCGCTAGCACCGACTCGACGTCCACGACCTTAAAGCCGTACCTCGGCCCGTCAGCCTTCAGTTCGTCGGTCAGCCGGACCTCGGTCGGGATGTCGGAGTCCTGGATGACGGCGACCGTCTTGACCCTCTGCGCCCCCAGCCACTTCATGGTCAGCGGGTATAGCGATGCCTGCAACGTCGTCATCCGGTAGATGTACGGGCTGACCAGGACGCCGTCGCTGCCCGCCTGGGTGAAGACGGTCGGCTGGTCGGCTTTGGCCATGATCGGCGCGACGGCCACGGCGCTCGAACTGGCCGGGGGCCCGATCACGATCGGATAGCGGGCCGCGGCCACGGTCGACGCGACCGCCGCGGCGGTCGTCGGGTCGGTCGCGGAGTTACCGAAGGAAATAGTCAGCCTGGCGGAGCCGAGGAACTTCTCCCGGTTGATATCGGCGACGGCGAGCTGGTCACCTCGCTCGTCGTCCAGGCCGGGGGTAGCGGCCGGGCCGCTCAGGTCCTGGATCGAGTAGAGCGCCACCGTCGACGGCAGGCCGTGGGCCGCCGGCGTCGCAGCCAGAACTGGACTGCCGCAGGCAGCCAGCGCCAGCGCCAGGATGATTCCGCCGCCGATTCCACACGCCGGCGATCCGCGACGTGAACTCATTTCTCTTTCCTTTCAGCAACGCCCGGTAGGCGGCAGACGCGATGAGTCATGAGCATCACTTCGCAGCCCGGCTGAGGACGGCCGGTCTTACGCTGCGTGCCGACACTGTCACATTATGTATTGGTTGGCCAGGAGGCAACGACTCCGCAAGATCACGAACAGGTCACGATGACCGGCGTACGGCCCGATGACCTGGGGCGACCGAGCTTCGCCCGGCTGACACCGAAGCCTCGTGGTCGCTGTGGCCCACGCGCGATACCGGCATCAGGTGACTATTCGTGCATAGTTCGACACTCTAGGTATTTATGATGAGAGCACGGCACCGCGGGTCGAGGATCTGCTGGTTGATGACGAACCGGACCAGCGTTTCTTGCTCCGGAGGATCCTCCAGCGGGCCGGGCACGAAGTGAGCGAAGCCAAACGATGGCGCCGCTGCGAGTCGGAAGCCGGAGAGTCCCGTTGGTGGCGGGGCGGGGGCTGGGGCGGAACAGCGTGGCTGTGGCATCGTGATGGGAAGACCCATTAGCGTGCGGCATCCATGACGTTGGGGGACGGTCCGGCGTGGGGCGCTTGGGGCGTGGAGCAGCGGATGGGGCGGGGCGGGCGCTGGCCCGCCGCCAAGAGCTCGGCCGGGCCTTCCTGATCCCTGGTCGGTGATGCGCGGCCCGTCCGCCTGCTCCGCCGGCTGAGCCTTCAGTTCCGCGTTCGCGGCGTGCCGCTCCGCCCCGGTCCGACTCACGTTAACCCTCCGCGGCCAGCGCAATGGCCCGGGCCGAATGGCCCAGGGCTGAATGGCCCGTGCCCGAATGGCCCAGGCTGAATGGCCGGGCCGAAATGACGGACAATGACGTGCCGTACCTAGGTAATTCGCCTCTGGCACACACCCTGGAGAACGCAGAGAGTGGTGATTAATACACGGAAAGAATACGAAGTGGATATGAGAAGGAAAGGGTCATGATGGTCGACCGGAAATCTAGAACACCAAAAGCATTCTTCGCGCGTGCGGTACGCCGCCGCACCCGGTTTGTAATGGTGGTCGTCACGGCCCTGGTCCTGGGCAGCCTCGGCGCGGCCCTCTCGCTGAACGCCCACGCCTCGACTCCTCCCACCTCATTCCCGCTGTGGGGCACCTTGGATACTCAGACGAACACGGCGGCGACCGAGGGCCAAAACGGAATCATGGCCATGTTCGAGTACAACTGGGCCAGCTTCGAACCCACCCAGGGCGTGCTCAGCTCCTCCTACCTGACCACCATGAAGTACGAACTGGCGTCTTACCAGGCCGCCGGGCAGAAGGTCACCCTCGGCCTGGGCCTGGAGAACCCTCCCTCGTGGGTCTTCAACCTGGCCGACAGCACCTACGTCGACCAGAACGGTGACGTCTCCACCGAAGCGAACTTCGTGTTCAGCCAGGCCGTCCGGACCGCCGCCGCGCAGTTCCTGTCCCTGGTCAACGCCGCGATCCCGATGTCGAACTTCTATGCCATCCGGCTCACTTCCGGTGGTGACGGCGAGATGCTCTACCCCGGCGGCGGCACCTACTGGGCGTTCGACAAGGCCGCCCTGACCGGGACCGGGCTCGCCTCCGGCATGACGCGTAACCCCGACCCGAGCTGGAAGCCCGGCACCGCCGGCCTGACCCAGGCGCAGATCACCACCTGGGTCAACTGGTACGTCGGCGGCCTGGACACCGTGACCAACTGGCAGATGCAGACCCTGACCAGCCTCGGCTTCACCGGCTACTACGAGACCGTCACCCCGGGATCAGGCACCCGCCCGGACACCCTGACCAAGACCGAGCAGGCCAACCTGTCCAACGACGGCACCACCGGCGTCGGCGCGGTCTGGAACCTGTATTACGCGCAGTTGATCAACAAGACCAATGTCATCGCCTACATCTCCTCGGTCGCTGACAACTCCGGCGGCAACGACGATTGCCAGGCCTCCGACACCTCGCTGGCCCTGGGCAACGACACGATGGACTCCTGGTCCGCCACCCGCTGGATCACCCGCATCGCCGCTCAGGACGGCCTGGCCGTCGGCGGGGAGAACCCCGGCTACGGACTGCCCGCCAGCCTGGACTCCTTCTACACCAACACCTCCTCCACCGGCATGATGGCCACCGCCCTCGGCATGGCCCTGTCCTGCGACTTCAAGGTCTTCTACTGGGCCCACGACATTCACCTGTGGGACGGCACCATCCCCTTCTCCCTCTACGCCTCCTCCATCGCCCCCTACTCCAGCGCCCCCGTCAACCTGGCGCTGACCGGTACCGTCACGGCCAATAGCACGCTGTCAGGGTTCCCGGCCAGCAACGCCATCGACGGCAACCTGAACACCTACTGGCAGGCCACCGCCAGTACCGCCACCCTCACCCTCCACCTGGCCCAGGCCGGCCCCGTCGCCAGGGTCGTCCTGGAACTCCCCCAGGGCTGGGGCACCCGAAGCCAGACCATCGTGGTCGACGGCAGCGCCAACGGCAGCACTTGGACCACCCTGGCCCCCTCGGCGGTCTACCAGTTCACCGTGGGCAGCAACTCCGTCGCCATCCCCGTCCCCAAGGCCACCGAGACCTACCTCCGCCTCGACATCAGCGCCAACAGCGCCCAGGGCGCACCCCAGATCGACGAGTTCCAGGCCTACTCCGCCTAGCCACCCTGCCCCGACCCGGCCCGGGCGGCCCAGCCTCGCGCTGGCCCGCCCGGGCCGCTGTCACGGCGCACACCGCCCGGCGCAACGATCCGGGCTGAATGGCCCGGACCAAACGGCCCATGGCCGAATGGCCCGCGTCGAAAATGACGGGACAAAGACGTGCCATACCTAGGTAATACGCCTCTGGTGCCCACCCCGGAAAACACGGAGAGTGGTGAATAAAGCACGAAATGAACGCAAGGCAAATACGAGAAGGAAAAGAGTCACGAGCTTGAACCGGACATTCGGCAGAACACCAAAAGCATCCCTTGCGGGTGCGGTGCGCGACCGTGGTCAGCGTGTGACCAAGGTCGGCGTGGCGTTCGTCATCGCCTACATCTCCTCGGTCGCTGACAAGTCCGGCCGCAACGACACCTGCCAGGCCTCCGACACCGCGCTGGCCCTGGGCAACGCCGCGATGGACTCCTGGTCGGCCACCGGCTGGATCACCCGGCACCCTCCCCTTCAGCCTCTACGTCTCCAAGACCGGATCTCCATGACCGGCAGCTAGCCGGCAGCTAACCAGTGGCTACCTGCCCCTCCAGTCCCAGAACCGCTCAGTGCGAAAAGGCCGTAACTTATAAACCTGTGCTATCATCACTCATAGTGATGATAGAGGCGCGTAGTGTGACATCCCGCCGCGCCGCAGCGCCTTCTGAGCAGCACCTGGGGATGACTTCACATGGTCGATCCGGCCACCGAGCGCCGCGAATTCCAAGACCGGTCCGAGGTCAAATCCGGCCCCGAGCACCGCGATGAGCAGGAATCTTCACCAGACCGGCAGCGGGCGCAGTTGCAGCAGGCTCAGCGCATGGAAAGCCTGGGCCAGCTCGCGGGCGGGCTCGCGGATGACTTCAACCACCTCCTCGCGGTGATCGTCAGCTGCGCAGCCTTTGTCCCGGGCGACGTTGACACCCCATCCGGACCCGACTGGTCCAAGCGCCTGGAGTCAGCCCGCCGCGACCTCGGGCAGATCACGCTGGCCGCCGAACGGGCGGCGGGCCTGCGGCGCCAGCCGCTCGCCCTCGTCCCCCGGCAGGTGGCCCGCCCGCAGGTCCTCGACCTTGACCACGTCGCCGTCGACGTGCAGGAGGTGCTGCGCCGGACCCTCGGCGAGCATGTCGAGCTGGTCACTACCCTCGCCGGAGACCTGTGGCCGATGCTGGCTGACCCAAGCCAGCAGGCCCTCCTCGGGGGGATCATGACCGGGGCCGCGCGCTACCTATCGAACCAGGCCGACTCGAAGCAGACCGGGGGAGCCGACCTCGTGAGCGCCGTGCGGCCGTATCCGCCCAGCCGGTCGTTGCTCGACCCGTACGCGTCGCGCGCGGCCATGGTGCGACTGCGGGACCGCGGGGCCGGCGAGGACCTGGTGGCGACGCTCACCGGCCAGGAGAAGCGGGTGCTCGAACTGGTCGGCGAAGGACTGACCAACCGCCAGATCGCGGAGCGCATGTTCCTCGCGGAAAAGACCGCGAAGAACTACGTGTCCTCGCTGCTGGCCAAGCTTGGCATGCACCGCCGCACGGAGGCTGCTGCCTTCGCCGCCCGGCACGCTGCGGACCACGGCTGAGTGACTCCTTTCCGTATTAATTGAAACACGTATAGTGACCAAAGGAACTACTACGTAGCCTGACACGCCTCGAGGAGATGTCATGCCCGCGACAAGAGATACCCAGACCGGCACGAGCACCCGGCGGCGGCGGTCTGGAACTGGTCCGCACGGTCCTCCCGATGTGGGCGCAATGGCGCGGGAGGCCGTGATCAGCTTCCTGAACGACGCGTCGAGGGCCACCGCGGACCGGGAAGCCGCACGAGCGAGCGTTTCCGCGCCCGGCGCCGAGGTCGCCGTGGCCGTGACGACGGAACTAGTGACCGTGACGACGGAACTGGAGGTGATGCCCCGGGCTGAGATCTCTGTCCCCGTCCACGTCGGCGCCGAGTCGGAGGCCTGGCGCGCAGCGGCCATCAGCGTCGCCGCGCTGGACCGGATCGAGGCCGCGGCGGCCAAGGTGGAGGCAGATATCGCCGTCGCTCTCCGGGCCTACGCCGAACTGCAGGCCGGGGCCGGAGCCGCTGCCGAGGCCGCGGTGCATGCGGCGCAGTCGGCCATGGCATCGGCAGGCACGGCCGTGGAGGCCGAGCGGCAGGTAGGGATCAGCGTGCGCCAGGTCCGGCAATATGTGGTGATCACCGTCGCCCTGGTCATAGTCGTGATCATCGTCCTCGCGGTGGCCACCTCCCCCGTCCACTAAGGTTGCCGCGTTCGGCTGCTTTGGTATCCATTTGTGAAAATTGTTTGCTCGTACCCCGATTTGGTTCCGGTGTGATTTCCTGTAGCGATGATCACCCAATCGGCATAAGACTCTTGAGTACCTCTGGGATCGAATTCGAGTGCTGTAACCTATATAGTGTTTCTGTACGAAGCGGATCCGTGACTACCGCCTCGGGGGCGGGCACGTGAACTACACGGTGCCGACCGGCTCAATCGATGCCGGTTCGCGGTAGGAGGTTCTCATGACGATACGCGTGGGCGATTCACCAAATGGCAAATCCGCCGCCACCCCCCCTAGACGGCGCCCGGCCAAGCCCACCAGTGGGTCGAAGCTTCCGGTGCAGGCCGGCCCGGACCCGCTGGTGACGATCGGCCCCGAGGGGAAGATCGCCGATGTGAACGAGGCGGCGGTCAAGATGATCGGAGTGGACCGGGAGCATCTGGTCGGCGCTGACTTCTCGGACTATTTCACCGAGCCGGACCGGGTCCGCGCGGGTGAGGGCCAGGTTTTCTCGCACGGCTTCGTCACCGACTATCCGCTGATCCTCCGGCAGACCGACGGCGAGTTGATCAGGGTGCTCTACACCGCGCCGGTATACCAGGACGCGGCCAGCGATGCCCCCTATTCGAAATGGCAACTGCGAGAGTTTTCCGAAACCAGGGCGTTCCTGGACAACATACTGCAGAGCTCCACGAAGTACTCGATCATCGGGATGGACCTGGACCACCGCATTCTTTCGTGGAACAAGGGAGCGTTCCGCAACTACGGCTATTCCGCGGAAGAGGTCATGGGCAGGGACACGAGCATCCTCAACGTGCCAGCAGACGTCGAGTCCGGTGCCGTCGACCGCCTGCTGGCCACCGCGTATAAGGATGGTCTGGCCGAGGAAAAGTTCGAGCGAGTCCGGAAGGATGGCTCCCGGTTCACCGCCAGCGTCGTGATGACCCGGCGTGACGACAGCCTGGGGCGCCCGATCGGCTTCCTGCTGATGAGCCACGACATCTCGGAGACCAGGCTGGCCGAGGAGCAACTCCGTTCGGCGGCGCAGTACGCCCGCAGCCTGATCGAGGCCAGCCGGGACCCCTTGGTGACGATCAGCGCGGAGGGCAAGATCACCGACGTGAACGAGGCGACGATCCGGGTGACCGGAGTGGATCGGGAGCATCTGATGGGCACTGACTTCTCGGACTATTTCACCGAGCCGGACCGGGCCCGCGAGGGTCACCGCCAGGTCTTCGCGCAGGGCTTCGTCACCGACTACCCGCTGACCATCCGCCACGTGGACGGCGGGATGACCGACGTGCTCTACAACGGCTCGGTGTACAAAGACGCGGGCGGCAACGTCCTTGGCGTGTTCGCCGCCGCCCGCGACGTCACCGCCCAGAAGCAGGCTGAGAGTGAAGTAGCGGAACAGAGAGCACGCGAACTCGACAGGCTCGCCGAGCTCGAACGCTTCCAGAAGCTCACCGTCGGACGGGAGCTGCGCATGATCGAGCTCAAGAAGGAGATCAAAGCCCTGCGAGCCGCGGCCGGCGGTGGCTGACGGATGGGCGTCGTCGATGAAGGGCAAGCGCTCAAGGACATGCAGGTCGCGGTCCTGAACCTGCTTGAGGACTCGAACGCCGAACGCCTGCGGGCCGAGGCGGCGGTCAAGGCGAGCCTCAACGTCCTCGAGGATCTCAGCGACGCCCAAGCCCAGATCAAGACGCTCAACGAGCGGCGCACGGCTGAGCTGGTGGTGGCCAACAAGAACCTGGAGGCGTTCACCTTCTCGGTCGCCCATGATCTGCGCTCCCCGCTGCGGGCGTTGAGCGGGTACAGCGAAGCGTTGATAGAGGACTACGGCGACCGTCTCGACGAAACCGGCCGCTGGTACGCGGAGCGGATCCTGGCCGCCACCGAGCGGATGGGCGCACTCATCGATGACCTGCTGAACCTGTCCCAGGTATCGCGCGCGGAATTGGTCCTGGGACCGGTCGATCTCAGCGCGGAGGTCGCCGACATCGCCGATGAACTGCAAGCCCGCGAGCCCAAGCGCCGGGTCCGCTTCACCCTCCAAGACGGCATCTGGGTCAACGCGGATCGCATTCTCATCCGCACCGTGTTGCAGAACCTGATCGAAAACGCGTGGAAATATACCGCCAAGAGTGACGGCGCCACCATCGAGTTCGGCACCGCCGCTGCCGAGGACGCCATGGTTTGCTGCTTTGTGCGCGACAACGGGGCCGGCTTCGATCCGGCCTTCGGGAGCAAGCTGTTCCAGCCGTTCCAGCGGCTTCATTCGGTTACCGAGTTCCCTGGTACCGGAATCGGCCTGGTCAGCGTCCGGCGGATCGTCGAACGCCACGGCGGGCGAGTCTGGGCCGAGGGCGCCGTGGGCCGCGGCGCCACGTTCTACTTCACCCTGAACGCGAAGGAGGGGACAGCATGATGTTGTCCATCTGTTATGACTTTAAGTCACTGCTACAATACAAATTGTGACACCACCGGCGGTGCTGACCCCGCCCTCCGACGGCATGTTCGCCGCGCTCCTGGAAGCGGTTCCTGACGCGATGGTGTGCACCGCCGCCGACGGCCGGGTCGTCCTGGTCAACGCCCAGGCGGAGCGGCTGTTCGGCTACGAGCGTGCGGAACTTATCGGCCAGCGGGTCGAGATGCTGGTCCCAGATACCGCCCGCGCCGAGCACCCAAGCCACCTGGCTATGTACCCCGCTGACCCACAGCACCGGCCCATGGGCGCGGGCCTGGCGCTCGCCGGGCGCCGCCGCGATGCCAGCACCTTCCCGGCCGAGATCTCCCTGTCCGCGATCGACACCGGCGAAGGCATCCTTGTCGCCGCAGCCATCCGAGACGTAACCGCCCAGCTCCAGACGAAGGACCTTGAGCGTGCTAGTGAGAGCCAGGAGAGGTTCATCTACGCGGTATCCCACGACTTGCGGGCCCCGCTGAGAGCGCTCAGTGGTTACAGCGGGGTGCTGCTGGAAGACTACGGCGGGGTTCTCGGTGAGGAAGGCCGCAGTTACGCCGAGCGGATCGTCGCCGTCAGTGAGCAGATGCGGGACCTACTCGACTACCTGATGCAGGTTTCGCACCTCTCGCGCGCCGAGTTGCACTTGGAGTCCGTCGATCTCAGCGCAGAGGCGGCCCGGATCGTCGAGGAGATCCAGCGCCGGGAACCGGACCGACGCGTCCGTTTCACTATCCAGCAACCAGTCCCGGCCCGGGCGGACAGCGGTCTCATCCGCACGGTCCTGGAAAACCTGCTGGACAACGCCTGGAAGTTCACGTCCCGCCAGGACGATGCGTCGATCGAGTTCGGGACGGCCCCGAACGAGGACGCCGCCGTGTGCTGTTACGTGCGCGACAACGGCGTCGGCTTCGATCCCGCCTATGAGGGCAAGCTGTTCCAGCCGTTCCAGCGGCTGCATGCGGCTCGCGACTTCCCTGCCACCGGTACCGGCACCGGCCTGGCCAGCGTGCGGCAGATCGTGGAACTCCACGGTGGCCGTGTCTGGGCCGAGGGTGCCGTCGGAGCGGGCGCGACTTTCTACTTCACCCTGGACGAGAAGGAAAGTACATGACAAGCCGAACCATCTTGCTGGTAGAGGACAATCCCGACGACGAGGCACTGACCCTGCGGGCCTTCGACAAGAGCAACATCCACAACAAGGTCGTCGTGAAGCGAGACGGCGCCGAGGCTTTGGCGTACCTCTTCCCCGGCGAGGGCGAGGGCGAGGGCGACGGCGACGACGCGCCGACTCCGGCTCTCATTCTGCTCGACTTGAATCTCCCGAAGGTCGGCGGGCTTGAGGTTTTGCGCAGGATGCGAGCCGACGAGCGGACGCAGATGATCCCGGTGGTCGTCCTGACCAGCTCCAAACTGGAAGAGGAC
>PLDT01000622.1:0-9722 GCA_003136255.1 Actinomycetota bacterium
GGCCCGGTCGTGGCAGGGTCGGCGTGGTCCCCTCTTGGGGATCGAGGTACCCAACGATCCGGACGGCGGGCCGTGGCGGACGGATCCCCGCAGGCGGAGCACGGGTCACCCTGGCGATCATGCCGCAGCCCGGCTCGCCGTACCCGTTCCCCGGTGATCGTGTGACGCCACCTTGTTGTGGAAGAGGCGGTGTCACACGATCCTTCTCGTGCCGGTCTGCCGGCGGCGGGGACGGCACCGGCAGCAGCACTCGCCACACAGGTCACAGATCAACGGCGGCTTCGATGGTCAGGCAGCGGGCAGAGTCGGCGCGCTCCCGTTAACGAGTTGTGGGGCGGATGGCGGGCCCCGCGATCTGGCCGTCGCTGTTGAAGCAGACGATCCCCTTGGCGGGACGTCCGTGCTCATCGGCTTCCTCCAGCCGGTGCGCGCCTTCAGGTGGCCTTCATGTTAGTTGGGTAGCCTCGGCCCGGGACGACGGGACAGGCCGCCTGCCTCATAGCTAACCGAGAAGCATCGTGCAGCAGACTTCGAGTACGTGACCGCACAATGAGATACATGAGCAACGTTCACCGAGACCGCGTCCGCCGGGCCGTGGCGGAAAGGCAACGCGGCCGGGCCAAGGTCCGATCGGCGACCACGACGGTCACCATAGCCAGCGTCGCCGCGGCAGGCGTAGTGGCGCTGACCCTGCCGGGGTCCGCGCACCAGACCGCTTCCTCCTCTTCGACGTCAACCGGCTCGTCAACGGGTACCTCAGCCAGCTCAGGCTCATCCTCAAGCTCCGGCTCCACGTCCTCCGGCTCCACCGCCTCCGGCTCCACGTCCTCGGGCTCCACCTCCTCGGGCTCCAGCTCGACCGGTTCGAGCTCGAACTCCAGCTCCACCGGCTTCAGCTCTGGTTCCGCGCCAAGCTCGAGCTCCGGCAGCAGCCAGGCCACCTCCGGCGGCTCATGNNGCCAGCGCCGCGGCCAGCTGGCGGGCCCTCGGCACGCTGGTCCACCTGGTCGTCACCGATCCGCGCTGCCTGCCCGCGGCCCGCAGCCTCCTCGAAGCCGACCTGGCCGCGGTCGACCTAGCCTGCAGCCGGTTCCGCGCCGACTCCGAGATCTGCGCCCTGCAAGCCAACGCCCAAGCCAATGGCCAACCCAGCAGCCACGCGGAAGCCCAGCAGGTCAGCCCGCTGCTCGCCGAGGCGATCGCGGTCGCGCTGCGGGCGGCCGAACTCACCGACGGCGACGTCGACCCGACGGTCGGCGCCGCCCTGTCCGCCCTCGGCTACGACCGTGACTTCGAACAACTCCAGTACGCGGACCCGGCCGGCGGGCTCACCGTGCGGACCGTGCCCGGCTGGCGCCAGGTCCGCCTGGAAGGCCGCACCCTGACCATGCCCGCGAACATCCGGCTGGACCTCGGCGCCACCGCCAAGGCATGGGCCGCCGACCGGTCTGCGGCCCGGATCGCGCGGCAGACCGGCTGCGGGGTGCTGGTCAGCCTGGGCGGCGACATCGCGGTCGCGGGCCCCGCCCCCCGGGGCGGCTGGCGGATCCGGGTCCAGGACGTGACCGGCTCCCCGGATGAGACGCCAGCGGGCCCGTACGCGCTGATTGCGATCCGCGACGGCGGGCTGGCCACCAGTAGTACCAAGGCCCGCCGCTGGCAGCGCGGCGGTGACGTGCTGCACCACATCCTCGACCCGCGCACCGGCCTCCCGGCCGAGCCCGTCTGGCGCACCGTGTCGGTGGCCGCGGGGACCTGCGCGGACGCCAACGCGGCCAGCACCGCCGCGGTCATCCGCGGCCGGGCGGCCCTCGGCTGGCTGGCCCGGCTCGGCCTGCCCGCCCGCCTGGTCGACGCGACCGGCGTGGTGTTCACCGTGGCCGGCTGGCCCGAAGAAGCGCCCGAAGAAGCGCCCGAAGAAGCGCCCGGAGAAGCCCCCGGAGGAGCGACATGAGCGGGACCACCGCGTTCTGGTACGCCAGCCGCGCCACCGGGATCGTCGCCCTGCTCCTGCTCACCGCCGTCCTGGTGCTCGGCATCCTGGTCAACCGGCAGGGCCGCCTCCCGGGCCTGCCCCGCTTCGCGGTGACCAGCCTGCACCGGAACATCTCGCTGCTCGCCGTGGCGTTCGTCGCCGTGCACGTGCTGACCGCGGTGCTCGACACCTACGTCAGCATCCCGCTGGTCTCAGCGGTGGTCCCGTTCGATTCCGGCTACGAGCGTCTCTGGCTCGGCCTGGGCGCGATCTCGTTCGACCTGATGCTGGCCATGATCATCACCAGCCTGATCCGCGGCCGGCTCAACCGGATCCTGTGGCGCGCCATCCACCTGCTCGCCTACCTGTGCTGGCCGGTCGCGTTCGCGCACAGCATCGGCTCGAGCAAGGACCTGCAGCACGGCTGGCTGCTCTACCTAGCGGTCGGCTGTGCCGTCGTCGTGGTAGCGGCCACCGGCTGGCGGCTAGCCCAGGTCGCGCGCCAGGTCCCCAGGGCCGCGCGGGTCGCCGCCATCTTCGCCAAGCACAGCGCCACCAACAGCACCNNGCAAACCGGTAACAAGCGCACCGGCCGTCCCCGGGAGACGGTGTAAACGATGACCACCACCGTGAACGAGCCAGCCGCCCGCCAGACCGCCGCCGCCGCGCTGCCCCGCCTGCTCCCGGCCGCCCCGGAAGATCTCCGCGCCCACCTCGCCCGGTACGGCCCGACGCCGTACCGCGGCCAGNNGCCCGCCAGCCGCAAGGACGAAGTGCTGCTGCGGGCCGCGCCGAACCTGGTACTCGACGGGCTGCAGCTAGCCGCCGAGGCGACCGGCGCTACCGAGGCTCACTTGTATACGCACCACGGAGCCACTCCGGAGATCTTGCGGGCCCTGGCCGAACGGGCCGCCGCGGGCCTGGACCCGGTCACCGTCACGATCACCCAGGCGCCACCGCGGTTCCTGGCCGGACAGGAGTCGGCGCTGGTGAACCGCCTCGGCGGCGGCCCCGCGCGGCCCACCTTCCAGCCCCCGAGAGTCACCGAGCATGGCCTGCACGGCGCCCCCACCCTGGTCCAGAACGTCGAAACCCTGGCTCATATCGCGCTCATCGCCCGGTACGGTCCGCGCTGGTTCCGGGCCGTCGGCACCAGCGCCGAACCCGGCAGCATGCTTACCACCGTCTACCAGCCCGACGGCAAGTGCCGGGTGATCGAGACCGAGATCGGCGCCCCGCTGAACACCCTGCTCACCAGCGCCCCGCAGGCGCAGGCGTGGCTGGTCGGCGGCTATCACGGCACCTGGCTGCCGCTACCGCAGGCGGCCGCGCTCACCCTCGACAACGGGACGCTGAGAAAGTACGGTGCCGCCGTCGGCGCGGGCGTGCTCGCCGCGCTGCCGTCGGACCGGTGCGGCCTGGCCGAGGCGGCCAGGGTGGTCCGCTACCTGGCCGCGGAGTCGGCCGGCCAGTGCGGGCCATGCCTGAACGGGCTGCCCCGCATCGCCGCCGCGCTGGCCGAGCTGGCCGGCCCAAGGCCTCGCCGCCCGGTCCGCGCCGACGTCGAGCGCTGGGCCGGCCTGGTCGAGGGCCGCGGGGCGTGCCACCACCCCGACGGCACGGTCCGGTTCGTCCGCAGCGCCCTGACGGTGTTCGCGCCAGAACTGAGCCGGCACGAAAAAGGCCAGTGCTCGTCCACCAACCGCACGCCGTTCCTGCCGCTGCCTCACACCACATTGCAAAACGGCATCCCGACCAGCGAAGACGACTGGACCTGACCATGGCCGCAACCAAGGAAGCNNGAAGCTAAGGAAGCCAAGGAAGCCAAGGCAACCGGGGAAACCCTCGTGGTGAACCCGATCGACTGCACCGGGCACGGCGTCTGCGCCGAGCTGCTGCCCGAGCTGATCCACGTCGACGAGTGGGGCTACCCCATCGTGGACCCGCGCCCGGTGCCCCCCGAGCTGGTCCGCGAGGCCCGCCGCGCGGTGGCCGCCTGCCCCGCGCTCGCCCTCAAGCTGATGCGCAGGTAGCGACCGCCGGTGCCGCTGCCTGAAGGGTGAAGAAGAAGGTGGCGCCGTCGCCGATGGCTCCCTCGGCCCAGGTGCGCCCGTTGTGCCGGTCCACGATCTCGCGCACGCAGGCCAGGCCAATGCCGGTCCCGGCGAATTCACGCGTGCTGTGCAGGCGCTGGAACGGTGTGAAGAGCTTGTCGACGTACGCGGGGTCGAAGCCCGCGCCGTTATCGCGCACATAGCAGCAAACGCGGGCGTTCGCGTCGGGCGTCATCCCGAACTCGATCGCGGCGCCGTCCCGGCCGGCGGTGAACTTCCAGGCGTTCTCCAGCAGCCGGCGCAGGGCTTCGCGGATGAGCGTACGGTCGGCCAGGGCCCAGGCCTGCGGCTGGATGGTGAAACGGACGCTGCGGGCCGGGTCCTGACCCTGCAGGTCCGCGGCGATTCTGGCCGCCTCCGCACCGAGATCGACCGGCCGGAGGCTGATCTCTACCCGCGCGACGCGGGACAGGTCCATGAGGTCATCCAGGACGTCGCCGATGCGCCGGCTGGCGGCCTCGATCCGCTGAGCGTAGTCGCGGCCAGCCTCGCCGAGGACGTCGGCGTAATCCTCGATCAGGGCGGCGCTGAACCCGGCCAGCGAGCGCAGCGGGGTCCGCAGGTCGTGCGCGATGGCGTAGCCGAGCTGCTGCAGGTTCTGGTTGGTCCGCCTCAAGTCGTCGAGCGCCTGCCGTTGCTGGGTGACGTCGCGGATCGCGGCAGATACCAAGAGGCCCTGGACGGTATCAAGGGCGGACAGGGAGATCTCGGCGGGGAAGGTAGTGCCGTCGCGGCGGCGGCCGGACAGTTCCAGGCCCGCGCCCAGCTGCCGGGGCTGGGGGTCCGCGGTGTACCCGGCGCGCAGGCCGGGGTGCCCGGCCTGCACGGCGTCGGGGACCAGGATCTCGACCAGCTGCCCGGCCAGTTCCTCGCGCGGGTACCCGAACATCCGCTCGGCCTGCGCGTTCACCAGCACGATCCGCCCGCCGGAGTCCACGCACACCATCGCGTCCGGTGCCGCCTCCAGCAGCCCACGGAACCGGGAATCGGCCCGCTGCTGGGCGCTGATATCCCGCACGATCACCGACAGTCCGGTGATCGTGCCCGTCTTGTCCGCGATGGACGCCGTCGTGGCCACCACCGTGATCACGGTCCCGTCCTTGCGGACCAGGTCAGCCTGATACTCCTGCGTCTTCTCACCGCCCTCCACGGCGGCATGCCTTTCGTGCACCCCGGTGCGCTTCTCGGCGGGGATCAGGACATCGCTATGGTGGCCGATTATCTCGGCGGCGGTGTAGCCGTAGAGCCGCTCGGCTCCGGGGTTCCAGGTCCTGATCCGCCTGTCGACGTCCAGGCTGACTACCGCGTCGGGGGCGGACTCGATGATCGATGCCAGCCAGGCCTGATCCTGTGCGGCCTGCCGCTGCTCGGTGACGTCGCGGATGGCGGCCGACACCAGGATGCCCTGGCCGGTGTCGAACGTGGCCAGGGAGATCTCGGCGGGGAAGGTGGTGCCGTCACGGCGCCGGCCGGACAGTTCCAGGCCCGCGGCCATCGGCCGCCGCCGTGGGTCGGCGGCGTACCCGGCGCGCAGCCCGCGGTGCCCGGCCCGCACGGCGTCGGGGACCAGGATCTCGACCAGCTGCCCGGCTAGTTCCCCTCGCGGGTACCCGAACATCCGCTCGGCCTGCGCGTTCACCAGCACGATCCGCCCCACGGAGTCCACGCACACCGTCGCGTCCGGTGCCGCCTCCAGCAGCCCGGCAATGACGGGATCAGTGATCTGCCGCACGGGCCAAAACACGCTCCGTACTAGAGAAACTACTTAAAGCTATTATGCCACATGTGTCCGCCGCCTCGGACAGATGTGTCAAGCGCCGGAAGATCTAAAGCACGTCGTGCCCGGGGTGCGGGTCGGTCGGCACCGCGGGAATCGACCCCAGCCGCCCGGCCTGGTAGTCCTCGAAGGCCTGCTCCAGCTCGGCGCGGGTATTCATGACGAACGGCCCGTATGCGGCCACCGGCTCCCGGATGGGCTGCCCGCCGAGCAGCAGGATGTCCATGTCCCTGGACCCCGAAGCCGCGAACGTGATCGCATCCCCCGCCCCGAACACCGCCAGCTGCCCCATCTTCACCGGACGCCTATCCGGCCCCACGGTGCCGCTGCCCGCCAGCACGTAGCCCAGCGCGTTGAAGTCCGCCGGCCACGGCAGCCGCACCTGCGCGCCCGCCGACACGGTGGCGTGCACCAGCGCGATCGGCGTGTGCGTCACGCCCGGTCCCGAGTACCCAGAGAACGACCCGGCGATCACCCTCAGCAACGCCCCGCCGTCCGCGGAGGACAGCAGCGCTACCTGCCCGGCCCGGATGTCCTGGTACCGCGGCGGCGTCATCTTCAGCCGGGCCGGCAGGTTGACCCAGAGCTGGAAGCCGTGGAACAGCCCGCCGCTGACCACCAGTTCCTCCGGCGGGGCCTCGATGTGCAAGATGCCGCCGCCCGCGGTCATCCACTGGGTGTCACCGTTGGTGATCAGGCCGCCGCCGCCGTTGGAGTCCTGGTGCCGGAACGTGCCGTCGATGATGTAGGTGACGGTCTCGAACCCGCGGTGCGGGTGCCACGGCGTGCCCTTGGGCTCCCCGGGACCGTAGTCGACCTCACCCATCTGGTCCATGTGGATGAACGGGTCGAGCCGCGCCAGGTCCACCCCGGCGAACGCGCGCCGGACCGGGAACCCCTCGCCCTCGTACGCCGACGGGGCGGTGGTGACCGAGGTGACCTTCCGCTCGGCCCCGGTCAGATCAGGCTCGGGGACCCGCGGCAGGACCAGGATGTTCTCGACGGTGATCGCTGGCATGGCGTGCACTTCCCTTCGGAGCAACAGTGCCAGCATAACTGAACTTGAAACTTCAATTATTCCGAACGAACATGGCCTTTGCCCCCGGCCTCGGTTCCGCGGTCCGTCGGCGTCGTTACCGTAGGCTGCGAGTATGGACACCAACCAGGACGAGTCGCCGCCCAGTTACGCCGCGGCCGGCGTGGACGAACAGCGCGAGCAGGACGTGTTCGCCCGCGCCATGCGTCCCTGGCTGGCCCGCACCGCGGCCCGGTCCTCGATGGTGACCAGTATCACCGGCCTATCCAGCGGCTACTTCGCCACCATCTTGCAGCTGGACTCCGGGCCGCCGCTCGCCATGAGCACCGACGGCGTAGGCACCAAGATCCTGCTGGCCCGCGAGGCCAACCGGTGGGAACCGATCGGGATCGACTGCGTGGCCAACAACGTGAACGACCTGATCTGCGTGGGCGCGGTCCCCCTCGCGCTGCTGGACTACGTGGCCATCGACCGGATCGACGAGGGGGTGCTCGAGGAGATCGCCCGCGGCCTGTACCTGGGCGCCGACCTGGCCGGGATCGCCATCCCGGGCGGCGAGATCGCCCAGATCGGATCGATGCTGGCCGACCCGGCCGGCGGCCGTCCCATGCTGGACCTGGTCGGCACCGCGATCGGCGCGCTGCCGCCGGGACGCACTCCGATCGACGGCTCGGGCGTCCGGGCCGGCGACGTGATCATCGGCCTGCCCAGCTCGGGCCTGCACAGCAACGGGTACTCGCTGGCCCGGCACGTCCTGTTCGAGCGGGCCGGGATGAAGCTGTCCGACCGGGTGCCGGGGACGGCCCGGCACCTGGACGACGCGCTGCTGCAGCCGACCCGGGTCTACGTGGCCGCGGTCCAGGCGCTGTGGGCGGCCGGCGTGGAGCCGCACGGCCTGGTCAACATCTCCGGCGGCGGGCTGCTCAACCTCGGCCGGCTGGCCGCCGACGTGTCCTACGAGCTGGACGCGCTGCCGCCGCCGCCGGCGGTGTTCGGCCTCATCGCCGAGGCGGGCGCGGTCCCGGCCGCGACCATGTACGCCACGTTCAACATGGGGACCGGGTTCGCCATCGTGATCCCCGCGGCCCGCCAGCAGGCGGCGATGACCGCGCTGAAGAACGTCGGCGAGGAGCCGGTCCGGGTGGGCTGGGTCACCGGCCGTCCCGGGCGCGCCGTATCGATCCCCGACGCGAGCCTGCGCGGCCGAGGCGACACCTTCGAGATGATCTAGCCGCGATACCGTCTAAGCATGGATGTGCGCGCCTACGTCGAGTCCCACGCCCGTGAGTTCATCGATGACCTGAAGCAGTGGCTGGCCATCCCGTCGATCTCCGCCGACCCCGCGCGCCACGGCGACGTCCGGCGCAGCGCCGAATGGCTCGCCGCGCACCTGCGCACGATCGGCTTCCCGATCGCCGAGATCTGGGAGACCGACCCGGACGGGCTGCCCGCGGTGTTCGCCGAGTGGCCGGCCAATAACAGCAATGCACCGAGGGTGCTGATCTACGGGCATCACGACGTCCAGCCGGTCGAGCCGCTGCAGGAGTGGGACAGCCCGCCGTTCGAGCCCGCCGAGCGCGACGGGCTGCTGCTCGCCCGCGGCGCGTCCGACGACAAGGGCCAGGTGCTGTTCCATTCCCTCGGCCTCCGCGCGTGCCTCGCCGCTTCCCGAATGGCCGCGCCCCCGGTCACGGTCAAGCTGCTGATCGAGGGCGAGGAGGAGTCCGGATCCGAGCACTTCGCCGAACTCCTGCGCCGCGAGCGTGACCGGCTGGCCTGCGACGTGATCGTGGTCAGCGACACCAGCATGTGGGCCGCCGACGTGCCGTCCATGTGCACCGGCATGCGCGGGCTGGCCTCGGCCGAGGTCACGCTGACCGGCCCGGTCCGGGACCTGCACTCCGGGTCGTTCGGCGGCGGGGTGCCGAACCCGGTGCACGCCCTGGCCGCCCTGCTGGCCGGCCTGCACGACGGGGCGGGCCGGGTCACCCTGCCCCGCTTCTACGACCGGGTGCTGGCTCTGTCTGACGAGGAACGGGAACTGTTCGCCCGGCTGCCGTTCGACGAGAAGGAGTGGCTGGCCGAGGCCGGCCAGAGCGGCGCCGCGTACGGCGAGGCGGGCTTCACCACGCTGGAGCGGATCTGGGCCCGGCCCACCGCGGAGGTCAACGGGTTGTGGGGCGGGCACACCGGCCCGGGCGGCAAGACCATCATCCCCANNTCACGGCCGCGTTCGCGCAGTACGTCCAGGCCGCCACCCCGGCCGGGCTGGAGGCCACGGTCACCGTCCAGCCCGCGGTCCGCCCCAGCCACTCGCCGATCACCTCCCCGGCCGTCCGGGCCGGCCGGCGGGCCATGGANNGTGCTGTTCACCAAGGAGGGCGGCAGCGGCCCCGAGGCCGACCTGGCCGAGGTCCTGGCCGCCCCGCTCGTCTTCGTGGCCATCGGCCTGGATTCGGACCGCGCGCACGCCCCCAACGAACGGGTCGACCTGTCGCTGCTGCTGCGGGGCGCCGAGGTGTCGGCGTACCTCTGGGAGGAACTGGCGTCCGTCGGCTCGGACCTGCGGTGACCGCGCCGGAGCGCTGCGCGCCCCTAGCCCCCGTAGGTGAGCTGGCGCTGGCCCGCGGCACCGTCGCCCGGGTGACCAGCCGGCGCACGGCCCGGGACTGGATCGACGCGGCCTGGAAGGACCCGCGCACCCGCGTCCTAGTCGTCCACGACGGCCAAGCCCTCGTCCAAGGCGACGTCGAACTGGTCTTCGTCCCCCCCGAGCAGGCGCCCCCCGGCACCCGCTTCCTCCTCGGCCAAGACGCCGAC
>PLDT01000419.1:0-3639 GCA_003136255.1 Actinomycetota bacterium
CAGAAAGGAACCTATCTAGTTACAAATCAGTTAGCGCAATGAAGTCCGCTTCCACGACTGCCGGGTCCTGCTACTGCTGGTGATGTCGGTGGGGTGCCGAGTATCGGCGCTCTAGGCCGGCGGCTCCGCGGCGAGGTACGCGACGGGCAGCTCAAGGCCGCCGGCGGCGGGGCCGAGGCGGAACACGATGCGTGCCCCCAGCCGGGGCTCGGCGGCCTGGCTCGGGGCCAGGTTGCAGATGATTCGCGGGCCCTCATCCAGCTCGACCAGCGCGATCAGGTAGGGCAGCCGGCCCGCCACGGCGGGGTGGGCCGCGTGCGCCACGCTGGTGAAGCTCGCCAGCCGCCCGAGGCCGGAGGCCTCGAACCACTCCAGCTGGTGCCCGGCACCGCCCGGGCACACCGGCGCCGGCGGGTGCAGCACGGCGCCGCAGTCGCCGCAGCGCTGCAGCAAGATCACCCCCCGCCGGGCCGCCGACCAGTATTCCGCCGTCAGTGGCGTCTCCGCGGGCACGATCCGGCCCGGGCTAGCGCCCGCACCAGCGCCGCCCCCGCCGCTCATGGCGCCAGCACCACGGCGCTCGGGCCGGAGCTGACCAGCACTGGTCCGCTCCGGCTGACCTGGCTGGCGGACTCGCCGCGGCACTGCCTGACCGCCTCGGCCAGCAGGTTCATGCCGTGCACGTAGGCCTCGGACAGATGGCCGCCGCTCGTGTTGACCGGCAGCGGGCTCGC
Organism: Actinomycetota bacterium; assembly: GCA_003136255.1. Lineage (GTDB taxonomy): Bacteria > Actinomycetota > Actinomycetes > Streptosporangiales > Streptosporangiaceae > Palsa-504. Next base: position 735 of record PLDT01000419.1, read on the forward strand.
CGGGCCTATTCCGTGCTCGGTCACGCCCTGCCACGCGGTGAACGGCTCGTAGAAGCCGTACGCCTCCAGGCCCAGCAGCACTGAGATGGTCGTCGCGTCGTAGATCATCGCGGCCGCTATATCGGCGGGCCGGACGCCCGCGTCCCGCAGCAACTCGCGACCGACGCGGCGGTACTGCGGGCCGTTACGCAGCTCACCGTAGACCGAGATCGACTCGGCGTAGGGAAACAGGCCGGCCACCGCGGCCAGTACGCGGACCCCCGGCCGGGCCAGGCCCGCGGCCACCGACGGCGCGGCGACCACCACCGCGGCGGCGCCGTCGGATTCAAGGGCCAGGTCGAATAGCCGCAGCGGCGTGGAGATCATCCGGCCGGCCAGGTACCCGGCCTCGTCGAGCGGCCGGTTCCGCATGATGGCCCGGGGGTTGGCGGCCGCGTAGCATCGCTGGTCGATCGCCACCCGGCCAAGCGCGGCCGCCAGCTGCGCGTCGGTGAGCCCGGCCCGCCACTGGTACTCCCGCGCCCATAGCGCCATCACCTGCCCGGGGCTGAGCAGGCCGTAGGGCGCGGCGAAAGCGCCCGACGGGGCGCGGTCCCCGGCCGCGATCACGTCCGCAGGCCCGCCGTCGCCAAGCGTCCGTTCGGCCCGGCCGTACCTTGTCCTGGACCAGCCGTTCAGCGAGCGGTAGCAGACCACGACCCGGGCCAGGCCGCTGGCCACCGCGGCGTACGCGTGCGCGAGGACCGCGGGCGCACCCAGCCCGCCGTAGCCGGTCTGGGAGTAGTAGCCAAGCCGCAGGCCCAGCGACCGGACCAGCATCGCCTCGTCCACCTCGTCGTAGGAGTAGCGGACCAGCCCGTCCACGTCGTCGGCCGTCAGGCCCGCGTCGGCCAGCGCGCGCGAGACCGCCGTCACGGCCAGCTCCCACTCCGAACGGTCCGTGCCTCGTGAATACTCCGATTCGCCCACGCCGACCACCAGGGCCCGCGCCATCACAGCACCGCCACCGGGTTGACCGCCGACCCCGTGGCCCGGCGCAGCCGCAGCGGGCAGATGACGGTGAGGAACTCCCACCTGCCCTCGGCCGCGCACGCGGCGGTCAGATCCTCCAGCCAGGCGTTGTCCAGCAACGGCAGGCCGAGCAACACCAGCGCGCCGGCGTGCACGGGCATCGGGTGCGGGGCGCCGCCCGGTGTCATCTGATCGGACTGCACGTCGCTGCCGAGCAGCGCGATGTCGTGTCGGCGCAGCCAGGGCAGGCAATCGGCGGCCAGGCCCGGCGATCCGGCGGTGATCGGGTCGAGCCTGCCGTGCCGTTCGGCTCGCGCATCCCGGCCGACCCGGACGAACAGGATGTCACCGGGGCGGATCTCGGTCGGCTGCATCACCGCGGCCGCGTCTAGGTCAGACGGATGCACCGCCTCGCCCGGTTCCAGCCAAGGTCGGCCATGAACGCGCGGCAGATCGAGCAGCACCCCGCGGCCGACGATGCCGTCCGCGAAGGCCTCGACCGACCCCGCGGCGGCCCCGTTGGCCGCCGTCACCAAGGAGGCAGGCCGTCCGTTGTACATCGCGGCGTCAAAGAACTGATGCGAGAACGCGTCCACGTGCGTCACCGCGAAGCCGTGCGGCGCCAGCCCGAGCCAGTCGCTGGCGTGACTTCCGCCCCTGGCCCGCGCGGCCTCCCCGGTCGCCAGCATGTGCTGCAGCGGGGGCACCGGATTGTCCGGCGCCGGCGAGCCACCGATCCTGCGCCCCAGGCCGAGACAGGTCCCGGTCCTGACCAGCGCGGCCGCGGCGACGCGGCGCCGCGGGGTGAGCAGGTTGAGCGTCCCGAGCTGGTCGTCGGGGCCCCACCGGCCCCAGTTGGCGATGGCCGCGGCGTAGCCGTCAAGCTCCGCCAGCAGGCCCGGCGTCCAGCCAGCCGGAGCGGGCAATCAGATCACGCCCCGCTCGCGCAGCGGGCCCAGCTCGGCCTCGGTCAGCCCGAGGCGGCCGTACACGATCTCGTTGTGCGCGCCGAGCCGCGGCCCGGCCCAGCGGATCTGGCCGGGGGTCCGGGACAGCCGGAACGGCGTGGCCACCATCCGCAGCGGCCCGAGATCGGCGTCCGGCACCGTGGCGATGGCGCCCAGTGCGGCGTACTGCGGGTCGGCCATGATGTCACGCACGTCGTAGACGGTGGAGACGGGCACACCCGCGGTCCGGCAGTCCGCCAGTACCTCCTGATGGTCGAGGCCGGCCACCCAGCCGCCCACGATGTCGTCAAGCTCGTCGGCGTGCCTGGCCCGTTCGGCGGCGCTGGAGAACCACGGCTGCGCCACCACGTCCGGCCTGCCGATCAGGGCGAGCAGGCGGTCGGCGGTCGACTGGGTGCTGGTCGACAGGGCCAGCCACCGCCCGTCCCGGGACAGGTACATGTTCCTCGGCGCGTTGACGGTGGACCGGTTCCCCACCCGCTGCGCCACCCGGCCCAGCTGGTCGTGCTCGATGATCTGCGGCTCCAGCACGGTCAGCAGCGGCTCGATGATCGACACGTCGATCTCCTGGCCCGTTCCGCTCACCCGCCGCTCCCACAGCGCCGTCATGATCGCCAGCGCGGTGGTGATGCCGGTCACGGTGTCCGCGAGGCCGAACGGGGGGAGCATCGGCGGCCCGTCCGGCGTGCCGTTGCGCTGCGCGAAACCGCTCATCGACTCGGCGATGGTGCCGAACCCGGGCTGTGACGACATCGGCCCGGACTGCCCGAAGCCGGTGACGTGCGCCATCACCAGCGACGGGTTGACCGCTCGCAGCGCGGTGAAGTCAATGCCCCACCTGGCCATCGTGCCCGGCCGGAAGTTCTCCACCACCACGTCGGCCCGGCTGGCCAGCCGGCGGAAGATGTCCTGGCCTTCGGGCCGGC
>PLDT01000419.1:3736-23943 GCA_003136255.1 Actinomycetota bacterium
TGCATGGCCACGAGCATCTGCGTCGCGCCCGCCTCCTGGAAGCCGCGGATCCGCTCGACGATGGTCTCCGGCGAGCCGACCAGGATCATGCCGTTCTCCAGCAGGTACTCGAACTTGACCGGCCCGGACCTGACCGGGCCCTTCTTCAGCGCCGTCGCGTACCACTCGTACCCGGGAGGCAGCTCACGCTTTTCGCCCCAGCGCAGGAAGTGATCCACGGTGACGTCCAGGTACCGGATGAACGAGTTCTGGCAGATCTTCCGCGCGGCCGCCTCTGTCTCGGCGCAGAAGCACATCATGAACACCGCGGCCTGCTCGTTCTTCACCGACAGGGGCCGGGTGGACGCCGCCATGGCGGCCCGCCACTCGGCCAGCCGCCGGCCCATCGCATCCTTGTCGACGGCCATGCCGAACGCGAGTACGCCCAGCCCGTAGTCACCCGCCAGCGTGTAGCTCATCGGACTGGTCGCCGCCATCCACATCGGCGGGTGCGGTCGCTGGATCGGCCGGGGGAAGACCTTCCGCGGCGGCAGTTCCAGGTACTTGCCGTGAAACTCGACCTCGGCCTCGCCGCTGGTCCACAGCTGCCGCAGGAAATCGACCGACTCGGACCACATGCCCCGGGTGTCGCCCGGGTCGATGCCGAACCCGCCGATCTCCAGTTCGGCGATCGAACGGCCGGTGCCGAACTCGACCCGGCCGCCGGACAGCACGTCCAGCGCGCCGATCCGCTCGGCGACCCGGACCGGATGGTTGAACGGCGTCGGCAGCAGTACCACGCCGTGCCCGATCCGGACCCGGCTGGTGCGCTGCGCCACCGTGGCGAGCCAGATCTCGGGCGCTCCCATGTGTGAGAACTCTTCCCGGAAGTGATGTTCGACCGCCCACACGTGGGTGAAGCCCGCCTGCTCGGCCGCGACGGCCTGGATGACGCTGTTGCGGTACGCGTCGGCTTCCGTGGTCGGACCCCACGGCTTGGGCACCTGCATTTCGAAGAGCAGACCGAAGTCCATCCCGCCTCCTGTCCGGCCGTCCGCGCGACGGCTCCGGTGGACTCATGCTTGACGACGAATGGCCCGATACCAAGCCCGCGTCCTGCTTACCGGGAAACTCCCGCCTGACATCCGCAGTGGTCAAGTGAGCGGAACAGGTCCGCCCGCCGCGCGGCAGGCCGGGCACACTGGGGAGGCCAGACTGTCGCCCACCAACCGGAGCCAGCCGTGAAAGTGTCCCAGATCATCGCCCGGCGACTGCGAGACGCGGGCGTCGCGGTGGTCTTCGGCGTGATGGGCGACGGCAACATGCACTGGCTGGCCGAGTACGCGGCCCTGCCGGGCGTGCGCTGGTGCCCGGCCTGGCACGAGGCAGGCGCGGTCGGCATGGCCGACGGCTACGCCCGCGCCGCCGGCCGGGAGAGCGTCGGCGTGTCCACCGTGACCATGGGACCAGGGCTGGCGCAGGCCCTCGCCGCCCTGACCGCCGCGGTCCGCACCCGGTCCTCCGTCCTAGTCATCACCGCCGAGCCGGATCACGTGTCCCCGCCGAACGCCCAGGACGTCGACCAGCGGTCGTGGGCCGCGACCGCCGGCGCGCGGTACCGGCTGGTGACCGACTCCGCCGACCTGAGCGCCGCGCTGGCCGAGACGATGGCCTGCGCCCGGTCAGGCCGCCCCGCCGTGCTGGCCGTGGCCGTGAGCCTGATGGACAGTGAACACGACAGCCAGGCCCCGCCCACCACGAGCCCGCCCGCCACGGGCCCGGCCGGGACGCACATAACAGGCCTGGACACCGCGGCCCGCCTGCTGGCCGCCAGCCGCCGCCCCCTCGTGCTACTGGGACGCGGGGCCGAACTGAGCGGCGCGGTCGAGACGGCCCTCGAGGTCGGCCGCGCAATCGGGGCGTGCTTCCTTACCACGGTCCCGGCCAAGGGCTGCCTGGCGGCCGCGCGGGATCCCTTTGACCTTGGCCTGGCCGGGACGATGGCGCACCCGTCCGCCCGCCGCCTGGCCGGCACGGCCGATGTCGTCCTGGTGGTCGGCGCGGCGCTCGACGCCCACAACACCGCCGGCGGTTCCTTCTTCGGCGACGCGCGGCTGATCCGGGTCGACATCCGCCCCCCGGCCCAGATGTGGCACCCGGCAGGCGACGTCATCGAGATCACCGCCGACGCCACCGCCGCGATCACCCGCCTCGCGGCGGAGCTTCCGTCTGGGCGCCGACCTGGCCTCCGCGGTCCCGACACAGCGGCGCTGCTGGCTGGCGAGCCCGCCCGGCGCGCCGCGCTGGCGGCCACCCAGCCCGCCGACGGGCTGAATCCGTGGGCCGTGATCGCCGCGATCGACGACGCCGTCTCCGACTCCGCGCACATCGTGACCGGCGTAGGCCACTTCTGGTACTTCGCCGCCCCCTACCTGTCGGCCCGGCCCGGCCGCACCTTTCACTTCGGCTACGGCTTCGGCCTGATCGGGCAGGGCCTCCCGCTGGCCACCGGGGGAGCGGTCGCGGCGACCGAGGCCAACCGTCAAACGGTCGCTATCGAAGGGGACGGCAGCTTCTTGATGAACCCGCAGGAGCTTCAGTCGGCCGTCCGGTTCGGAGCCGACCTGCTGGTAATCGTGCTGAACAACGCGGCCTACGGATCGGAGTTCCATAAGCTCGGCATCGCGGGCCTGGATCCGGCCGCGGGCACCTTCGACCGCCCCGCCGACCTGGTCGCCGTCGCCCGGGCCCTGGGCGCCGCCGCCCGACGGGTCGGCACGATGGACGAACTGCGCGCCGGGCTGGCCGCCTTCGCCGGGTCCGGCGGCGTCCGGGTACTCGACATCGGCATCGCGCGGTCGGTCATGAGTGAGGCCTACCAGCGCATGCACCTGGCGCCCGCGGACGAGACTAGGCTGGTCCAGGGAGCAAACCGATGACAACGCATCAACCGCATCAGCCGACCGCCGAATTCGCCCCGATCGATCTGGCCCTGGCCGACATCGCGGCGGGCCGGCCGCTAGTGGTCGTGGACGACGAGGACCGGGAGAACGAAGGCGACCTTATCTTCGCGGCCGAGAAGGCCACGGCCGACCTGGTGACGCTCATGATCAGGGAGTGCGGAGGCCTGATCTGCGTGCCGATGACCGGTGCCGACCTGGACCGGCTGGCCCTAGACCAGATGGTCAACCAGAACACCGAACGGATGGGAACCGCGTTCACCGTGTCCGTCGACGCGCGCGCCGGGGTGAGCACGGGCATCTCCGCCGCCGACCGCGCCGCGACGATCAGCCTGCTCGCCGACCCGGCGAGCACGTCGCAGGACATCGTCCGGCCGGGACACGTCTTCCCGCTGCGCGCCCGCCCCGGTGGCGTGCTGCGCCGGGCCGGGCACACCGAGGCCGCGGTGGACCTGGCCAGGCTGGCCGGGCTACGGCCCGCGGGGGCCATCTGCGAGATCATGAACGCCGACGGGACGCTCGCCCGGCTGCCCGAACTGGCCAGCTTCTGTGCCCGCCATTCGATCAGGCTCATCTCGATCGCGGACCTCATCGCCTACCGTCGCCGGACGGAAAAGCAGGTCGAGCGCGTCGCCGAGGTCCGCCTGCCGCTGCGACAGGGGGATTTCACCGCGTTCGGTTACCGCAGCCTGGTCGATGACTCCGAGCACATCGCACTGACCATGGGCGATCTGTCCGACGGCGAGGACGTACTGGTCCGGGTGCACTCAGAGTGCCTGACCGGCGACGCCTTCGGCTCGCTGCGCTGCGACTGCGGTCCCCAGCTGACGGCGGCGATGGACGCCGTGGCCGCCGAGGGCCGCGGCGTCGTGCTCTACGTGCGCGGGCAGGAAGGACGCGGCATCGGCCTGCTGCACAAGCTGCAGGCCTATCAGCTACAGGACCACGGGGCCGACACCGTCGACGCCAACCTCCAGCTCGGCCTGCCCGCCGACGCCAGGGACTACGGCACCGGTGCCCAGATCCTGGCCGACCTGGGCGTGCGCACCATGCGGTTGCTGACTAACAACCCCGCCAAGCGCGCCGGGCTGGAAGGCTACGGCCTCTCGATCATCGACCGGGTCCCGCTGCCCGTGCACGCCAACGAGCACAACCTCCGCTACCTGCGGGTCAAGCGGGACCGGATGGGACACGACCTGCCCGGCCTGCCCTGGCACGATGACGAGGTCTCCTGGGCCACGCTGGCCAGCCGCCCGGCCGGGACCAGCGCGAGTCCGGACGCGGCCGAGCAAGTGGCCAGGTTCGGCCTCGACGCCGGCGACTAAGCGCCTCGTGCCGATCAGCGGGACGTCTGGTTGCTTGCGTTCAAGCAATTAGTCAGTGTTGCTTGCATCGCCCAGCGCGTCCTGGAGGGGCCATGCAGCTTCCCGGTCAGAGGACCAGCACCAAGATCAGCGCAGTGGTATCCGTCCTGGCCTTGCTGGCCCTGGCGGCCTGCAGCTCGTCGTCGTCCTCGTCGGCTGGCTCGAGCACGCCCTCGAGCACATCCTCGACTACGCAGTCCGGCCAGGCGCAGTCCACGGCCTCGGGCAGCTTCGGGACGCTCGGCCAGGTCTGCGGGCCCGGCAGCGCCACCGGCGCGACCGCCACTGGCGTCACCGCCTCGAGCATCCAGGTGGCGACCGTCGCGGACGTCGGGGCGGCGTCCTCGCCCGGGCTCGATCAGGCGTTCTGGGACACCGGGACGGCATTTACCGCCTGGTGCAACGCCGCGGGCGGAATCAACGGGCGCAAGCTGGTCCTCGACAAGCGCGACGCCGCGCTCACCGACTACCCGCCGATCGTGCAGACCAGCTGCACGGCCGACCTGGCCATGGTGGGCGGCCAGGCGGTGCTCGACGACACCGGCCTGGCCGACCGGCTCAAGTGCGGGCTGCCTGACATCGCGCCGTACATCTTCGGCCCGAACTCGGTCAACGCGCCTCTGAAGGCCGCCGCCTTCCCCACCCCGAACGACCAGGTGTTCCTCGGCGGCGTGGCCAAGTTCTTCACCGCGTTTCCGGGCACCAAGCAGGCCGTCGGCGTCATAGTCCCGAATGGCGCGGCCGGGGCCGAGCAGCAGAAGATCTTCACCGAGGGGCTCAAGGCCATCGGCGGCGACCTCGTCTCGGTCCTGGAGTACAACACGACCGTGCAGGCCAGCTGGACGCCGCTGGTGGACAAGCTGCGTAGCGCCGGGGTGAAGCTGCTGCTGATCGACGCCGATCTCGGCCCGACCGCGGCGCTGGAAGAGGCGATGCAGACGCAGAACTGGTGGCCGCAGGTCCAGGTCGTTCCGCCGCACTTGTACGCGTCCGAATTCCTCAAGCAGCTCACCGTCGCGCCCGAGAACTTCTACGTCTACACCCCGATCGCCCCCCTCGAGGACGCCTCGGCCAACCCGCCCACCGCACAGTACATCCAGATCATGCACACCTACGACCCCAGCGGCGAGATCGGCTTCCCCAGCGTGGAAGCCTTCTCGTCGTGGCTGTTGTTCGCCGAGGCCGCGAAGGCGTGCGGATCGTCGCTGACCCGGACCTGCCTGATGAGCAAGATCGCCACCACGACCTCGTGGACCGGCGGAGGCCTCACCTCGCAGGCCAACCCGGCCGCCAACGCGATGCCCGCCTGCTACGTGGTCCTCAAGATCACCGGCTCAGCGGGGCACCTGGCCTTTTCCCGCTACGAGCCGGCCAGCGGCTTTGACTGCAGCCCGGACAACGCGCCGCACATCGCGCCGTAGGCCCTAGGATGCGGCCGACTGCCCGGCGCGGCGGCCGAAGAAACTGCAGTCGCCGAGCGAGATCCCGCTGCAGTAGCCGGAGACGGCCAGGGCCGACGTGGCTCGCCCGGCCGCGTACAGGCCGGCGATCGGCGAGCCGTCCGGCGTGAGCACCTCCCCGCCGACCGCGGTACGCAGCCCACCCATGGTGAAGGCGGACATCGGGAAGGCCTGCTGACGCAGGTCGATGACCGCGTAGGGCGGCACCAGCGGCTGCAGCCACCGCTCGCCCTTGTGGAAGAGCGGGTCCGCGCCGCGGGCCGCGTGCTCGTTGTAGTAGGCCACCGTCTGCTCCAGCGCGCCGGCCGGAAGCTCCATCTGGGTCTCAAGCTCGGCCAGCGAGTCCTCGGCCCAGGACGGCCTGCGCCAGGAGCTCTCCAGGAACGTCGACTCATCGAGCAGCAGGTAGGCGATGGTGTCCTGGCGGAACGCCGCCTCCGCGCCGAGGCGTCCGTAGTACGTGTCCTCGTTGATGAACCGCCGCCCGAGCGCGTTGAACAAGATCCCGCGCGCGTAGGACATCGGCGGGGTCAGGACCAGCGTGATGTCGGCGGTGTCCATGTGGATCGCGTCCGCGCCCGCCGCCTGCGCCATCTGGATGCCGAGGCCGTCCTGGCCGCCATGCCCGAGCTTGCTGACGGCCAGCATCGCCGGGGTGTGCTGCGCGAGCATCTCATCGTTGTAGATGAAACCGCCCGTGGTCAGCACCACGCCCCGGCGGGCCCGCACCCGGAGCACCGTGCCGAACCTCCTGGCCTCGACGCCGGTCACCCGGCCTTCGTCGTCAACCACCAGCCGCTGGACGCCGACGTTGTACTCGGTCCGGACACCGGCCCGCTCCGCGGCGCGCACCAGGCACTTCAGCACGGCCCCCTCGAACAGGTCCTCGTCGCTGTCGGGGTCGCGGGGGATGTGTCCGCGCGGCGCCGGCCGGACCAGCGCGCTGAACGGATGAGCCTGCTCGCCGCCCGTCCAGACCAGGCCGCCGCCCGCGTACTCCTGCCCGCCCACGTTGATGAAGCCGTCGTCCTCCGGCGACGCCAGCATCGTGCCGGCCTCGTCGGGACCGGTGATCAACGGAACGCCCTGCCGGACGAGCCAGTCGAAGTGCAGCAAGCTCTCGTCGCAGTAGACGCGCAGCTTCTCCTCGTCGACCCCGGGACCCAGCGCCGCGAGCAGGAAGGTGTACATCTCCTCGGCCGTGTCGTCGAACCCCATGGCCTTCTGCATCGGGGTTCCGCCACCGAGGTAGACGATCCCGCCGCAGGTCCCCTCGGGGCCCCCGCCGCGTTCTAGCGCCAGCACGTCGCTGGTCACCTCGAGGGCGCCTAGCGCCGCTGCCGCGCCGGACATGCTGAAACCGACGATCACCACGTCAGCCTCGAGATCCCAGGACTGGACCTCAGCTACCTTGCGGGGCGTGGTTGACAACGGGTCTGGCATCGGTGGTCCTTCCGACCTGGCTGATTGCGGCGTACCCTGCCACGTTCGCAGGGTAGACAGCGGATGGATCCGTCCTTCCCGCTGTATGGGATGGTTCAGCGATCAGGCCCGCCACTGCCAGCAATCGGCCGCCTGGCCCGCGGCCCGGCCCTTGGCCGCGATTCCCTTGAGCAGGGCGACCACCAGAATCACCAGGCCGAGCAGGAACGTCACGGAAGCGGCGGGCAGCACGAAACCGACCACCGTGAGCGTGACACCGACGACCAGTGATACAGGCTCCCAGTGGGTCCGCGTGGTCCGGGCCAGGCGCATGACGCCGATGAGTGCCAGCAGCGCGCCGGTCCGGAGCCACCACCGGATCCGCCGTCGGCGGGCCGGACGCCAGGCCCAGGACTCGCCGCCCGGCACGCCGGACGAACTCCAGATAACGAGGTTGCCGCGACGCGGCCGCAGTCTCATGACAACTTTCCTATGATCCAGACGGCGCCACCCGAGTCATTCGGGCGCGTCTTTCCACCATAAGCGCTCGACTGGTTACGTCAACGGCGGGGCGTCACTCGATCCGCGTCGCGATGGGCGTGCCGAGTTCGACCGTCCGGCTCACCGTGCACAGCCGGTCGTGCGACTTGCGCACCGCGTCCGGCAGCAATTCCCTGGCCTTGTCACCCTGCTCGCCGGGCGGGAACGCGATACGGAACGTCACCTGCAGGCCGCTCAGGTGATTGCCCGCCGGGTCGCGGACCTTGTCCGCCTCTGCGACGATCTCGAAGGAGTCCGGCTCGGCTCGCCGCGACGTCAAGATGTCCACGTCGACCGCCGTGCAGCCGCCGATCGCGACCAGCAGCAGCTCGACCGGGGTGAAGTCGGTCCCCGCGCCGGTCCCGATGGTGATCGTGCCGCCGCGCTCGTTGGTCACCGTGTACCTGCTGTTCTCGATGCGCTCCAGCCGCACGCTGCGATGCCCGGAATCAGTCGTCATGCCGTCCACACTGCCACACGCCGCCGCGCAGTCCCCGGTCGCCGGTCAGCGCCGCGTGCCAGAATGGCCCGGTGACGCAGGGATCTGGGCTGGACAGCGGCGGTCCGTCGATCACGGCCCGGCGGGTGGCCGCCTACCGCCTCGGATTCGCCCGGGTTCCGGCTCCCTACGGCGATCCCGCCGCCGACGAGGCGCTGGCCGCGGACATCGCGGACGGCCGGGAGCCTCCGGCGGGCCGGATGGGCGAGTACCTCGACGCCCGCACGAGGTTCTTCGACCGGCTGGTGGTCGGGGCCATCGGCCGGGGCGTCCGCCAGATCGTGATCGGCGCGGCCGGCTACGACGGTCGGCCCCTCCGGTACGCCAGCTCCGGCGTCCGCTGGTTCGAGGTAGACCATCCCGCGACCCAGCGCGACAAGCGAGAACGGCTGGCGCGGCTGGGCATCGCCTCCCGCCAGGTGCAGTTCGTCGAGGCCGACTTCACCCGCGACCCGGTCGCGGAACGGCTGATCGCCGCCGGGCTGAACCCGGGCCAGCTCAGCCTCTTCCTGCTCGAAGGGGTCGCGGTCTACCTGGAGCCAGCCGTCCTCGGTCGCGTCCTCACCGAGTTCCGCCAGGTCGCGCGGGTCGGCAGCCGCCTGGCGGTCAGTGTCTCGCGGTCCAGCACTTCCGGTGAGGCCAGGGCCCGCTTCCAGGCCCGCGTCGCCGCGCTGGGCGAGCCGGCCAGATCCACCCTCGAAGCGGACGAAGCCACCGAACTCCTCGCTCGCGCCGGCTGGCGGGTCCTGGCTGGCGACGACGCTAACGATCCAGACGCCGCCGCGCAGCGCGAACGACTCCATTCGGCCGGCCTGCTCACGGCCACCACAGACACTGCCCCTACAGCCACCAAAACCCGCAAACCCCAGCAGGCCGAACAACCCAACGGTCCCCTGTCCCTGTCCGCCCTGCTGTCCCAGGCGCTCGTCGCATTCACCATCGAGCTCGACAACGAGGCCGAACACCGTCTCCCGCACCGCACCACCAACCAGGGCGCGAGCCGGGGCAGCGGGGCCTGGCTGACGTCAACGGCCATGTTCGAGAACTGCCTGCGGTTCGTCGCCGACCAGCCCATCACGGTCGGGGAACTCGAGACCCTGGCCCGCACCGGGACCAACCTGGACGGCATGCGCCGCTGGGGTTACATCACCATCGACGGCACCGCCCAGAGGATCCACCACGGACGTCCCGGCGCGGACGCCGTCCTGCGCGCCACCGCTCGGGGCCTGCAGGCCCGGCAGACCTGGCTGCCGCTGCCCGCCGTCATCGAGCAGCGCTGGACCGAACGCTTCGGTGCCGGCCCGATCGGCCAGCTACGCCAGGCCCTGCAGGCGGTCGCCGGGCAGCTCGACCCCGGCCTGCCCGACACCCTCCCGATCCTGGGCGCGGTCCTGTTCAACCGGGGACCGGACCCCGCCCTGCCGCCCCGGCCGGAACCACCCGACGTCGCCGCGCTGCCCCTCTCGGCGCTGCTGTCCCGCGTCCTGCTGGCCTTCGCCCTGGAGTACGAGCACGAGTCCGAGCTATCCCTAGCCGTCGGCGCCAACCTGCTCCGCGTCCTCGGCGAGGACGGCACGCGGCTGCGCGACCTCCCGCTCCTGGCCGGCATCTCCAAGGAAGCCGTCGCCTGGGCCATGGGCGTCCTGCTCCGGGCCCGCCTCGCAGTCGAGGCACCCGACCCCGCCGCCAGCCGCGGCAAAGTCGCCCGCCTCACCGCCCGCGGCCTGCACGCGCAGCGCCTCTACCTCGAGCTCCTGGGCACCATCGAGGACCGCTGGCAAGACCGCTTCGGCACGGACACCATCGACGCCCTGCGCCGGTCCCTGGAGGTGCTGGCCCTCGGCCCCGACGGCCAGCCGCCGCCCCTGTTCCAGGCCCTGCAGCCCTACCCGGACAACTGGCGCGCCTCGGTCCGCCCGCCCCGTACGCTGCCGTACTACCCGATGGTCCTGCACCGCGGCGGCTACCCCGACGGCAGTTGACCGGTCAGCCGCCCCCGTCCGCGAGGACCTCCAGGATCTGCTGCCCGTACCGGCCCAGCTTGGTCTCGCCCACCCCGTTAACCAGGGCCAGCCCGGCCATCGTCGTGGGCGGCGCGGCCGCGATCTGCCGCAGCGTCGCGTCGTGGAAGATCACGTAAGGCGGCATGCCCAGTTCCTTCGCGACCCCCGTCCGCCAGGCCCGCAGCCGCTCGAACACTGCCTCCGCCTCCGGTCCCAGCTCGCCCGCGGCCGGCCCCGGCGTCGCCCGCCGGGACTTCCCCCCGCCCCGCCCCGCCGCAGCCGAGCCACCACCCGAAGCAGCCGCAGCCGCCGGAACAACCGGCCGCGGCGCATCGCGCCGGAACGTGACCTGCCGCTCCCCGCGCAGCACCTCCCCGCTCAGGTCGGTCAGCGCCAGCGTCCCGTGGTCTCCCTGGACCGCGAGCAGCCCGCCGGCCAGCAACTGCCGCACCACGCCCCGCCACTCCGCCTCGCGCAGCTCCGCGCCCACCCCGAAGGTAGACAAAGAGTCGTGCCCGTAAGACAGCACCCGCGGCGTCTTTTTCCCCAGCAGGATGTCGATCGGCTGCCCCGCGCCGAACGACGGGCCCCCGAGCCGCTGAAGCCGCACGATGGTCGAGAGCAGCTTCTGCGCCGCGACGGTGCCGTCCCAGACCGAAGGCGGCGACAGGCACGTGTCGCAGTTGCCGCACGGGCCCGTACCCGTCTCGCCGAAGTACGCCAGCAGCTGCGCCCGCCGGCACTCCGCCGTCTCGCACAGCGCGAGCATCGCGTCCAGGTGCGAGACCAGCCGCCGCCGGTGCGCGAAGTCGCCTTCGGAATCGTCGATGAGACGCCGCTGCTGCACCACGTCGGCCAGACCGTAGGCCAGCCACGCCGTGGCCGGCGCGCCGTCGCGCCCGGCCCGCCCGGTCTCCTGGTAGTAGCCCTCGACCGACCGGGGCAGGTCCAGGTGCGCCACGAAGCGGACGTCCGGCTTGTCGATGCCCATGCCGAACGCGATCGTGGCCACCATGATCAGCCCGTCCTCGCGCAGGAACCGCGACTGGTTCGCGGCCCGGGTCCGCGCGTCGAGCCCGGCGTGATACGGCAGCGCGGTGAGCCCCTCGGCACACAGGAACTCCGCCGTCTTGTCCACCGAAGCCCGGGACAGGCAGTAGACGATCCCCGCGTGTCCCGCGTGCTCGGTGCGCAGCAGCCGCAGCAGCTGGCGGCGCGGTTCGTTCTTGGGCTCGATCCGGTACTGGATGTTGGGCCGGTCGAAGCTGGCCACGAAGTGCCGGGCCTCACCGAGCCCGAGTCGCGTGACGATCTCGCCCAGCGTCTGCCGGGTCGCGGTGGCCGTCACCGCGATCCGCGGCACCGCGGGCCACCGCTCGTGCAGCACGGACAGCGCCAGGTAGTCGGGCCGGAAGTCGTGTCCCCACTGGGCCACGCAGTGCGCCTCGTCGATCGCGAACAGCGCCACCGTGCCCCGGTCGAGCAGCCGCAGCGTCGCGTCGGTCCGCAGCCGTTCGGGGGCCAGGTACAGCAGGTCAAGCTTGCCGTCCAGAAAGGCGTACTCCACGCCCCGCCGCGTGTCCGGATCCTGGGTCGAGTTCAGGAACCCGGCCCGCACGCCCAGCACGGTCAGCGCGTCGACCTGGTCCTGCATGAGCGCGATCAGCGGCGAGATGACCACCCCGGTACCGTCCCGGACCAGCGAGGGGATCTGGTAGCACAGCGACTTGCCGCTGCCGGTCGGCATCAGCGCGACCGCGTCCCCGCCACCGCACAGGTGCTCGATGATCTCCTGCTGCTGCCCGCGGAACGAGCTGTACCCGAACACGCGGTGCAGCGCCTCGGCCGCCGCCGCGCCGGTTCCGCTCTCGGGCACGTCCACGCGGGCGATTCTACGGCCCGCTCCCGTCATAATTCCTCGAACAGGTGCCGGAAGAACGACCGTGGCTCGTGCATGAACTGCCGCCACGCGATGACCAGGCCAGGACCGGCCGGGCGTCGAACTCCTCGCTGTCCGGCATGCTCCATCAAAGCATTTCGGCCGAACGGCCGTGGTGCCTCCCGCCGGTCATGCACTACCGTGCCCAGAGTGGACGCTGCGCTTGCTGACCGCCTGGCCATCAGGGACGTCGTCGAGACCTGGGCGAGCGCCAGGGACTCCCGGGACTGGGAGGCGTTCCGGGCCTGCTGGCACGAGGACGGCTACATGATGGCGACCTGGTTCCAGGGCCCGAAGGAAGACTTCATCCGGGTCAGCCAGGAAGGCGCCGCCCGCGGGGTCAACATCCTGCACTTCACCGGCGGCGTCCGGATCACCCTGGCCCCGGCCTCGCCGCGCGCCATCGCGCAGACCCGGATGACGATCATGCAGCGCGNNCCGGCCGCCTCGCTCACCCTGGACCCGGAGGTGCTGGCGCGCTACCCGGAGGGTTACCGGTACCTGGCCTACCTGCAGGTCCAGGTTGGGTACCCGGTGAAGCCCGACATGCCCGGCGTGACCGGGCCCGAGGTGGACCGCCTGTACCAGCGCGGCGCCGCCTGGCTGGCCGGCCAGCCCGTCGCCCCCTAGGCGCCGACGATCACGATGTCCAGGGTCCGCGGCCCGTGCACGCCCTCGACCCGGCGCAGCTCGATGTCGCTGGTGGCGCTGGGCCCGCTGATCCAGGTCAGGGGGCGCGCCGGGTCAAGGGCCGCTACCGCGTCGGGTACGGCGGCGACGATCTGCCCGGTGCGTACCACCGCCAGGTGGTAGTCCGGCACCAGGGTGAAGGCCCGGCTCCCCTGCCCCGGGCCGGTGTCCAGCACGATGGTCCCGGTCTCGGCGATCGCGACCGCGCAGGTCGTCACCACCCCGTCCAGGGCGTCGAGCGCCGCGACGTCCAGCGGCGGACCTACCGCCCCGCGTAGCAAGGCCGACCACTTAGCCGGAAACCCGTCCGGCACCCCTATTCGCTCCGCCCCGCGGGCGGCCACGGCGTCCGCGATGACCTGAGCGACCTCGTCTGCTCCACAGCGGCGCACCGTGGCCCGGTAGTCGCTGGCCCGCTCTTCAAACCTGCTGACCAGCTCCTCGTCGGCCGATCCCGGCCCCCGGCGGCCCGGGTTGTACCGCCGCGGCACCTCCGGCAGATCCGTGATGTCCGCGGTGGCCGCGCGGATCCGGGCCAGCATCTCCTCTCGGCTGCTCATCTCATATCCCGCGCTCGTCTCCGGCTCGCGACCCCTCCGCTCGCCACCAGTCGCGGAACGTCTGCCGCGGCGGTCGCGGCAGGTCCCGGGACGAGGTCCAGGCGGCCAGCGGCCCGGGCAGGTGCCGGATCCGGTCATAACGCCGGCCGAGCAGCCGCCCGGCATGCCCGGCCCGCAGGGCCCAGGTCCAGCGGCGCGGGTCGCTCATCGTCCAGGCCAGGCCGCGCATGGCCGCGGCTTCCGGTGTCGGGCCTCGGTGGTGGGCCAGCTTGTCGTCGACCACCCGGGAGCGCAGGTGCACCAGCATCGAGGGAATGTCGATCGCGACCGGGCACACGTCGTAGCAGGCGCCGCACAGGGTCGACGCGAACGGCAGGTCCGGGTTGTCGGTCACCCCGGTGAGCTGCGGTGACAGCACGGCGCCGATCGGCCCGGGGTAGACCGAGCCGTAGGCGTGCCCGCCGGTGCGCTCGTAGACCGGGCACACGTTCAGGCAGGCCGAGCACCTGATGCAGCGCAGCGCGGCCCGGCCGCGCGGGTCGGCCAGCGTCGCGGTCCGGCCGTTGTCCAGCAGGACGAGGTGGAAGTCCTGGCCCTCGACCGCCCCGGACCACGTCGAGGTATACGGGTTCATCCGTTCCGCGGTGGACGAGCGCGGCAGCAATTGGAGGAACACCTCCAGGTCGCGCCAGGCCGGGAGGATCTTCTCGATGCCCATCACGGTGATCAGGGTCCGCGGCAGGGTCAGGCACATCCGGCCGTTGCCCTCGGATTCCACTACCGCCAGGGTGCCGGTCTCCGCGATCGCGAAGTTCGCCCCGGAGATGGCCACCTGCGCGGCCAGGAACTTGCGGCGCAGGTGGGCGCGGGCCGCCGCGGCCAGCTCGGCCGGGTTGTCGGACAGCTGGGCCGGTGCGTCCGGCATCTCGCGCAGGAAGATGTCGCGGATCTGGTTGCGGTTGAGGTGGATGGCGGGGACCAGGATGTGGCTGGGCCGGTCGTGGCCGAGCTGGACGATCAGCTCGGCCAGGTCGGTTTCTGTGGCCTCGATGCCGGCGGCGGCCAGCGCCTCGTTCAGCCCGATCTCCTGGGTGGCCATCGACTTGACCTTCACCACGCTGGTCTGGCCGGTCGCGCGGATCAGGCCGGCGATGATCTGGTTCGCCTCGTTCGCGTCGGCGGCCCAGTGCACCGTGCCGCCGCGCGCGGTGACCTGCTCTTCGAGCTGCAGGAGGTAGCCGTCCAGGTGCGCCAGGACGTCGTCCTTGATGGCCGCGCCCGCCGCCCGCAGCTCCTGCCAGTCCGGCACCTCGGCCACCACGGCCGCGCGCTTGGCCCGGATCGTGGAGGTGGCGTGACCGAGGTTGCGCCGCAGCTGGCTGTCGTCCAGCGCGATGGCCGCTGCGACCGGGAACGGGACCTCCTGGCGGAGCTGGCCCACCCCCCGCGGGGCGGTCGGCATGCCGAGGAACGTCATGGCTGCCTCCTGGTCGTGGCGAGGATCTCGGCCAGGTGCCGGGTGCCGATGCCGGTGCTCAGCCGGGACAGCCCGCCGCCGATGTGCAGCAGGCAGGACGAGTCACCTGCGGCGGCGTACTCCGCGCCGGTGCGCCGCACCGCCGCGACCTTGTCGGCCAGCATCGCCGATGACACCGCCGGGTTCTTCAGCGCGAACGTGCCACCGAACCCGCAGCACTGCTCGGCGCCCGGCAACTCCACCAGGTCGATGTCCTGCACCGCGCGCAGCAGCCGCAGCGGCCGCTCGCCCACCCGGAGCAGCCGCAGCGAATGGCAGGTCGGGTGATAGGTCACCCGGTGCGGGAAGTACGCCCCGACGTCGGTCACGCCCAGCACGTCGACCAGGAACTCCGACAGCTCCCAGGTCCGGGCCGCGATCGCCTGCGCCGCGTCGGCCAACGCCGGATCCCCGGCCAACCGCGCCACATCGGCGTGCTGATGCCGGATCGCGGCCGTGCACGACCCGCTCGGCACCACGATCGCCTCGTAACTCTCGAACGCCGCCACGTGGTTGCGGACCAGCGGGATCGCTTCCCGCGGGTACCCGGTGTTGACGTGCATCTGCCCGCAGCAGGTCTGCCCCCAGGGCATCTCCACGGTCACGCCCAGCCGTTCCAGTACCCGGACCGTGGCCTTCGCGACCTGCGGCACGACGCCGTCCACGAGGCAGGTGACGAACAGCGCGGCCCTCACCACCCCATACTAAAACAGTTAGCATTCCAGCCAATGGAAGACGACCGCGAGCCGCGCACCCGGGGCAAGCGCCCGCCGCAGGGCGAGCCGGTGATCGACCGCGCGCTCTCGCTACTGTCGGCGTTCGACGCGGGCCAGCGTCGGCTTAGCCTGGCCGAGCTGAGCCGGCGTAGCGGCATCCCGCTGAGCTCGACCCTCCGGCTGGCCGGGCACCTGGTCCGCTGGGGAGCACTGGAGCGGGACGAGAAGGGGCGGTACTGCGTCGGGCTGCGGCTGCTGGAGGTCGCCTCGCTCGCGCCGCGCGGGCACGGGCTGCGCCAGGTGGCGATGCCGTTCATGAGCGACCTGGCCGAGGTCACCCGCCAGCACGTCCAGCTCGCCGTCCGCGAGGGCACCGAGGCGACGCTAATCGAGCGGCTCTCGGCGCACCAGGCCACGCCGGTGCAGTACCGGATCGGGGGCCGGCTGCCGCTGCACTCCACCGCGGTCGGCTTGGTCCTGCTCGCCTTCGCCCCGTCCGGCCTGCAGGAGGAGTTTCTCGCCCGGCCCATGTACGGCGAGCCCGATCACCTGCCGATCCCGGCCGATGTCATGCGCCGGACCCTGGCCGAGGTCCGGCAGGAGCGACTGGCCGTCTACCGGCGTCAGGAGCAAGAGGTCATCGTGGCCGTGGCCGCGCCAATCTTCGGAGCCGACGACGCGGTCGTCGCCGCGCTCGGCGTCCTGCTACCGGAACGGGTCGCGCAGCCGCGCCGCCTCGGCCTCGCCGTCCGCACCGCCGCCCAGGGCATCTCCCGCGAGCTCGGCGCCCGCCGGGCCATCGGGCTGGGCTAAGGCGTGCGCCCGCAGGAACTCGATCGAGCGCGCGATGATCGCGGGGACGTCGCTCGCGCCCTTCCACAGGTGCGTCGCCCCCGGCACCAGCTCCAGTTCGACGGCGGCCCCGGCCCGGCCGAGCGCCTCGGCCAGCCGGATGCTCTGCGCCGGCGGCACCATGTTGTCCACCGTCCCGTGCATGAGCAGGATCGGCGGCGCGGCGGCGTTCGCGTGGGTCACCGGGCTGGCCTCCCGGGCCAGGTCGGGTACGTCCGAGGCGGGCGCGCCGAGGAGCCGCGCCTCGCGCGAGTCCGGCCCGGCATCCGGTGCGCCGCCCGCGGCGGCCACGTCGGACGGCATGCCCGCCAGGTCGGTGACCGGGAACCAGGCCACCACCCCGGCCACCTTGGCGCCGGTCAGCGCGGCCAGCAGCGAGAGATGCCCGCCGGCCGAGTCGCCCCACAGGAACACCCGGCCCGCGTCCAGCCCGTACGACGAGGCATGGTCCCGGATCCAGCTCACCGCGTGGCGGACGTCCTTCAGCGGCGCCGGGAAGGGTGCCTCGCCGCTGAGCCGGTAGTCGATCGCCGCCACCGCGAAGCCCTGGGCCGCGATCTGGTCGTAGAAGTCCGCGTCAACCAGCGGCGGCGGGTCGCGCCGCGAGCCACGCAACCACCCGCCGCCGTGCACGTACACGATGACGGGCACCGGCCCGTCGGCCTGCGGCAGGTACAGGTCCAGTTCCAGCGGCCGGTACCCGAGCACCTCGCCGTACCGGATGTCCGCCACCCGCCGCACCAGCGGCGTCATGCGGCGGTCAGCTGCTCGGCCAGCTTGTAGAACGCGCCGTTCTGCATGATCGCGAGCAGGTTATCGGTGTCCTGCAGCACGCTGACGTCCTGGACGGGCTCGCCGCGGACGACCAGCACGTCGGCGAAGTAGCCCGGCGTCAGCAGGCCGACCGGCAGGTCCATGACCTGCCCGCCGTACTGGGTCGTGGCCCGCAGGGCTTCGGCCGGGGAGTAGCCGAACAGCCGGACGAACAGCTCCAGGTCCCGGGCGTTGCGCCCGATCGGGTTGTTCGGGAAGCCGTAGTCGCCGCCGGGCAGCACCCGCAGCCCGCGCTTGCGCAGCTCGGGGTAGAGCTCGGTCATCGCCCGCAGCGCCTTCACCGACCCCATCTTCTCCGCCATCGCGGTATCGATGCCGTATTCGGCGCCCTCGTACACGTTGGCCCACATGATGCCGACCGCGGGGGACAGGAAGATCGAGTCCTTGTGCTCCTCCAGCAGGTCGACCGCCTCGGCGTCGGCATAGGTGCAGTGGTAGACCGAGCGGAACCCGTGGCGGACGGCCAGCTTGATCGACTCCGGGGACTGGGCGTGACAGTTCAGCCAGACGCCGGACTCGCGGGCCTGCTGGCCGGCCGCCTGCGCCTCCTCGGGGCTGTACTGGGTGATCATCGAGCCGCCCTCGACGAACACGTCATCGTTGCTCATCAGCAGCTTGACCGCATCGAAGCCGATCGCGGCCTGCTCGGCGATGAACTCACGCACCGCGGCCGGCCCTGTCTGCTTTGGCTTCGGGCCGTCCGGGCCCATCTGCACCGGGTTGTTGTCCCGCTCGAACGACGCGGCGCGCAGCCGCGGGCCCGGCGTCGTCCCGGCCGCGATCTCCTCGCGCAGCCGCACCTCGGTCGGCACCGGGGTGAGCGAGCCGGCCGAGTAGGCGCTGGTAAAGCCGTGGTCCAGCAGGATCTTGGCGTTGCGCCTGGCGATCTCCAGGTGCTCATCCGGCGTCGGCATGTGGCGGAAGAAGCTCACGTCCAGCGGCGGGTTGAACGACGGGTCGATGTGCCCGACCGCGGACGGGAACGTTAGGTGCGAGTGCGACTCGACCAGGCCGGGCATGACCGTGGCCCCGGTGCAGTCCACCACCTGGTCGTTCGGCTCGATGGGGGTTCCGCCGCCGGCCTGGACGCGGTCGATACGGTCATCCCGGACCACCACGTCGGCCGGCGCCGCAGGCGCGCCGGTGCCGTCGAAGACCTGCCCGTTGACGAACACAATGCGGTTCACACCGAAAAGTGAACCTCCCCGCGGGCCGCGCGGCAACGTCCTTTCCGTCCAATGGCATACGTCGCGACCGGCGTCACCCGGCTGGTAAGACTGGGGCGGTGAACGTCGACGTCCTGGTCATCGGCTGCGGCCCGGCCGGGGCCAGCGCGGCCATCGCCGCGCACGACGCGGGCGCCAGCGTCCTGGTCGTGGAGAAACGCGGCCACGCCGGCGGGAACGCTCTGGTCGCCGGCGGTTTCCTCTGGGACGTCCGCGGCACCGAGGCGGTCCGGCACGTCGAGACTCTCTTCTTCGGCAAGACCGGCCGCTCCGTGGCGCAGGCCTACGTCGCCGGGCTCAACGACCTGCGGGCCTGGATCACCGAACTGGGCGGTGAGCCGGTCGTCGTGGACCCGCCGCCCGGCTCCTTTCCCGCGGTCATACCCTCCTGGCCGTCGGTGCCCGGCAGTGACGGCGTGCGGTACTGGGTGGTTGGCGGCCACCCTGACCTGCGGCGCGGCGAGGCCCTGTGGCGACTGCTGGCCGACAGCCTCGCCGCCCGCGGGATAACCGTCCGTTACGGGCACGCCGCCACCAGCTTGACCGTGACCGACGCCGGACAGGTGTCCGGCGCCCTGGTGACCAGCGGCGCTCAGGTAACCGGCGGCACGCAGGGCGAGCCGGTCACCGCGTCGCGCGGCGTGATCCTGGCCTGCGGCGGGTTCGAGGCCGACGAGTACTTCAAGGACGCCTTCCTCCCGGTCCCGGGCCTGCACCGGGTCGGCCACGACGGCAACACCGGCGACGCCATCCGGATGGTGCTGCCGGTCGGCGGGGCCCTGTGGCACATGTCGGAGTTCTTCGGCTGGTTCGCCTTCCAGGCCGCCGAGTACGCTGCGGCCTTCGCCATCGACTACCACGCCCCTGGGTTCCTGCTGGTCAACGCGGCCGGTCAGCGGTTCGCCGACGAAACCGGCTACGAGGTGCACGAGCGGTTGCGCGCCCTGGTGAACGTCAAGCCCGCCCTGGGCTACTACCCGGTCCTGCCGGCCTACGGCATCTGCGACGGGCGCACCCTGGCGGCCGGTGCCCTCAACGGCGTGGTGGGCACCCCGAACGACTATCGCTGGAGCACGGACAACCTCGCCGAGGTGCGCCGGGGCTGGATCACCCGGGCGGGCGACCCAGGCGAACTGGCCGAGCGCCTCGCCCTGGATCCGGCCGCGCTGACCGCGACGCTGACCGAGTTCAACGCGGCCGCCACCGCCGGGCACGACGACCGGTTCGGACGGCGCGCCGAGTACATGGCCCCCCTCGACCCGGCCGACCTGTACGCGATCGAGCTATGGCCGGCCGTCGCCACCACCTCCGGCGGCCCGAGGCGTGACGCCGAGGCCCGGGTCGTCCGCCCCGACGGCACCCCGGTCCCGGGCCTGTACGCCGCTGGCGGCGCCGGCACCGTCTGGGGCCCGTTCACCCACTCCGGCGGCGGCCTGACCGACGCCCTGGTCTTCGGCCGCCTAGCCGGCCAGCACGCCGCCCGATCCCGATAGAAGGGCCGGGCCAGCGTCTGGCGCGGTCCTGGGTTCCCGGGTGGCGCAGGTGAACCCTGCCGATATTCGCACCGCCCGCCCGGCCAGCCATGCCTGACAGCAGGCACGTGACCGTCCCGAAACAGCACACCGCAACCAGCAACCAGCAACCAGC
>PLDT01000419.1:23975-24190 GCA_003136255.1 Actinomycetota bacterium
GTCCCGAAGGGAGGTGAGGATCCCGGTGGCCGCTCCCGCCAGCGACGCCGAGGCGATCGACATGTTCCTGGACGGGCTGGGCTACCTAGCCACCATGGACCCCACCGCCCTGGCCGCGGAAACCCAGGCCAGATGCCTGCTGGGCCTGGAGCAGGGCGGCGCGATGCCCACCGCGGCCCGGGCCCGGATCCTCGCCGCGTTCACGGCCGGGCGGG
>PLDT01000100.1:0-11973 GCA_003136255.1 Actinomycetota bacterium
GAATCGCGCCGCCACCGCGAGAGGATCCTCCGCGCCCGCGGCCGCCGCGGCCGCCGCCGCCAGGGCGGCCTGCCGGGCCGCCTGCAGCGCGTTCGCGTGCGCCTTAGCGGTGGCCAGCTGGCTGGCCAGTGAGTTCCGCTTGGCCTGGCTGGCCCGCACGAACTCCTGCTGCCGGCTCACGGCGGCCTCGATGGCCAGCTTGAGGTGGCTGGCCGCCTGCAGGTCCGCCTGCTGGGCCGCCAGCAGCTCGTGGGCCTGCTTGCGGAACGCGCTGGCCACCACGTTGTTCGCCTGGGCCTGGGCCACCGTGTCGGTGCCGTTCTGGGCTAGGACCTGGCCGAGCCCCACCCCGTTCAGGTAGCCCTGCGGGCCGCCGGCGCTGCCGAGCATGGAGGTCATCGGGCCGAAGCCGCCACCGGACTCGAATTCGCTGGCCGCCAGGCGCGCCAGCTGCTGCTGGCTCGCGTCCTGAGCCCGCTGGGCGTACTGGAGCCGGGCCTCGGTCACCTTGTAGGCCGCCGCGGCGCGCTGCTCGTCTACCAGGGTCTGGTCGTAACGCTGGGTCAGCACCTCGGCCTGGACCTGGAGGGAGTTCAGCTCCGCGTCGGCCGAGGACAGCTGCCCCTGCTGCGCGCCGAGGGCCGCCTGCTGCTGCTTGACCTTGTTTTCCGCCGCATTGATCTGCGCCTGGGTCGGCGGGCTGGGCTTGCCGTCCGCCGCAAAGCGCGGTACCGCCACCGGAATACTCAAAACCACCAGGACGCCGCAGGCGATGACTATTCGCAGCCGCGGCCGGCCGAGGAGTTTATCCCTCAGCCTGGGCGACCCGCGCGAATTCCTCAAAGCTCCAGCACCCCCCGCGCCCCCGCGCCTTTCGTGTCCTGATGAGCAGCCAGTTCCGTGACGGGGTTACCGTAATACGTGAGTGTGGTGTTAGTCACAGTGCCGCGCCGTGGTGGCGTAGTGTGATCCCGAGCACATTGCACCCTGGCTGGTGATCCACACTTGAAAGAGCAAAGATTAGAAACTATCGCTGGCCAGGCCGCCGGCCGAGGTGACCGGGGCGCGCGGCCAGCAAGGAGGATTGGTGGAGGACGCCGAAGTTGTGCTCAGGCGGGCACCGCTTTTCGATGGGCTCGACGAAGAAAGCGCACGGGCGCTCCGGCGGCAGATGGCGGACGTCAAGCTGTCCCGCGGCGAGCACCTCTTCCTTGAAGGGCAGGACGGAGACCGGCTGTACGTCGTGCTCGACGGCAAGCTCAAGCTCACCCGGGCCGCGACCGACGGCCGGGAGAACCTGCTGACCGTGCTCGGACCTGGTGAGATGTTCGGCGAGCTGTCGCTGTTCGACCCGCGGCCGCGGACATCATCGGCCAGTGCCGTGACCGACGCCACGGTGGCCGCGCTCGGCCACGACGCGCTCCGCCCCTGGCTACTGGAACGGCCCGAAGTCTCCATGCACATGCTGCGGGCCCTGGCCCGGCGGCTGCGCCGGGCCAACGACGTGACCGCCGACCTCGTTTTCACCGACGTTCCCGGCCGGGTGGCGAAGAACCTGCTGGACCTGGCCGACCGGTTCGGCGAGCAGGACCGCGACGGCCTGCACGTGCATCACGACCTGACCCAGGAGGAGCTGGCCCAGCTGGTCGGGGCGTCCCGGGAGACGGTCAACAAGGCGCTGGCCGACTTCGCGGCCCGCGGCTGGCTGCAGATCTCCGCGCGCTCGGTGCTCATCCTGGACATCGAGCGACTGCGCCGGCGCGCCCGCTAGCCGTCCCTTTCGGCTTCGGCCAGGTAGTCCAGCTGGGCCCGGACCGACCACTCGGCCGCGGGCCAGAGGCTGCGATCCACGTCGGTGTAGATCATGGCCACGATCTCCGCGGGCGTCTTGGCCCCGACGGCCAGGGCCGACCGTACCTGGTCCAGCCGTTCCGCCCGGTGCGTGAGGTAGTAGTCCAGGATCCCGATCGGGTCCGGCANNGGCAGCAGCAGGCTCACCGAATCCGCGGTGTGGCCGGGGGTAGCCACGACCCGCAGCTCACAGCCGGCCGCCGTGATCACGTCGCCGTCGGCCAGGCCCTCGGCACCGAGGCGGCGTGCCGGGTCGGCGGCCTGGACCGGCGCCCCGCTCAGCTCGGCGAGGCGGGCGGCCCCGGCGGAGTGATCGAGGTGCCCGTGCGTCAGCAGGATGCGCGCTATCCGCCGATCGCCGGCCACCGCCTCCGCGAGCACCCGGCGCAGATGACCCTCGTCCTGCGGCCCGGGGTCGACCACCACCACCGACGGCGAGCCCGGCTCGGCGATGACCCAGGTGTTGGTGCCGTCCAGAGTCATCGGCGAGGGATTGGGCGCGAGCAGGCACGTCGCCCTGGGGGTTCGGAAGCCGTCGATGCTCACAGTGTCGTTTATCACAACGGGTACTCGATGGACTCGGGCATGGCCAGCCATGCCCGCTCGTCCTCGACGACCACCGTGGGCAGCAGCGGGGTGATCATCCGGCGCTCGGCCAGGATGCCCTCGACGTCCTGATAGGCCGCGAGCTCGGCCAGCGTCACGGCCGTCGGCGGCAGCAACGTGATCTGGCCGGCCCGGGCCGCCTCCAGCGCCGCGGACGGCCGCCACCAGGTGCCCGAGTCCGACTCGCCGGATTCCGGCGCCCCGGATCCCGACTCCCCGGATTCCGCCTCTCCCGATTCCGACGCCCCCGATTCCGACGCCCCGGATTCGGCGGCCGCCAGCCCGGCCAGCTGCCCGGCGGGCAGCGCGGCGGCGAAGAACCAGGTGTCGAAGCGGCGGGGCGAGAACTCGGGCGTGATCCAGCGGGCCCANNGACAGCGACCCGGCGAGCAGCGCGCGCCGGTCCCGGGCCAGATCCGCGCTGTCGGGCACCAGCTCGGCCGGCGAAGGCCCGGCCAGCAGCACCCCGGACTCCTCGAACGTCTCTCTGACCGCCGCGCAGACCAGGGCGAGGGCATGTTCGGCCGGGACGCCGAGCAGGTGGCCGAAATCGGCCGGGGCCGGCCCGGCCCAGCCGGTTTCGGCGATGCCCGGATCGGCGTCGCGCTCGTCCACCGAACCGCCGGGAAACACGCAGGCCCCGGGGGCGAACTCCAGCGCATCGGTCCGCTGCAGCAGGTACACCTCGACCCCTGCGGCTCGGTTCGTTCCCGCGGCTCGGTCCGTTCCCNNATCACCGTCGCGGCGTCGCGCGGGACGGCAGGCTGCAGCCCGGCCGCAGTGAACTTACGCGCCTGGTCGGCCATGCCGCGCGCCACGCGGACCCGGGAGCGCGCCCGGCCTTCGTCCACCGGCACCGGTCAGCCGCGGACTTCGGCGATCAGCTCGACCTCCACCGGCGCGTCCAGCGGCAGCTCGGCCACCCCGACCGCGCTGCGGGCGTGCCGCCCGGCCTCGCCGAACACCTCGATGAATAGCTCGCTGGCTCCGTTCACGACCTGCGGCTGGCCGTTGAAGCCCGGCGCGCTGGCCACGAACCCGAGGACCTTCACGATGCGGACGATGGCGTCCAGGCCGCCGGCCGCATCGGCGGCGGCGGCCAGGGCGTTCAGGGCGCAGGTGCGGGCCATGCTCGCCGCGTCCTGGGCGCTGACCGCGTCGCCCACCTTGCCGGTGGCGGGCAGTTTCCCGTCCACCACCGGCAGCTGACCCGAGACGTATACGTAGGAACCGGTCCGCACGGCGGGTATGTAAGCCGCCACCGGGGCCGTTACCGGCGGCAGCGTCAGCCCGAGTGCGGCCAGTTGCTCGGCCGGACTCACGATTTCGCCCGCTTCATGTAGGCGACCAGCTGCTCGGAGTTGGGCCCGGGTATCACCGCGACCAGCTCCCATCCGTCGTCACCCCAGTTGTCGAGGATCTGCTTGGTCGCGTGCACGAGCAACGGCACCGTCGCGTACTCCCACTTTGGCATGGACCGACCTTACGCCTGCTCCCAAGCGGCCCTTACACCTGCTCCTGAGCGGCCAGATCGGGGGCGGTAACCGACCCGATCTCGGGCGTCACCGCCTCGGTCACCTCGGGCACCGGCGGGATCGACGACTCCGGGAGCTCGGGTACGTGGACGTTGGAGATGGCCGCTTCGGCCGCCGCCACCTCGGCGTCGCCGAGGTCGTCCAGGTCCGCGACCGGCTCGGCCGGGGGCGCGGCCGGCCCGGGGGCCATCTTCTCGAAGAACCGGAGCAGCTCGACCGGAATGGGCATGACCAGCGTGCTGTTCCGCTCGCCGGCCACCTCGACCACGGTCTGCAGCAGGCGCAGCTGCAGCGCGGCCGGGTCGCGCGACATCACGTTGGCCGCCGCGGCCAGCCGCTTGGAGGCCTGGTACTCACCGTCGGCGGTGATGATCCGGGCCCGGCGTTCCCGTTCGGCTTCGGCCTGCCGCGACATGGACCGCTTCATGCCCTCCGGCAGCGACACGTCCTTGATCTCGACCCGCTCGACCCTGATGCCCCACGGGCCTTCGGTCGGCTCGTCGATGATCCGGCGCAGCTCCCGGTTCACCGACTCCCGCTCGGCCAGGAGCTGGTCCATCTCCGACTGGCCGATGATCGACCGCAGCGAGGTCTGCGCCTGCTGGGAGATGGCGAACATGTAGTTCTGCACGTTCACGGTGGCCTTGATCGGGTCCACCACGCGGAAGTACACCACCGCGTCGACCCGGACGCTCACGTTGTCCCGGGTGATGCCCTCCTGAGCGGGCACCGCCATGGCCACGATCTGCATGTTGACCTTCTGCATCCGGTCCCCGACCGGCCGGATCAAGGCCAGGCCGGGGCCGCGGATCTCCGGCAGGACGCGCCCGAACCGGTAGATGATGCCTTTCTCGTACTGCTGAACCACCTTGAACGAGCGTGCCGCAGCAATCAGCCCGATCAGGGCGACGATCACGATGACAGCCACTACTGCACCCACCGGGATCACCTCTCTTCCTAGACCCCAGGGTAGTGACTAAGTAGACACGCGCCAGTTCGCGGCATGCAAAACCAGCGAGCGACACCGAACCATAAGGTATCCGCGCGGAGATAGCCTCCGATGGGAGAAAACTACCGGAGGCAGCGAAGGATGACCACCAGGGATACCGACTGGGACGGCGTGCGGCTGCACGTGGTCACGGGCAAGGGCGGCACGGGCAAGACCACGGTGTCGGCGGCCTTGGCGCTCGCCCTGGCCAGGGCCGGGCGCCGCGTCCTGCTCATCGAGGTCGAGGGCAGGCAGGGCATCGCCCGGCTGTTCGACTGCCCGCCGCTGCCGTACGAGGAACGCAAGGTCGCGCTCGGCCTGGGCGCCCATGGGGGCGAGGGCGGGGACGTGTACGCGCTCGCGGTGGATC
Organism: Actinomycetota bacterium; assembly: GCA_003136255.1. Classification (GTDB taxonomy): domain Bacteria; phylum Actinomycetota; class Actinomycetes; order Streptosporangiales; family Streptosporangiaceae; genus Palsa-504. The sequence continues at coordinate 5,351 of PLDT01000100.1, forward strand.
CGGAAGGCGCCCTGCTGGACTACATGGAGATGTTCTACAACATGCGCCGCGCCGGGCGGACCCTGTCCCGGCTCGGCGTGGTCGACTTCGCGACCACGATCGCCCCCGGCCTGGCCGACGTGCTGGTCACCGGGAAGGCCACCGAGGCGACCCGGCGGCGGGTCGGCGGCCGGACCAGCGGCCACCTGTATCACGCCGTGGTGATGGACGCCCCGCCGACCGGCCGGATCAGCCGGTTCCTGGACGTGAGCACGGAGATCTCCGGCCTGGCCAAGGTCGGCCCGGTCAAGACGCACGCGGACACCGTGGCCAAGGTGATCCGGTCGCCGCAGACCGTGGTGCACTTCGTCACCACGCTGGAGGAGATGCCGGTCCAGGAAACCCTGGACGGCATCGCGGAGCTGCACGAGCTGACGCAGGGCGCGATCCGGCCCGGCGGCATCATCATCAACATGGCCCGCCCGGCCGTGCTCGACGCCGCCGATCTGGCCGCCGCGGCCAGCGGAACGCTGGACGTGGCCGAGCTCGTCGTCGGCCTGAAGGCCGCCGGGATCAGCGACAATCACGGCCTGGCCGCCGAACTCATGACCGAGCTGAGGGAGCACGCCTTGCAGGTGGCCCAGCAGAACCGGGAGCGGGACGAGGTGCTGACCGCGGGGCTCCCGCACTACGAGCTGCCGATGATCCCCGACGGGATCGACCTGGCCGGCCTTTACCAGCTGGCCGCCAAGCTCAGGGAGCAGGGGGCAGCATGAGCGCGGTGAAGCTGGACATGGACCGGATCATCGATGACCGGCGGACCCGGATCATCGTCTGCTGCGGATCTGGCGGCGTCGGTAAGACCACGGCCGCGGCCGCGATCGGCCTGCGCGCCGCCGAACGCGGCCGGCAGGCCTGCGTGCTGACCGTCGACCCAGCCCGGCGGCTGGCCCAGTCGATGGGCCTGACCTCCCTGGACAACACCCCGCGGCCGGTGGACGGCGTCGACATCTCCGGCGGCGGCAGCCTGCACGCGATGATGCTGGACATGAAGCGGACGTTCGATGAGATCGTCGAGGCGCACGCCGACCCGGACCGTGCCGCGCAGATCCTGGCCAATCCGTTCTACCAGTCGCTGTCCTCGAGCTTCGCCGGGACGCAGGAGTACATGGCCATGGAGAAGCTCGGCCAGCTCCGGCACGCCGACGAGTGGGACCTCATCGTGGTGGATACCCCGCCCAGCCGGTCGGCGCTGGACTTCCTCGACGCGCCAGAGCGGCTCGGCCGGTTCCTCGATGGCCGGCTGATCCGGCTGCTGACCGTCCCGGCCCGGGCCGGGATGTCGTACATGAAGGTGCTGAACGCCGGATTCTCCATGATGACCAGCGCGCTGACCAAGATCCTGGGCGCGCAGGTGCTCAAGGACGCGCAGACGTTCGTCAGCGCGTTTGACACCATGTTCGGCGGCTTCCGCGAGCGCGCCGAATGGACCTACCGGCTGCTGCAGGCGCCCGGCACGGCGTTCCTGGTGGTGGCCGCGCCGGAACCGGACGCGCTGCGCGAGGCCTCGTACTTCGTCGAGCGCCTCGACGCCGAGCGCATGCCGCTGGCCGGGCTCATCCTGAACCGGGTGCACGTCTCGCCCGCGGCCCGGCTGAGCGCCGCCCGGAGCCTGGCCGCCGCCGAGACGCTGGACATGGCCGCCGCCGAGACACCGGACCTGCGCGACGGGCCGGACGGCTCCGGGCCGCGCTACGACCTGGCGGCAGCGGTGCTGCGGATGCACGCCGAGCGGATGAACCTCGGTAAGCGGGAACGACGGCTGGCCGAGCACTTCACCTCGGCCCATCCGGCCATCCCCGTCGCCGAGGTCGTCGCGCAGCCAGAAGACGTCCACGACCTCGACGGACTTCGGGTGATCGGGACAATCCTGTCCCAGCAGAGTCCCTGAGCCTGGGGGCAGGCCGGGACCGCAGGCCAGCAGCGCTGATCAGCTGGCCACGAGCTCGTCGATGGACTGCCGCTCGTACTCGTCACGCGCCCGCTCGAGCAACTCGCGCCACGAGGTCACGTCCGGCCGCCGGCGCAGAAGCGCACGCCGCTCCCGCTCGGTCATCCCACCCCAGACACCGAACTCGATGCCGTTGTCGAGCGCGTCCGCAAGGCACTCCGTGCGAACCGGGCAGCCCCGGCAGATCAGCTTGGCGCGATTCTGCGCTGCGCCCTGGACGAACAGCTCGTCAGGGTCGGTTCCCTTGCATGCGGCGCGTGTGGTCCAGTCAGTGATCCACATGTGCCCACTCCTCTTGATCGTCGAGCACGAGTACCAGACGGTCGTGTCGATGGGTTGCGATCCCGGGCTCGCGTGTGCGGCCGCGCGGCCACGGTTATCTGTTCGTGATCCAGCAACTTACGGAAGTCCGGGCGAGATGCCAAGACCCCGGCATGGCCATTTCCCAAATAGTTCTGTCGGGCTATATGCAACCGGGCTGAGTCACACTCCGGGTGCGGTCACGTTCTGATAGTAACTTTACGGCTTCGCTGCACTTCGCACGTTGTGTGCCCATGCTGCACGAATTCCTAATTTGTACGTGGTTTGCATGACTATACAGGCCTAGGCAACTTTAGGTCCGGTATGTCCGATCCGACGGCACCCGTTAGTGCCAAACGCGGCGTACCCTAAGTCGCGTGGAGCGCGGAGAGACTTTTTTCACCCGGACGAGCGTACTAGGGCGGCTCATCGCCCTCGCCGCCGTGGGCGGGGTGCTCGCCGCGGCCATGGTCATTCCGATCGTCGCCGCCACGGGGGTCCTGGTCAGGAACGAAGCCGACAAGTTCACCACGCTGTCGCTGACGGCCGAGGCCCTGCCGCAGCGGTCCGAGATCCTGGACCGGAACGGGCACCTGCTCGCCTACGTGTACGGCGTGGACGTGCCGTATTCCACCAGTTCCGGCAACGCCTCCGCGCTCGACTACTACGGCTGGGACCGGCAACCGGTGACCTACAGCCAGATCGACCAGTACATGGTCAACGCCATCGTGGCCATCGAGGACTACCGGTACTGGGTACACGGGGCGATCGACCTGCGGGGGACCATCCGCGCCGCAGTGAACGACATCGAGCACAAGCCGGTCCAGGGCGGCTCCACCATCGCCCAGCAGTACGTGAAGAACGTCCTCCTGCTGTCCGCGGAGGAGGCCAAGAACACCAAGGCCGAGCAGGCCGCGTACGCCGAGACGCTCAGCCGCAAGCTGAACGAGTTGCGCCTGGCGGTGGGCGTCGAGCACGAGTTCACCAAGCAGCAGATCCTGGCCGGGTACCTGAACGACGCGTACTTCGGCAANNACCGTGCTGGCCCGGATGGCGCAGACCAACAGCGGGCTTACCGCGGCGCAGGCCAAGGTGGACGAGGCCAAGCCGCTCGGGCTGAACGTCTCGGTGCCCCAGAGCGGCTGCGAGGCCGCGTCGGTCGGCACGGCCGGCTTCTTCTGCGAGTACGTGGAAGAGGTGCTCCTGCACGACCCGGCCTACGGTGCGACGCCCCTGGACCGGGCCAAGCTGCTGTCCACTGGCGGGCTGCGGATCTACACCACCCTGGACCCGCAGGACCAGCAGGCGGCTAACCGCGCGGTGAACTACGTCGAGCCTGGGCACGACAAGTACTACAACCCGGGCCACAACGCCGACACCGAGGTCCTGGTCCAGCCGGGCACGGGGGCGATCCGGGCCATCGCCGAGAACGCCCAGTACGGTACCGGCGGGGGTCAGACCGAGATCGACTACGCGGTGAACACCGCTTACGGGGGTAGTTCCCAGGGTGTCCAGACCGGTTCCTCGTCCAAGCTGTTCACCCTGATCACCGCGCTGAAGCAGAATTACCCGTTCGGCTTCCAGCTGCACGTGCCCGGCAGCACGACGATCAACGGCTACACCAACTGCCAAGGCGGGCTGGCCGGCCAGTACAACGGCATCAACGGCGCCTACAACGTGACCAATGCCGAGGGGCCGCAGTCGGCCTCCACCCAGTCGCTGTACACCGGGACCACCCAGTCGGTCAACGTCTTCTACGCCGAGCTGGAGAAGAAGGTGGGTCTGTGCAACGTGGTGAAGACGGCCGCCTCCATGGGCGTGACCAGGGTGGACGGCACTTCCCTGCTGAGCAGTGACAAAACCCCGTACGGCACGCTGAGCTCCGCGGACAACATCCCCTCCTTCACTCTCGGCTCGGTCGGGGTCTCGCCGCTGTCGATGGCCGCGGCCTACGCCACGGTCGCGGCCCAGGGCACCTACTGTGCGCCCGTGGCCATCACCAAGGCCGTCACGGACACCGGCGCCTCCATGCCTGTCCCGTCGGCAAACTGCCACCAGGTGCTCTCCCCCGACGTGGCCGACGCGGTCAACTACATCCTGCAGGGCGTCCTGACCACCGGTACCGCGGCGACCGTCGGCGGCCTGAACGGCCGCGAGGCGGCCGGCAAGACCGGCACGTCCAACGTGGCGAACGGCTACGGCACCCCGTATGCCGCCTTCGCCGGCTACACGCCCAGCCTGGTCGGCTACGTCTCGGTGTTCAACCCGGTCTCCCCGACCGTCCATGACACGATGGGCGGGCCGAACAGCTGCTACCGGCTGGAGTTCGGCGGCCTGGACTGCCCGGGTGAGATGTTCGGGACCAATGCGCCCGCGTCAACCTGGCACATGACGTTCGACCACGCCAACCTCGGGCCGGTCAGCTACTTCGTGCCCGTCCCCGCCGACAGCCCGTTCAACAGCAAGGGCAACGGCCAGGTCGTCGTCCAGCCGAAGCCGCCCGCGAAGGGCGGCAAGGGCGGGAAGGGCGGCAACGGTAATGGCGGAGGCGGCAACGGCGGAGGCGGCAACGGGAACCCCATCCCGCTCTTCTGACCCGTACCGCTCTTCTGACCCGCGCCGCGGCTCGGGCCGGCTAGCCGGATAGGCGGCGACGCACCTCGGCGGCGACGCGGGCCCCGTCGGCCCGGCCCGCGACCCGGGGGGTCACCGTCTTCATGACCTGGCCCAGGCCCGACATGCCGCTGGCGCCGGTCGCGGCGATTGCCGCGTCCACCAGGGCAGCGAGTTCGTCGTCACTGAGCTGTGCCGGGAGATAGCCGGCCAGGACTTCTCCCTCCGCGCGCTCGGCGGCCGCCTGGTCGCCGCGCCCGGCGGCACTGAACGCCTCGGCGGCTTCGCGCCGCTTCCTGGCCTCGCGGGTCAGCACCTTGACGACCTCGTCGTCGGTGAGCTCGCGGGCCGACGCGCCAGCCACCTCTTCGTTCGTGATGGAGGTGAGCGCCAGCCGCAGGGTGCGCAACCGCACCTGGTCACGGGCCCGCATCGCGGCGTTCAGGTCCGCGCGGAGTCGTTCCTTGAGTTCAGCCACGAGACCTATCCTAGGAGCGGAGACGGATCGGCCGCGGTCCGTGCATACCCTCGGTTATGGCACCATAGGTCCGTGCGACTGCCAACTCTCATTCCGGTCACCGTGGCGGTCGGCGCTGCGGCTGCCCTCGGTTACGCCGGGATCATCGAGCGGAACTGGTTCGCCCTGCGCAGGTACGAGATTCCCCTGCTGCCCCCGGGCACCGGGCCGCTGCGCATCCTGCACATCTCCGATGCCCATCTCACCCCAGGCCGGACACGCCTGCGGTCCTGGATCCGGGATCTGGACGACCTCGAGCCGGACCTGGTCGTCAACACCGGCGACTCGATCGCGCACCCGGAGTCGGTCCGGCCCTTCCTGGACGCGCTGGGTCCGCTGCTCGACCGGCCCGGGGTGTTCGTCTTGGGCTCCAACGACCTGTACGCGCCCGAGCCGTTCAACCCGGCGCGCTACCTGCTGGGGCCGAGTTCGACACGGCAAAAGAAGCATGAAATCGACTTGCCCTGGGAAAAGCTCCGGGACAGCATGACCGCAGCCGGCTGGCTGGACCTGGACAACCAGCGGGGCCAGCTGACCGTCGGCGGTCTCAGCATCGCGCTGGCCGGGGTCCATGACTCGCACATCAAACGCGATCGTTACGCGCAGGTGGCGGGGCCCGCGGACGCGGCGGCGGACCTGCGCCTCGGCGTCATGCACTCACCCGAGCCGCGGGTGCTCGACCAGTTCGCGGCCGACGGCTACGAGCTGCTGCTGGCCGGGCACACGCACGGCGGCCAGCTGTGCCTGCCGTGGTACGGCACCCTGGTCACCAACTGCGGGATCGACCGGAAGCGGGCCCGCGGACTGCACCGGTACCCCACCGACGGGCAGGCCTGGCTGCACGTGTCCGCCGGGCTGGGCACCTCGCCCTGGGCTCCGGCCCGGTTCGCCTGCCGCCCCGAAGCGAGCCTGCTCACCCTGGTCTCCCGCGATCCGGGCTGACCCGGCCGAGCTGACCCGGCCGGGCTCGCTGCGTCCCGGCGGATCCCCGTTCGCAGCCGTGCCCGAGCGGGTCCGCGTTTCCGCTAGACTGTCCAAGGTTCGCCTGGCACCGAGGTTGAATGCAGGGCGGCGGGGTGTAGCGCAGCTTGGCAGCGCGCTTCGTTCGGGACGAAGAGGCCGGGAGTTCAAATCTCCCCACCCCGACCAGGTCAAAGGCGATATCCGGCTCTCGGGTATCGCCTCTTTTATAGGTGAGTGACT
>PLDT01000326.1:0-24945 GCA_003136255.1 Actinomycetota bacterium
GGCGCCGGCGCGGTGGCGGCGGGCCAGGCTGCGGCGGCCGGGACGCTGGCCTCCCAGGGAGCAACCTGGGGTGCGCTCTGTCCGGGCGAGGTGTAGGCGGCCGCCGGTTCCGGCCGGGCCAGCTGAGGCTCGGCCGGCTTCTGCTCGGCCGAGGTGGACCGGCCGAACAGTTCCTTCCGCTTGACGAGGGCGCCGATGCCCAGGGCCACCAGGGCTACGCCGCTCACGGCGATCGCGACGTAGACCAGCGTCAGCTTGCTGGTGACGACCCCGGCGACCAGTAGCCCGACCGCGACGACAACGAGAAACGCGCTGAACCGGATCACAGGCCTGCTCTCAGCGATCCCTGCAGGTCCCTCAGGCGCCTACCGGCGGTCGCGCGAGGGTGCCCCATCAGTGTTACGGAAGCCACCAGAATGCGGAACGACCTCGGGCACGCCGTACTGGCCGGGGCCCTGACCGCCGTTACGCCCGCCTACCGGTGCACTCAGCGCGGCCGGCATCGGCGGCTGTGAACCAACCCCCACGCTGGGGAAGCCTCCGGTTTCGGCCACGCCGGCCTCGAGGTCGCGGAGTTGACCTTCCAGGTACGCCTTGAGCCTNNCTGCTGCGGTACTCGCGCTCGAATGCGCGCAGGTCATCGACCCGGCGCTCAAGCTCTTCGCGGGTCTGCACGAGCGAGCCCATGGCCTGGCGGTGGCGCTCCTGAGCGTCCCGCTCGAGGCTCTCAGCGCGAGCGCGGGCATCGCCGGTGATCTGCTCGGCCTGGCGCCTGGCCTTGGTGAGAACCTCGTCGGCCTCGCGGCGAGCGCGGCCCAGGGTCTCGTCGGCTTCCCGGCGGGCGTCGGCGATGGCCTGGTCGGCGGTCTGCTGGGCCAGCGAGAGCACGCGCGCGGCCGTGTCCATGTTGTCCTCGATGTGCGGCATCCCGCCCATCATGACCGGCTCAGGCTGCCGGCGCTCGGGTTCCATGCGCGGCTCGGGAGCCATCATGTCTTGCTTCGGGTCCGACAGCGGAGAGCTCAGCGCAGGAACCGCCGACTTGCCGCCGCGCAGCACTTCGGCCAGCTTGGCCCGGAGCTCTTCGTTCTCCTGGATAAGCCGGTCAAGCTCGCCCTCGACCTCGTCGAGGAAGGCGTCGACCTCTTCCTCGTCGTAGCCCGGCCGAAGCCTGGTCGTGCTGAACTGCTTATTCCGGACATCCGCGGGCGTCAGCGGCATCTCGTCTCCTCGGCGCACTTGGACCGTGTTCCTCACGACGGTACCTGAATCAAAGGTGAGGCACAGCCACTTCAAGCAGGATCAATACCACGATGAACAGAACCATGAAGCTGAGGTCCATGGCCACCATACCGAGCCGGAGCGGCGGTATGAAGCGACGTAGGAATTTCAGGGGCGGATCTGTCACGGTAAAGATCGCTTCGGCCAGCACCAGCAGGATGCCCGTCGGGCGCCAGTCACGTGCGAAGACCTGGACCCAACCGAAGATCATCCGGCCGATCAGGATGACCAGATAGATCGTCAGCACGTAGGTGAGGACTTCCCTCAGGTACTGCACGAGTCCACCTGGCCTTCGGTGCCGCCTGTTCCGGCACTATCGCTGATCAGCGTCGCGTCATCACTGCTTGCTTGCTAACTCTGGTTGAAGAAGCCGCGCTCTGCGATGCGAGCTTTGTCCTCCGCGGTGACCTCGACGTTCGCCGGGGACAGCAGGAAGACCTTGTTCGTCACACGCTCAAGACTCCCGCGCAGGCCGAAGATCAGGCCAGCCGCGAAGTCGACGAGACGCTTAGCGTCGCTGTCGACCATCTCGGTCAGGTTCATGATCACCGGAGTGCCTTCGCGGAAGTGCTCCCCAATAGTACGCGCTTCATTGTAAGTGCGCGGATGCAGTGTCGTAATACGCGCGAGATCAGTTGGCTGCTCGGGACGCCACTCGGGGACCTGGTAACCAGCGGCCGCCTCTCCTACCCCCCACCCCTCCCGGCCGGCCCGCGGGTCAGCCTCATCGGGCCCCTCGGACGGACCAGGCTCCTCGTACTCCTCGTACTCTCCGTACGACTCGTACTTCTCCTGAAAGCGGTGATCGTCCTCCACGAGGCCGAGGTAGACCGCCATCTTGCGCATGGCACTGGCCATCCTTCAGTCCTCCCAGCCTGTACCCGTCGTAGCCAGCCACTCCGGCTCCACGCTCGGGACATTACCTGACACGAGCCCCGCGATCGCCGAGCAACGCCGTACCAATTCTCACCTGTGTCGCGCCGGCCGCAATTGCCGGCTCGAGGTCACCGCTCATGCCGGCCGAGATCACCGTGGCGGCAGGGCGGACCGCTCGCACCACCGCGGAGCTGTCGCGCAGCCCGGCAAAGGCGTCGGCGGGCGGCACGCCGAGCGGGGCGATGGCCATCACACCGGCCAGCACCAGCCCCGCCTCGGCCATCAGGGCCTCGGCCAGGCCCGGAACCAGGCCAGCCGGGGCTCCGCCGCGCGCGGGATCGCCGTCCAGGCTGACCTCGATCAGGCACTGGATGATCCGCCCCGCCTGGCGGGCGGCCGCGCCCAGCGCGTGGATCAGCCGCAGCCGGTCGACGGAGTGCACGAAGGAGGCGTAGCGCGCCACGCTGGCGGCCTTGTTGGTCTGCAACTGGCCGATGAAGTGCCAGACGAGGTCGAGGTCGGCACACTGGGCGGCCTTCGGCGCCGCTTCCGCGTCGCGGTTCTCACCGAAATCGGTAACGCCGAGCCCGTTCAGCAGCCGGACGTCGGAGGCGGGAAAGGTCTTGGTCACCGCGATCAGCGTGACCTCCTGCGACTTGCGGCCCGCGGCCTCGCACGCGGCGTCGATGCGTTCGCGCACCGCGGCGAGGCGGGTGGCGAGTTCGTCCCGCCGGGGGGAATCGGTCACTTGAGGAAGTCGGGGACATCCAGGTCGTCGTCTTCTTCGAAGACGACGGGCCGACGCCGGGTGCTAGCGACGTCGAAGGTCTTGCCCAGCTCGGCGTGCGCCGGGCGGGAGATGGCGGAGTACGACGCGGAGGAATAAGAGGAATAAGAGGTATCGCCGGCCAAGACGGCGTCGTCGCGGGGCGGCTCAGAATCGACGGTTTCCGGCTCGGTCGCCTCGGTCGGTACCGGCGCGCCGAGCAGCCCGACGGCCATAGCGGGCGCGCCGTAGTCGCTGCCCAGGCCGAGCTCGGCGTCAATGGAGGCTCCAGGCGTCTCGTCCCTGGTCCAGCGGTCGGCCTCGGGGGCGGGGGCGGGGAGCTCGGCGGGCGGCGCGGGAGTCGGGGCAGGGGTCGGGGGGCTGGCCGGACCCGCAGAGCTGCTGGGCGCGTGCCTCGGGGCGGAGCTGACCGGACCCGCGCCGAACTCGAAGCCACCGAACGAGGAGGTGCTGCTGAACGCGCTGCCGCCGGACTCGGCGCTGCCGGACCGGTTGTTGCGGTTCTCGTCCAGGCCGGCGGCGATGACCGTCACTCGGACCTCATCGCCGAGGGCGTCGTCGATGACCGCGCCGAAGATGATGTTCGCGTCCACCGCGGCGGAGTTGGCGACGAGCTGAGCGGCCTCGTTGATCTCGAACAGCCCGAGGTCCGAGCCACCCTGGATGGACAGCAGCACGCCGTGGGCGCCGTCGATGCTCGCCTCGAGCAGGGGGCTCGAGATGGCCATTTCGGCGGCCGCCACGGCCCGGTCATCCCCGCGCGAGGAGCCGGTACCCATCAGCGCCGAACCCGCGCCGGACATCACCGACTTCACGTCGGCGAAGTCCAGGTTGATCAGTCCGGGGGTGGTGATGAGGTCGGTGATCCCCTGCACGCCGGAGAGCAGAACCTGATCGGCGGCCTTGAACGCGTCGAGCACGCTCACGTGCCGGTCGGAGATCGAGAGCAGCCGATCGTTCGGAATGACGATCAGCGTGTCGACCTCACTGCGCAGCTTCTCGATGCCCGCCTCGGCCTGCACCACGCGGCGTTTGCCCTCGAAACCGAACGGCCTGGTCACGACGCCGATGGTGAGCGCTCCCAGCGACCGGGCCACGTTGGCGACCACGGGCGCTCCCCCGGTGCCGGTCCCGCCGCCCTCGCCGGCGGTGACGAACACCATGTCGGCGCCCTTGAGGACCTCCTCTATCTCCTCGCGGTGATCCTCCGCGGCCCGGCAGCCGACATCGGGGTTGGCCCCGGCGCCCAGCCCCCTGGTGAGTTCGCGCCCGACGTCGAGCTTGACGTCGGCATCGCTCATGAGCAGCGCCTGCGCGTCAGTATTGATCGCGATGAACTCGACGCCCCTGAGTCCCTCATCGATCATGCGATTGACGGCGTTGACGCCGCCACCGCCGATTCCGACGACCTTGATAACCGCCAGATAGTTCTGCGGTGATGCCACGAGGAGGGTACCTTTCCGCTCGTTTTACCTTTGCCATGTCGGCGGGTGTGTGCTGCTATTCAATTGGGCCGCCGCAGCCCTCCGATTATGGCCCTGGGCTCGGGAAACCTCTGCCCCAGGGGGCGCCGCGGAATTCACCGCCAAGGCATTGTCCGTCACCATCAGGTTTAACCTTCAGGTCAAGATTTAAAGTTTTTGTCGGCCGAACGATTGATACGGACAGTAGGGTCGTACGGGACCCGGGTCAACTAACCACGCAGTAACCGGTCAGCGTGTCGCGGACCGGCGGTCATTATCGGGTCCGGGGGTGCTCGGGACGCCTCAGCTAGTCACCGCCGTCGCAGGCGAGCTCACATCGTAGGAGCGCGCGTGAGTCCGCATGAGGATGGCGAGTTCCCTGGCTTTCGCCGCGGCATCGTCCGCGCTGCCCCACAGGACCGTCACCCCGCTGCTCAGGCTCAGCGTGACCTGATCCGGGCTGGGCACGGTCACGGAGGTCACCGAGGACCGCAGCGACGCGGGCAGTTCGCCGAGCACGGCCGCCGCCGCGGCGACGTCCGGATCACCGCGCAGCGAGGCGGTGGCCGCCGTGGTGGTGTAGAGCGGGAGGCCCGGGGGCCGGAGCGCGGCTGACTGCACGACCACGCCGTTGGCGTCGATGAGGTCGAACCCGCCGCTCGGCAGCGCGACGGCCAGCGCCGAGGTTCTCTCCCGCACCGCGATGACCACCCGGTCCGGCCAGGACTTGGTGACCTGCACGCCCAGGACCTGCCTGATGGTCAGGACCCGAGCCGCGACCTGAGCGGTGCTGACCCGGATCAGCGGCGTGCCGGGCCGGACCCCGGCCACGGCGAGGACTTCGGATTCCGGCACCAGGCGCGTGCCGGTCACGACCACGGAGCGAACCGCGAGCAGGCTCGAGTCGAGCAGCGCCCAGGCGACGCCGCCCGCGATGCCCATCGCGGCCAGCACGAGCAGTACCGCCAGCCGCTGGCGGAACCGGTGGGGGCCGCCCGGCCCGCTCACTCGTGTCTCCTCCCGATGGCCTCGATCAGCAGTGGTCCGAGCGCGGTGACGTCCCCGGCCCCCATGGTCAGCACCACGTCGCCCGGCTCGGCGATCCGCACGATCGTCGGCGCGACCTGGGTCCGGTCCGGTAGGAACAGGGCCTGCCCGCCGGGGACGGCGTCGGCGACGAGCCCGCCCGTGACGCCAGGTTCCGGATCCTCGCGCGCGGCGTAGACGTCGAGCACGACCGCTTGGTCGGCCAGGGCGAGCGCCGCGCCGAAGTCGGCGGCGAAGATCCTCGTCCTGCTGTAAAGATGCGGCTGGAAAATGGCGATCACTCTGCCATTGGAGGAGATGTCTCGCGCCGCTCTGAGGTCGGCGGCCAGCTCGGTGGGGTGATGGGCGTAGCTGTCGAAGACGCGTACGCCGTCCGCCTCGCCCTTGAACTCCAGCCGGCGCCGCGCGCCCTGGTAGCGGGCGAGGGCCGCGGTCACGCGCGGCGGCGCGAAGCCGAGCTCGACGGCGGCGGCGAAGGCGGCGGTGGCGTTCAGCGCGTTGTGCCGGCCGGGGACATGCACGGTCATCTGCGCGAAGATCTCACCGAACGGGCTGTGTTCGGCGGTGACCGCGAAGCTCACCGCCAGGCCCTGGGAACGGACATCGCCCAGCCGGTAGTCGGCACCAGCCGACTCGCCGTATCGCCGGACTCGCCGCGGGCTTTGGGGTTCCAGCCGGGCCGCGACGGCCTCCGCGCCAGGATCGTCCGCGCAGGTCAGGACTAGGCTGCTGACCTGGTCGCTGAACGTGGCGAAGGCCGCCTCGATCTCCGCCAGGCTCCCGTAGTTGTCCAGGTGGTCGGCTTCCACGTTGGTGATGATGGCCACGTCGGGCGAGAGCAGGAGGAACGATCCGTCGCTCTCGTCCGCCTCGGCGACGAAATCCATGCCCCCGCCGTCCTCGGCGCCGAGCCCGGTCTCGACCAGGACGCCGCCGATGACGTAGCCGGGATCGGCGCCGCAGTCGCGCAGCACGGTGGTGAGCATGGACGTGGTGGTGGTCTTGCCGTGCGTGCCGGCCACCGCGATCACCCGGCGCCCGGCCATGACCGAGGCCAGCGCCGCGGCCCGGTGCATGACCCTCAGGCCCCGCCGGGTCGCCTCGGCCAGCTCCGGGTTGTCCGCGCGGATCGCGCTGGACAGGACCAGGGTGTCCCCCGGGCCGAGGTCGCCGAGGTTGGCGCCGGCGTGCCCGACGTACACCCGGGCGCCCAGCGCGTGCAGGTCATCGAGCATGGCCGAGGCCATCGCGTCGCTGCCGGACACGCTGATCCCCCGGGCCAGCATGATCCGCGCGATGCCTGACATGCCCGCGCCGCCGATCCCGGTGAAGTGCACCCGGCCGAGCCCGATGGCGGGCACCGGCTCAGCCGGCGTGATGAGGCTCTTGAGCATCTGGTTCCCCACTCCGACCCTTCCCGTTCACGACCTCGATGATCGCCTCGGCGAGCCAGCGGTCGGCGTCGCCGCGGCCCAGCGAGGCGGCCGCCTCCGACATGTCCGCGACCTGGTCGATGTTGACCAGCACGGGCAGCAAGGTGTCCCGGATCCACTCGGGGGTCAGGTCGGCGTCGTTGACCAGCATGCCGCCGCCCCGCTGGACGATGGGCACCGCGTTCAGCCGCTGCTCGCCGTTCCCGATGGGGAGCGGTACGTAGGCGGCCGGCAGGCCCACGGCGGTGAGCTCGGCGCACGTCATCGCGCCGGCCCGGCACAGCGCGAAATCGGCTGCCGCGTAGGCGAGATCCATCCGGTCGATGTAGGGCATGGCCACGTAAGGCACCCCACCCGCCTCCCCCGCCCCCTTCTTGGTCACCGGCGCCTCGACGCCGTTGCGCGGGCCGATGACGTGCAGCACCTGGACGCTGGCGTCCCTGAGCCACCCGGCCGCGCCGAACACGGCCGTGTTCAGTGACCGCGCCCCCTGCGAGCCGCCGGTGACCAGCAGCACGGGCAGGTCCGGGCGGAGGCCGAAGTGGGCCCGGGCCTTGTCGCCGACGGCCAGCCGGTCCAGTTCCGCGATCTCGCGCCGGATCGGGATGCCGAGGTACTTCCCGTTCCTGAGCACGGTGTCCGGGTGCCCGGTGAAGACGTGGGTGGTGAAATGGGCGCCCAGCCGGTTGGCCAGACCCGGCCGGGGGTTCGCCTCGTGCACCACGATGGGAACCTTGCGCCGCCGGGCCGCCAGGTAGGCGGGGGTGGCGACGTACCCGCCGAAGCCGACGAGCACCTGGGCCCGGGTCCGGTCGAGCACGTCGGCGGCCGCGTTGATGGCGCCGGCGAGCCGGCCCGGCACGGTCAGCAACTGGGGCGTCACCGTCCGGGGCATCGGCACGGCCGGGATGAGCTCGAGTGGGTATCCGCGCAGCGGGATCAGCCTGGTCTCCAGGCCGCGCTCGGTGCCCAGGCAGGTCACTTCGATGTCCGGATCGGCCTGCCGCAGGGCATCCGCCACCGCGAGAGCTGGTTCGATATGTCCGGCGGACCCGCCGCCGGCAAGCACTACCCTCATGTCTCGTCCCTGAACTGCTGCCGTTCTATCGTCGGCGCTTTGCTAGACCGAGCCAGCTTAGAACGCGCAGCGGCCAGCCGGGGCCGCGTGCGGCCAAAGCCTCCTGCGCACCTGGCTCGAGCCTCGCGAACGACATCAGCATGCCGAGTGCGACCAGGGTCACCAGCAGTGACGACAGCCCCGCCGAGACCAGCGGCAACGGGACGCCGGTGATGGGCAGGACGCCGATCACCGCGCCGATGTTGACCAGGGCCTGGACCACGATCCACGCGGTGATACCGGTCGCCGCCAGGCGCGCGAACAGATCGGGCACGCGCCTGGCGATCCGGAGCCCGGCGAAGGCCAGCCCGCCGTACAGGACGGTCACGCACAGCGTGCCGATCAGCCCGAGTTCCTCGCCGATGATGGCGAAGATGAAATCGCTGGTCGATTCGGGAACGTAGCCCCACTTCTGCCGGCCGGCGCCAAGCCCTACGCCGAAGATGCCGCCCGAGCCGAGCGCGTACTTGCCCTGGGTGCCCTGCCAGCCGGCGCCGGTCGGACTACTGGCCTGCTGGTCGAGGAAGCCGACCAGGCGGCCGAGACGGTATTTCGCGGACACGATCATGAGCATCATGGCCAGGGCCATCAAGATGAGCAGGCCGGCGAACACGCGTCCGGGCGTCCCGATGACCCAAAGTAGCGCGAGGAAGATGACCAGCAGGAGGAACGTGCTGCCGAGGTCATCGCCGGTCATCACGAGCAGGCACAGCACGGCGGTACCGGGCATGAGCGGTACGAGCATGTGCCGCCAGTCGGCCAGCTGACCCAGCCGGTCCTTGCGGGCGAGCAGGTCGGCGCCCCACACCACCAGAGCGAGCTTGGCGATCTCGGACGGCTGGAACTGCTGGCCGCCGATGGTGATCCACCGGGCCGCGCCGTACGCCGAGACGCCGACGCCGCGGATCAGGGTCAGGCCCAGCCCGACGACAGCCACCGCGAGCAGCGGATAGGCGAAGGCCCGGAACAGCCGGGGCTTCGAGCGGGCCGCGGCCCACATGAGCGGCAGCCCGACGGCCGCGCCGAGCAGCTGCTTCTTGAAGTCGGAGTAGGGCGACAGCCCGGCGATCAGGTCGGTGACGGACGCCGTGGACTGCACCATGACCAGCCCCAGCCCGAGCAGGAGCAGCGTGATGCCGAGGACCAGGTAGTAAGACGTCAGCGGCCGGTCGAGCAGCGTACGCCAGACGCCGATCCGGTCCCGCACGCCGTCCAGGCCTAGCAAGCCGAGCCGGGCGGTCTCCCGCGGGCCCGGTCCGGCCAGGTCCGGATCCGCCAGGTCGTCGGCTCGCTCGGAAACCTGCGGATACATGGTTCAAGTCTGTTCGCCGGGTCGCGTCAAGACCCGGACATCCGGCGCGTGTCGCCCGGGATTTCGTCCGGAGATCCGCTAGGCGCGGGTCCAGGTACGGCCGCCGTCGGCGGTGTGCCAGGTGGCGTTGCCCAGGACGAGCCAGCCGTGGCCGGCGTCGGTGAAGTCAAGCAGCGGCACGGCCAGCGAGTTGACCGGGATGACCAGCCGGAGGCTGGATTGCTGCCAGCGGCGCCCGCCGTCGGTGGTGCGGGCCAGCGACAGGACCGCCACCGACGGGCTGCTCGGGTAGTTCAGGCTCCAGGCCAGGCCGGTCCCGGGACCGGTCAGCTGAACGGCGCCCGCGGGAACCGTGGCCGGCAGCAGGCTCAGCGGACCGCCGTTCGTGACCGCGACCCGCTGGGTGTAGCTGGCCGTGTCGATGACGAGCCAGCCGGACCAGCGGGCGGGGCCGCCGCGAACCGAACCCGGATAAAGAGCAAAGCTGGCGGGGCCGACCAGGGAGTCGGCCCCGAGCGGTAGCAGGCCACCACGGATCCAGGTCAGGCCGTAGTCGCTGGTGGTCCACATCCGGACGGGGGGCAGGCCGCCGGAGCCGTTCTCCCACGGCGTCCCGCCCGTCACGGTCAGCAGCAGGCCGTGGCCGTTGGCGGACATCCATGGCCCGTAGATATCGGTGTTGCCTCCGGGCAGCGGGCCGTAGGGCTCCCACGTCGAGCCGCCGTCAGACGTCGCCCACAGCTGCCAGGGCGAGGAGGTGCCGGCCTGGTAGCTGGCCGCGACACCGGCGCGGGCGGACCAGAAGTCCAGCTGGGTTACCACGCCAGGCAGGTCGGCGAGCTGGTTCCAGCTGCGCCCGCCGTTGTCCGAACGCAGGATCGCGCCCGCATCGGCCGGGTCCTGGGCGGCCAGGGCGGTGGTCGTGCTCACCGCGTCGAGGGGGCCGGCCGGAGCCGGAGCGGGCAGCAGCTCGGTCCAGTCCGCGCCGCCGTCCCGCGTCGCAGACAGCACGCCCCGGTCGCTGACCGCATAGGCCACGTCCTTGCTGACCGCTGCCAGCGAGCTGACCTGGGCCAACTGCCAGGGCGGCAGCTGCTGCCAGCCGGAGGGGCCGTACCGGTACATCAGGCCGAACGGCGGCGCGCAGGCGGCGCCGTTGCGCCCGGTCGCCGCCCAGGCCGAGCCGTCAGGCGCGGCCGAGAACACGATGCCGTTGCTGGCGCACTCGTCCGGATAACTGTCGGCCAGGTTGACCGGGCTCCAGGTCTGGCCGCCGGTGGCGCTGTGCAGCAGGTCGGCGACGCCGCAGCCGTGCATGGCGCAGCTGAGCTGGTCAAAGACGCTGGCCCAGGTCAGGCCGCCCGACGCGGTCGCGGCCAGGCTGACCTTGACCGCGGGCGTGAGCGGTTCGAGGTTGGTCACCCGTCCCAGCCGGTGCCAGCTTCGCCCGCCGTCCTTGCTGGTCAGGAACGTGATGCCGGATGCGCTGGTCTGAGCCGCCCAGAGCTGCCCGGTGGCGCTCGCGGTGGCGAAGACGGGGGCGGCGCCGCCCAGCACCCGCGTCCAGTGCGCGCCGCCGTCCCGGCTGACCAGGATCTGGCCCGGGCAGCGGGACAGGCCGACGTCGACCAGGCAGCTGTCCGAGGTGACCACGCCCAGCCGGGCGGAGACGAACTGGACCTGGTTCACGGCCTGCGGCAAGGTGGCGGCCACCCGCCAGTGCCGACCGCCGTCGGAGGTGGCCAGGAGTTCCCGCCCGCAGGACGGCTTGGACCCCTTGAGTCCCAGGCAGGCGATCAGCGCCCAGGCGTGCGCCGGGTCGGTCGCGCTGATCGACAGCGGGCTTCCGGCACCCTCCCATTGCACCTGCCACGTCGCACCGGCCGTGCCGGTACGCCAGATAGCGGCACGGCCGCCGGTTGCCGCCTGGCCGAGCAGCCAGCCGGTCGCGGGAGCGGGGAAGGCCAGGGCGGTGAGCGTCGGCGCCGAGCCGGCCGAGATGGTGGCGGCGGCGGCTTGGGTCTGGCCGGCGCCCGGGACCTGGGCGGCGCTCGCCGAAGGCGCCAAGCAGAACGCCCCGATCAGCGCGGCGGCCGCCAAGGCGGGCGCAAATCGGGAGCAGCGGAGCATACGTTGTAGACGCTGACGGCGGGCGAAACGTTGGAAATCGTGACGCGCCGGGCCGGCACTGGGGACACGGTGGCGTTTCTGGCATCATGTGAAGCGATGAGCAGGCCAGATTCTTCGCGTTTCCCGGTGACGGTGACCCGGCTTCCCCTTACCCGCTGCGAGATATGCGGGCGTACCCTGGCCTACCAGCCCGGACAGGCCAGTGCCGTGCTGACCAAGCACTACCTCCGGGCGCACCCGGAGGCCCTCAGCGAGGCGGCCGAGGCAACCGGGGCGTAGCAGTTTCAGAGGTCTATCGCCGCCGGGGCCTGCCGGGTACGCTGCGGGTACCTGCACCCCCGCGGATGTGACCATGAGCACGGGTCTGGCCGCCTTGATCGCGTGGCTGCTCACCGCCGGCATCGGCGGTTACATGCTGCGAACCTGGGTCGCGCGCGACGGCCTGCGCCGCCAGCGGGCGACCGGCGTGGGCGTGCCGCCCGCGGTGGTGTTCGGTCACGCCGGCGCCGCCCTGGTCGGGCTGACGGTCTGGATCAGCTACCTGAGCAGCGGCTGGCGCCCGCTGGCCTGGATCGGCGTAGTCCTGGTCTGCGCCGCGATCAGCCTGGGCATCTGCACGGTGACGCTCTGGACGCCGTATCCGGTCCGGCCCGACCCGGGAACCGGCCACGAGGATCCGGGAGGGTTCGAGAGCCGCGAGGCCCCAGCACACCCAGCACACCCAGCCGGACCGCCGGGCGAGCACCATGACATGTTTACAGTCACCGACGAGATGATCGCCCGCCTGCTCGCCGGGCCGCCTCCGGCCCGGCGTCGCAGGGTCCACCTGCTCCCGCTCGTTCCGGCGGCGCACGGTCTCGCGGCGCTGACCACGTTCATGCTCACCGTGCTGGCCGCCTTGAGCCTGCGGTAAGACGCCCCGAGTGGGCACTAGGGCCGCTGGTCAGGCAGGCTGGAAGCATGGCAGACACGCTGACGATGATGGCGGTACACGCGCATCCCGACGACGAGGCCTCGAGCACCGGCGGGGTGCTGGCCACCTACGCCGACCAGGGGATCCGGACGGTGGTCGTGACCTGCACGAACGGGGAGTTCGGCGACGCGCCAGGCGGCGTGAAGCCGGGACAGGACGGGCACGACGAGCATGCCGTGGCCCAGCTGCGGCTGGCCGAGCTGCGCGAATCCTGCGCCATCCTCGGGGTCACGGACCTGGAACTGCTCGGCTACCACGACTCGGGCATGCCGGAATGGGACTACAAGGACCGGCCCGACGCATTCCGCAACATCCCGCAAGCGAAGGTGGCGGCGAGGATCTCCAGCCTGATCGAGCGGTACCGGCCGCAGGTGCTGATCAGCTACGACGATCAGGGGCCCTACCAGCATCCCGATCACCTGCACGCGAGCCGCTGCGCGCAGGCCGCGTTCGCGGACACCGGCATCCCAGCCAAGCTCTACCTCAGCGCGATGCGCGGCAGCGACTGGCGGAAGGTCTGGGATGCGCTGCGCGAGCTCGGCCTGGAGGTCCCGGATTTCGAGAACATGGACCCCGAGGTGATCCAGCGGGGCCAGGCGTCCGAGCAGCGCATCACCACGACCGTGAACATCCAGCCGGTGCTGAGCCGCAAGCGCGACGCGCTGTTCGCGCACGGCAGCCAGATCTCCGAGTCGTGGTTCAGCAAGCTGCCGCAGGATGTCGCGGAGGCGACCTTCGGGCGGGAGAGCTTCATCCGGGTCAGCGACACGACCGGGGCGCCACTGCCCGAGGACGACCTGTTCGCGGGCCTGCGCCCATGACCGAGCCGGAGGGGCCCAGGGGGCTCGAAATTAATACAGCGGTTGGCCTGGTCGAGCGGTATGCCGCCGCCTTGGTCTCTGGGGTGGCGGACCAGCCTGAAGACGACGGGTTCTTCGGGCCGGCCAGCGTGACCTGGCGGCTGGCCGCCGACCTGTCCGCGCCGGTCGCCGGGCTGCGGTCAGTGCTGATCCAGGCGCTGCACCCGCTGGCCATGGCCGGGGTCGACCAGCACAGCGACTGGCGGCGCGACCCGGTCGGCAGGCTGGCCGCCACCTCCGCCTACGTCGCGACCGTGACCTACGGCGACCGGGCCAGCGCGAGCCGGGCCGCCCGGCGGGTGCGGGCCATCCACGAGCACGTCCGGGGCACAGACACCGTGACCGGCGGACGTTACGCCGCCGGGGACCCCGCGCTGCTGCTGTGGGTGCACGTGGCGCTGGTGGACTCGGTGCTCGCCGCGAACCGGCTGTTCGGCACGCCGGTGACCGATGCGGACGCCGACACGTACGTCGCCGAGATGGCCGTCTCGGCCGAGCTGCTGGGGGTTCCGCGCGAGATCATCCCGAGCAGCGTGGCCGCCGTCGAGCGGTACCTGGCCGGCGTCCGGCCCGAGCTGCGCTGCGCTCCGGCGGCCGCGGAGTCGATGGGCTACATGCTGGATCCCGAAGGCATGGGCGAGGAGATCGCCGAGCTCTGGCAGGACCTGCGGGACGCGGCGCTCGCCGCGCTGCCCGGCTGGGCCCGGGACCTGTACGGCTACCCGGCTCCGCCACCGATCGACTCCGCGCGGCGGACCGAGATCCGCCAGACGCTCGGCGTGTTCGACGCGGTGTTCATGGCCGAGCCGGGCGTCCTGGAGGCGCGCCAGCAACTCGCCTTGCGGATGCGCGCGCGCCCGGGGAACCGGGTTTGAGGGCTCGGACCCGGAAGCTGGCCGTGGCCGCCGCGGTGGGCGGCGCGTCGGTCGCGGCGCTCGCGGTCCTGGGACGCCGACGCGGCCTGCTCGGGGGCCGGGGCGGCAGCTTGCGGGTCGAGCGCGGGATGGCCGCGCTGCGGCTGGCGGCGCGCGGCGGCGCGCGCTACGCGAGCAACGCACCGCGGCTGTTCGCCAGCGCGGGCGAGCACCGGCAGCAACTGCGGAACGACCTGGCCCTGCAGACGGCCGAAGACGTCGCCGCGACCCTGGGCACGATGAAGGGCGTGCTGATGAAGCTCGGCCAGATGGCCAGCTACATCGACGACGGCCTGACGCCGGCCGCCCGCCGCACGCTGAGCCGGCTACAGGACAGCGTGCCGCCGATGAGCCCCGAACTGGCCGCGCAGGTGGTCACCGAGGAGCTGGGCCAGCCGCCGGAGCGGGCGTTCAGGACCTGGGACCCCGAACCCATCGCCGCGGCGTCGATCGGGCAGGTGCACCGGGCGATCACCCACGACGGCCGGGCCGTCGCGGTCAAGGTCCAGTACCCCGGCATCGCCGAGACCATCGAGGCCGACCTGGACAACGTCGGGCTGCTGCGCCGGATGCTCAAGATCACCGCGCCGAGCCAGGACGTCGACGCGCTGCTCGCCGAACTGCGGGAGCGGGTCACCGAGGAGCTCGACTACCGGAGGGAAGCCCGCAACCAGCAGCTCTTCGCCCGTTACTACGAAGGCCACCCCACCATTGCCATCCCGCGGATCGTGGGCGAGCTGTCCACCCGCCGGGTGGTGACCAGCGAGCTCGCCGACGGGGCCAGGTTCGCTGAGCTGGCCGGCTGGTCGCAGGCCGAGCGGGACCTGGCCGCGGAGACCATCTACCGCTTCGTGTTCCGCAGCCTGTACGAGGCGCACGCCTTCAACGGCGACCCGCACCCGGGCAACTACCTGTTCCACGGCGGCGGGCGGGTCACCTTTCTGGACTTCGGCCTGGTCAAGCACTTCACCGCCGAGGAGATGCGGCCGCTGGCCGCGATGGTCAAGCACCTGTGCGTGGACCAAGACCCCGAAGGGTTCCGCCGGGCCATGGTGCAGGCCGGCTTCCTGATCCCGGACGCGCCGGTGTCCACGCCGCTGGTCGTGGAGCACATGGCGGTGTTCTACGACACCGTCCGGGAGCGCGGCCCGCGGACCATGACCGGCGACTACGCCTCGGCGGTGACCCGGAAGTTCTTCGACTTCCGCAGCCCGCTGGCCGCGTACGCCCGGATCCCGCGCTCCTACGTGATCCTGCAGCGGATCAACCTCGGCCTGTTCGCCCTGCTCGGCGAGTTGCACGCGACCGCCGACTGGCGCGGCATCGCCGAGGAGATCTGGCCGTTCGTCCAGGGCCCGCCGTGCACGCCGATGGGGATGGCCGAGGCCGCGTGGCGATCAGCGCGGCCGGCCAGCACGAACGCCGCTTCGTTCGGCTAAATAGGGGTTAGGGAACGGCCGGTCACAGGCCGCCGAAGAATCGTGAAACGTCGAACGGCCGCAGGTACGGCGCCGGGGTGTAGCTGGTGAAGGCGGGCGCGGTCGCGACGAGATCGCCGGTGGCGGGACTGGTGTAGACGTTGTACTGGGCGCCGAGCGCCGCAGCCTGGGCGTTCAGGCCGGCCGGGCTCGGCACGTTCCAGTGCCCCGTGGACAGGCGGTTCAGCAGCGTCTGGGCCGCGGTGATGGTCTCGGCCGGGGTGAACGCGCAGTGGCCGGCGCGGTCCACGAAGATCTGCCGCAGCAGGTTCCCGTTCCCGGCACGGTCGACGACGCTGCTGTAAGCCTGCTCGTTCTCCGGCACGACCAGGCCGTCGCCGGTGGTGTGCATGGTGAGCACCGGGATCGAGATCTGGCCGTCGAAGGAGATGTTCTTGGCCAGGTAGGCCACGGCGAACGGATCCGCGGTGATCCG
Organism: Actinomycetota bacterium; assembly: GCA_003136255.1. Lineage (GTDB taxonomy): Bacteria > Actinomycetota > Actinomycetes > Streptosporangiales > Streptosporangiaceae > Palsa-504. The sequence goes on from PLDT01000326.1 coordinate 16,108, forward strand.
CGGGGCGCTGTTCAGCGTCTGCAGGTCCTTGGTCAGGCTGAGCCCCGCGCTCTGGTAAAGCGCCGTCACCTCCTGGCGGTCGACCGAGTTGGCCAGGTCGCTGAAGTAATTCACGCCGGTGTTCCAGGACACGTTGCCGCCGGCCCGGGCTTCGAGCTCGGCGCGGAAGTCCAGGACGAACGGGAAGGTGACCTCGGTGTCCCACAGGAACTGGTTCGCCTCCTGGGCGGCGTAGTCGCTCGCCGCGGGTTCGGGCGACAGCGGGGTGAACCAGCCGGGGGTGTCGTCGAGCGCGGCGACCAGGGCGAGGCGGGCCCGGCCGGCCGCGGTCTGCTGCGCCGCGGCCACCGCGGCCTCGCCGGCCTCCAGGTTGGCCGTGGGGTTCTTGATGTTGACGACCTGGATCGTCGGGTCGATCAGCTGCTGGAACGCGAAGGCCGCGTCGAGCGCGGTGTTCCAGGTCGCCACGCCGCCGGACAGCACGCCGCACATGGGCAGCGCGGCGTTGAACAGGTTCGGGTAGTCCTGGATCAGGCCGGCGGTGATGATGCCGCCCAGGGAGTGGCCCCAGGCGATCGTGGTGAGCGGCTTGCCGTAGCTCTGGTCGAAGACCTTCAAGGTGTTGACCTGGTCGGGGAGCGCCTGCTGGATGGCCCAGCCGGTGCTGGCGTAGGACGATCCCGCCAGGGCGTAGCCGTGGCTGAGCAGCCAGGCGCCGGTGATCGGATCGCCGACGTCTTCGGCCGGGTTGGCGGCGCCGGGGGTGACGTAGCCGTGGCTGTAGAGGAACAGCGTTCCGTTCCACTGGCCGGCCGGGCACTGGATCAGGTACGTGGCGCCATCGGCCAGCGTCCCGTTCACCGTGGTCACGGCGTTGGTTCCGCCGCAGGTCGATCCGGCCGCCCAGGCGGTCCCCGATCCGGCCGTGAGCCCGCCGATGACCAGCCCGGCGGCCAGTACCATCCCGGCCAGTTTCTTCGTCCGCACCATGAATTCCACGCTCCGTCGCCAGCTGAACGATCCCCAGAACGGGACGTAACTTACCGGTAACTTGGGTTTTGCTGGACGCAGACACCATAAGTTGGCCGAATTGAGATAGGAGGCCGGCGGCGCCGCGGCGAAACTATAGGTAGCTATTCGTGTATCGTTTATTTACGTTAAGTAGTCAGCACGGAAAGGGTGCCGCGCCGCGTGTCGAGGATCCTGGTGGTCGATGACGAGCCCGACCAGCGTTTTCTGCTGCGCAGGATATTCGAGCGGGCCGGGCATGAGGTGACCGATGCCGCCGATGGCGCGGCTGCGCTACGCGCCCTGCGGGAGTCGGTGCCGGATCTGGTGGTGACCGACGTGACGATGCCGGTCATGGACGGGGTGGAGCTCATCCGGGCCCTGCACGGTGACCCGGCGACGGCGCACATCCCGATTCTGGCCGTGAGCGGGGACACCCACCTGGTAGATGCCGCCGACGCGATCGTGGCCAAGCCATATGACGGGTACCACCTCCTGTCGGTCGCGGATGCCTTGCTGAAAGAACGACGCGCCGGGAGTTGAAGCGGACTGGTCATCCTCGATCAACGGGAAGCGCGTATCCGTCACGGGATGTCTGGGCGTCGAGGGTGAAGTAGAAGGTGGCGCCGCCGTCCACCGCGCCCTGGGCCCAGGCGCGCCCGCCGTGGCGTTCGACGATCCGCTGGACGCTGGCCAGGCCGACGCCGGTGCCGGGAAATTCGCGGGCGGCATGGAGTCGCTGGAACGGCTGGAAGAGCTTGTCCGCATAGGCGGGTTCGAAGCCGACCCCGTTATCGCGCACGTAGAAGTAGACCTCGCCGTCGTCGTCGGTACCGGCGGCGAACTCGATGATGGCCTCGTCGCGCCGGGCGGTGAACTTCCAGGCGTTCTCGAGCAGGTCCTCGAGCACGGCGCGGATCAAGATACGGTCCGCGGTCACCCAGACGCGCTTCTGGATGGCGAAGCGGACCCGGCGGCCGGCGTCACGGGATCGCAGGCCCTCGGCGATCGCGGTGACCTCCGCGCTGAGATCGACCCGGGCGAGGTTCATGTCGGCGTGCGTTACCTGCGACAGGCGCAGCAGGTCATCGAGGATGGCGCCCATCCGCTCGCTCGCCGCCTGGATGCGCCTGGCGTAGCCGCGGCCGGTTTCGCCGAGAAGCTCGGCGAATTCCTCGAGCAGCGCCTGGCTGAACCCGTTGAGCCCGCGCAGCGGAGTGCGCAGGTCATGGGCGATCGAGTAGCTGAACGCCTGCAGGTTCCGGTTCGACCGCTCCAGTTCGGCCGTGCGCTGCCTGACGCGGGCCTCGAGCTCGGCGGTGAGCGTACGAACCTCGGCTTCGGCTTCACGCTGGGCGGTGATGTCGCGCACGGTATCGATGTACAGCAGCGGGCGGCCGGCTGGATCGCGGACCAGGCTCCGTTGCACCTCGCCCCAGATGAGGGCACCCCCCTTCTGGATGAAGCGCCTCTCCGCCGAATAGGTGTCGATCTCTTCGGCGGCGATGCGTGCCCTGATGGCGCGATGGGTCTCGATATCGTCGGAATGCAGGAGATCCGTCATTCCGCGCATAGACAGCACCTCCTCGGCGGTGTAACCGACGAAGTTGCAGAAGTACTGGTTGACCCGGACCAGCTCGCCGTTGAGCGTTACCTCGCCGACGCCGATGGGGGCGTTGTCGAACAAGACGCCGAGCCGCACTTCTGACGCGCGCAGCGCGTCCTGCAGGCGCTCGGTCTCGGTGATGTCGCGCGCGGCGGCGAAGACGCCGAGTACCTGCCCGGACGCGTCACGGTAGACCGAGCCGTTATACATCACCGATGTGATATGCCCGTCGCGGTGGCGCAACTCCAGGGGGTAGTCCCGCACGCTGCCATCGGCGAAGGCCAGCTCGTAGCCGGCCTTGGCCAACCCGGGGTCGGCGAAGTAGTCGCTGAACCCGGTCCCGAGCAGGTCCGCCCGTTCGTACCCGGTCGCCTGCTCGGTGGCGGTGTTGACGTCACTGATCGCGCCATCTCGGCCGATGGTGAACATCGGGTTCAGGCTGGCCTCGATCAGGCTCCGGTTGTAGGCGGCCGCGGCGCGGATCTCGTCCTCGCCCCGCTTCCGCTCGGTGATGTCCTGGCAGACGCCCAGCAACCGAGCCGGCTCGCCCGTGTGGTCCCGCTCCACGACCGCTGCCTGCAGGATCCAGCGCACGGCGCCGTCAGGGCGGATGATCCGGTGCTCGACCTGGTAGCGATCGCCACCCGCCAGCGCCGCCCCGCGCGCCTCGGCCACCGCCGCCCGGTCGTCCGGATGGATAAGGTTCCAGAGGGTTTCCGTCTTCACCTCGGCCAGCCCGGGGGCCAGCCCGTAGATCCGATGAGCCTGCGGCGACCAGGTCGTCATGTGATCCTCGGTCGGAACCGAAGCCCACCAGCCGAGCCTCAGGGATTCCTGCGCCTGCTCGAGGAAGGTGTTCTGNNGGCCGCCTGATGCTCCGCGGCGCGCTGCGCGGTGAGATCGGTGAGGACCAGGCAGCGCGTGAGCATCCCGTCCAGATCGAATCCGCTGACCGCCAGCTGGACCGGAACGATTGTGCCGCCGGATCCGGTCAGGTCCACTTCGCCGCGTGCGCTTTCGCCGATGGCGACATCGAACAGCTGGGCGAACGCGGGCCGGTGGGCTTCCGCGATCAGGTCAAGCACCGGGGTCCCGATCAGCTCCGAGGCGTCCTGGCCGGTCATCGAGCCAAGCCGCGGGTTCGCGTTGAGGATGACCCCACCGGTGGAGACGGTAGCGGCGCCTTCGCTCATCGCCTCGACGATAAGCCGGTAAGAGCGGTCGGCGATGGAGTGGACCTGCTCATGGCCAGGCAGGCCGATGATCAGCGAGTCGACGGCGCCGGTCCTGATCGCCTCGATCGCCTGCTGCAGGTCGCGCAGCTCGGCCTGCACCTCGGCCAGCTTGACGCTGTCCTCCGAATGGCTTTGACCGGGCGCTCCCGCGGGGGACGGGCTTGGACCCCTAGCTCTCGGCACCGACGAGCTGGCCGCGTCCTTACTCGTCTGAGTCAGTATCTTCGCCGCCTGTCCCGTCGGCTGCGGTACCGGTACTCACGCTGCTTTCCTCACCGTCGAAGCTCCAGTCCGATGAGGAGACGGTCGCTATCTGACAGGTCGCCGACGAGCTTGCGGATCGGCGCGGGGAGCCTTCTGACCACCGTGGGCGCGGCCAGGATCTGGTCAGCGGCGGCTCGGCGCGGGTTCTTGAGCACGTCCACGATCTCGATCTGGTAGCGGCCTGCCAGGTGCTCCTCGCAGGCACGCCGCAAATTTTCGATTGCCCGAAGGCCCCGCGGCGATGCGTCGGTCACGTACACGACCAGATCCCACTGCTCGCCGGTATCGGCGCCGGTCCAGTCATTATCGGGGTACGGCTCGCTCATAGCGGTTCTCCGTTGTGCGGGGCGTCGTCGGCCCAGCGCCGCGCCGCCATCTTGGACCGGTCCGCCTCGATATCGGCCACCAGGTGGCCCTCGCGCAGGTCGATTCGGCTGATCTCGGTCTGCTCGGCGTCGAGCTGGTCCTGCGTCGCCACCAGGTGAGCCTCGCGCTCGATGACGCTGCGGTGCAGCTCACGCCGACGGTGGGCCAGCTCCTCGGCGATCCGCAGCTGCTCGTCGCGCTCGGCGGCCTGCTGGGTCACGCGGGCGGAGCCGGCCAGCACGCCCGCCGCGCCGATATACACATCGACCAGTTCGACCCCGTGATCGGTGAGCACGAACTCCCGCACCTGATTCGAATGGGCGGTGCCGCGCGACTTCAGCACGAACAGCAGCCGGTTGCGTTCGCCGTTGGCCTCGATGTTGCGCAGCTGCAGCCAGGTGTCCACCATCGCCGACACGGACCTGGCGTTGACATCCTCCCCCTGACCAAGCGCGGTGATCACGCTCGTGATCCCACGGCTCTTGAGCAGGTCGATCTGGCGGGCCACGCTGGAGGCTAGCTCGGTGGTCAGGATCCCGTTGGACAGGCTGGTGATCCCGTCGAGCACCGCCACCGACGGCTTCTCCTCCTCGATCAGCCCGGCGAGGATGGCCAGATGGGTTTCCAGCCCGAACGCGGACGGACGCGCCGCCCAGATGCGCAGCAAGCCCGCCTCGACCCACGGCCGCAGGTCGAGCCCGAGCGAGCGCATATTGCGCACCACCTGATCCGGCGACTCCTCGAGCAAGACCATCAGCGCGCGCTCACCGCGGGCGCAGGCCGAGTCCACCACGGATGCGCCGACCGAGGTCTTGCCGGTGCCCGCGGCCCCGCTCACCATGAGCGTCGACCCGCGGAACATGCCGCCGCCCAGCATGTGGTCCAGGCGGGGGATGCCCGTCGAGACCCGCTCCTCGGAGGCCGCGTAGTCGAGCGCGACCGACGTGATCGGCAGCACGGTGAAGCCATGCGCGGAGATCAGGAAGGGGTACTCGTTGGTGCCGTGCGCGGACCCGCGGTACTTGACCACGCGGAGGCGACGGGTGGAGATCTCCGCGGTGACCCGATGGTCGAGCACGATCACGCAGTCGGTAACGTACTCCTCGATCCCGTGCCTGGTGAGACCGTCGCCGCCTTGGCTGCCTCGCTCCCCGGTCAGGAGGACGGTGACGTCCCGGTCGTCGAGCCAGCGCACCAGCCGGATGAGCTCCGAGCGCACGATCGTGTCGTTGCCGAACGCGCCGAATATCACCTCGATGGTGTCCAGCACGACGCGCTTGGCACCCACCTGCTTGATCGCGTCGTCGAGGATGGCGAAGATCGGCTCGAAGTCGAATACTCCGGCCTGGACGATCTCGGACGGATCCACCCGGAACGCGAGCACCACGAGCTGGCCGGTGCGCACCAGCTCATCGATATCGAATCCGAGCGATCGCACGTTGAGGGCGACCTTGGCCGCCGACTCCTCGAAGGTCATGAGCACGCCGGGCTCGTCGTACTGGCGGGCGCCCGCGACCAGGAAGTTCATCCCGAGCAGCGTCTTGCCCGCTCCCGCGCTGCCCGCCACCAGCGTCACCCGGCCCCGGGGCAGGCCACCGGCCAGGATCTGGTCCAGCCCGGAAATCCCGGTGGGCGCCTTGTCCAGATCTGGACCTATCGAACCGTCCGTCACGCTCGTCAGCACCGCGCTATCCATGCGCACATCCTCCCCCGAGTAAAGCTTTTACGTCTTGTCCGAAAAGTACTAAAGGCCCCGGTAATTACGCACGAATCGCCATACCGGATCCCGGTTAAATACAGGGGGAATCGGTGCAGAAATTGATACGAACTGGTCTAAAGCGGAGTAACTAGGCGTTCCCGATTATCATTTCCCTAGGTTATCATAGGTTTATTTTTGACCAATCATACGTCTATTTTTCCACGGGCATTGTGTCCCGAATTCGGGGACAGCGACAGGGCGGCGACCGCCGAGGATGGCCGGTAGCTGGTGCTTCCGGGGTAGCTGACCCGGATGGTGTCGTTGACCGGTGCGGCCTGAAGAGTCTGGGGGCCGGTGAACACGCAGGTGGCCACGCCGCCGGTGGTTGTGTGCCGGGTGCACAGGTAAGCGGTCCCGATGCTGAACGATACGGCCTGGCCGCTGAGCGGGCGGCCGGACGCGGTCAGGGTGGCGATGAGGGTGAGGGCCAGTAGCGGGCTGAGGTCGATGCGCGCGGTCAGCGTGGTCGGGGCCTGGGTGACGGTCTGGGTGAGCCGGCCGGCGGATGTGGCGTAGCTGGCGTCACCGGGGTAGACGGCGGTGATCGTGTCGCGGCCGGCCGATAGGGCCCTGGTGGTGCAGGTGGCGTGGTAGGTGGTGCCGCTGACCTGGGTCAGGGACACGGCGCGGCACAGCGCCTGGGAGCCGCCGCTGAACGTGACGGTGCCACCGTCGGCCGGGGCGACCGTCGCGGTGAAGGTGACGTTCTGGCCGAAGGTGCTCGGGTTCGGTGACGAGGTCACCGCGGTGACGGGAGTTGGCCGGGACACGCTGATCACTGACACGGTGCCATTGCCCGCGTTGGTCACGTAGGCGGTGTGGAACGTGGGGTCCACTGCCACCCCGGACGGATAAGCGTCGACCGGGACGGTGGCGGTCACGGTCTCGGTCGCCTCGTCGATCACCGACACGTTGCCAGCGAGGTTGGCCACATAGGCGGTGTGGGTGGTCGGGTCTACCGCCACCCCGTCCGGGTCGGAGCCGACCTTGATGGTGCCGGTCACGGTGCCGCTCGCCTCGTCGATCACCGACACGGTGCCGGCGCCCCCGTTGGCCACGTAGGCGGTGTGGGTGGTCGGGTCTACCGCTACCCCGTCCGGGTCGGAGCCCACCGCGATGGTGCCGGTCACGGTGCCGCTCGCCTCGTCGATCACCGACACCGTGCCAGCGCCCCCGTTGGCCACGTAGACGGTGTGGGTGGTCGGGTCTACCGCCACCCCGTCCGGGTCGGAGCCCACCGCGATGGTGCCGGTCACGGTGCCGCTCGCCTCGTCGATCACCGAGACCGTGCCAGCGCCCCCGTTGGCCACATAGGCGGTGTGGGACGTGGGATCCACCGCCACCCCGTCCGGGCCGGAGCCCACGGTGATAATGGCGGTCACGGTGCCGGTTGGCCCGTCGATCACCGACACCGTGCCATTACCCCCGTTGGTCACGTAGGCGGTGTGGGTCGTGGGGTCCGCCGCCACCGCGAGCGGGCCACCGCCGACGGTGACGGTGCCGGTCACGGTGCCGGTCGCCTCGTCGATCACCGACACCGTGTCATCATCGACGTTGGTCACGTAGAGGGTGTGGGCGCCGGGGTCCACCGCCGCCCCGTCCGGGCCGTTGCCCACTTCGATGGTGGCGGTCACGGTATAGCCGAGCGCCGCCGAGGCGGGCACCGCGCCGGCCGCGCAGACCACCAGGGGCAGCACGACGGCAGCGGCCACCGCGATGACGCGATCGCCCCGCCATGCGCGCATAGCCTGTCCCCTACCGGGTCCCGGTGCCGAGAGTGGTCAGGAGGGGGGTCCTGCGGCCTGTGCCTCGCTGCGGGCGGCGGTGAGCATCTGGCGGATCCGGCTCATGATCTCCTCGGCTGCCGCTAGCTGGCCGAGGCTAGCCAGGCGCTGGGCCTGCAGCAGCTGGTCTTCGAGCTCGGCTAGATTCGCTCGTTGCTCGGCCTCGGACAGCGCGCGCATAATGACCGAGGGCAGGCGCGCGGGGCGGTCCTTCAGGACGTAATCGGTGGCCCCCTGCTTGATGAGCGCGACCGCTGCTTCGTCGCCAAGCACACCGGACCAGAAGACGAACGGTATGTCCGGGTAGTGTTCCTGAGCGATCTTGAGAGCGTCCTCGCCGGAGAAGCCGGGCAGGTGGTAGTCGGACAGGATAATGTTCGGCCGGAAGGCGGCCAGCTGCTCAATAAACGCCGCCTTGGTGTCAACGACGAGGGCCTCGAGGTTAAGGCCCGCGCCGGCCAGCAGGCGCTGGGCCAGTTCGGCGTCCCAGGCTTCGTCCTCCAGGATCAGGATACGTTTGCTGGGTCCCGCTGAGTCCGCCTCGCCTCCGGTCTCGGCGTTCGCCTGCCTCGGAACGGTCATGGTATCCGGCTGGCCCGTCTCGGGCTCGCCGTGGTGACGCTCGTCGCTCATAAATGTCCTACCTCAATCCGAGTTTCGGCGCGACGCTGGGGACGGGCTCATTCAAAAGCAGCCAGAACACGCCGAGGGCCTTGACCGCTTCGGTGAATTCGGAGAACTTTACTGGCTTTCGGACATACGCATTGGCGCCGTTGCGGTAGCTAACCAGGACGTCCTCTTCCAGTTTGGAGCTGG
>PLDT01000643.1:0-7356 GCA_003136255.1 Actinomycetota bacterium
GCACCGGGACGCGAGATCAGCTCGATCTGGTCGCCGGGCCCGACGTCGGCGGCCGCGATGCCGTCGGCCTCCACGGCCAGCCTGCCGCTGCTCGGCAGGATGTCCAGCCCCAGCTGATCCGCACACGAGATGACCAGCCCGCGGTTGTAGGCCGAGTGCGGCGCGACCGGCGTGACCACCAGGGCCTCCACCCCCGGGCTGACGATGGGGCCGCCCGCCGAGAAGCTGTACGCGGTCGAGCCGGTCGGCGTCGCGACCACGATCGCGTCGGCGGCGTAGCTGACGAACGGGTACCCCGCGGCGCGTACCGCGACGCTAGCCACCTTGTGGCCTGGGAACCGGACGATCGCGATGTCGTTGAACGCCGTGATGGTCCGGTCCCCGATGATCGCGTCGACCGCCAGCCGGGGTTCGGTGGTGAAGTCGTGGCCGTCGATCGCGGACAGCGCGGCGGGCAGGTCGGGCACGTCCACCTCGGCCAGGAAGCCCAGCTTGCCCAGGTTCACCCCCAGCACCGGGAACCGTTGCCGGTCGGCCAGCCGCATGGCCCGCAGCATGGTACCGTCGCCGCCCATGCTAACCAGCAGGTCGGCGCGCTGCCGCAGTTCCTCGGGGGACACCGGAGTGGCCGTGCAGGCCAGCTTGGACAGCTGGCTGTCGATGCCGAGGACCTCGATCCCGCGCTGATCGGCCCAGTCCAGCACCGAGGCCACCGCCCCGCCGCAGTCTCGTTCCGGATGCAGCATCAACCCTACGACGTGCATGCCCTTACGCTACATGCGCCAGGATGAGGCTGTGCCCGCTAGGCCCGCTTGAGCTCCCTCACCAGAGCAAGTCCGGGATCAGGTCGCCGCTGCTCACCCGGGCCAGGGCCGGCCTCTCGAGCACGTCGGTGAGGTGCTCGTCGAGCCGCAGCCCGTCCTCGGTGGCCACCGCGTGCAGGTAGATCTCCGGCTGGCGCAGCCCCCACAGGCCGGGTGTCGGCCGCTCCCGCTCCAGCGCGGGAACCCGCAGCGACATCGCGCGCAGGACGACCGAGCTCATCTTGGCCAGCTCCCGCAGCGGCTGGTGCCGGTTCTGCCTGACACCGAGGTCGACCTGAGCCATCGCCGCCAGGCCGACCGCGGCCAGCACGTCGACCAGCAGCCCGATCTCCACCCCGTACCCGGTCAGGAACGGCAGGTTGGCCAGCAACTCCCGGTGCGCCGCGAATTCCCCGGCCAGCGGCTGCACGAACCCGGCCAGCTCGGGGTAGAACCGGTTGAGCAGCGGCTTGGCCATCAGCTCGGTCACCCGGCCGCCGCCGTCTACGACGGACTTCTCGCCCGCCGCGTACGGCCGCCGGTAGGCGGCCTTGCAGAACCGGATCCCGGGATCGGCGAGCAGCGGCCCGAGGGTGCCGTAGACGAAATGCTCGCCGAAATCCGCGGTGTCGGTGTCGGCGAACATCACGATGTCGCCGCGCGCCACCGAAAGACCCCGCCACATCGCGTCGCCCTTGCCCTGGGCGGGCCCGTACTCGGGCAGCAGTTCATTCTCGGAGTACACCTCCGCGCCGTGCGCGCGGGCGATATCGGCCGTGCCGTCCGGCGAGTCCGCGTCCACCACCACGACCTGGCCGGGCAGGCCGGTCCGGGCCCGCAGCCCCGCGACGGAATCGAGGATCGGCCCGATCGTCGCCGCGACGTTGCGCGCCGGGAGGATCAACGTGGTGGTCCGGCCCCCGGCCACCAGCCCGCGGTAATCCGGGTGCCGAAACGAGCGCCGCCCGAACCATTCCCACACCGTCATGTCCATGTAAAACGGATTCCGTTTCCCCGTGCCGGACTCAACTATTCCGGAATAGCCCGCCATTGTTGTGGCCACGTAAAGCCCTGTTTCCGCCCGGTAAATCGGCTAGCATTTTTATGCCGAACGGTCCGTGGTATCCGCCCCCCAGAAAGAAACCAGCATGCGGCTGCACCAGCATTGGCGCACCGAGGATGGCGTGCGGCTGCCGATGGCGCTGTGGCGCCCGGGACCTGGCTACCGGATGATCTCCACCGGCGTGCTGGGCGGCGGCCTCGGCCCGCGCGAGTGGGTGCTCAACGCCCAGGTCCCGGCCGGCTACGCCCGCACCGACCCGGCCGAGCACCTGCGCGAGCTGGCCCGCGACCTGGGCCTGACCGGGCCCGGGATCGGCCTGCTGACCGCGGCGCAGGTCACCGGCCTGGTCCAGCGTCAGGACGAGGGGGCGCACGCCGCCGTCACCGTCGGGCTGAGCGTCCCGACCTGGGCCGCGGCCCCGCCGGGCCGCACGGACCCCGAACTGGCGGGCACGATCAACATCATCGTCGCCCTGCCGGTGCCGCTCACCGACGCGGCCTTCGTCAACGCGGTCGCCACCGCCACCGAGGCCAAAGTACAGGCCGTCCTGGACGCCGGATTCGCCGGCACCGGGACCGCCACCGACGCCGTGTGCGTCGCCGCGCCCATTCGCGCCGCGGACCGGGAAGAAGAATTCACCGGCCCGCGCTCTGTGTGGGGGGCCCGGATCGCGCGGGCCGTGCACGCCGCCGTCCACACCGGGGCGGCCGGCTACGCCGCCACGCTCAACGGGAGGACCCAGTGAAGTTCGGCGTCCACTACAACACCGGCAGCTACGGCGTCGACCCGGGCGCGCTGATCGCGCTCGCCCGGCACGCCGAGGCCTGCGGCTTCGAGTCCTTCTACCTGCCTGAGCACGTCGCCCTGTACCCCGGCGCGAGCGTCGGCGCGATGACCTTCCCGGCCGACCTGCCGATCGCCGACCCGCTCGAGTGCCTGAGCTTCGTGGCCGCCGCGACCGAGCGGATCCTGCTCGGCACCGGGGTCCTGCTGCTGCCCTATCACGAGCCGGTGGTGCTGGCCAAGCGGCTGGCCACCATCGACGTGCTGTCCAAGGGCCGGATGCGGCTGCTGACCATCGGGGTGGGCAGCCTGCCGGGCGAGGCGGCGGCGGTCGGCGTCGACTACGCGACCCGCGGCCGCCGCGCCGACGAGGCCATCGACGCACTGCGCCTGCTGTGGGCGGGTGACGAGAACGGCGTCAGCTTCGACGGCGAGTTCTACTCCTTCGCCGCCGCGTGCAGCTTCCCCAAGCCCCTCCAGCCGCTCCCGGTGCACGTCGGCGGATCCAGCCCCGCCGCGGCCCGGCGGGCCGGGCGGCGCGGTGACGGGTACTTTCCCGGTGGCCGGCTCACCGAAGCCGAGCGGGTCAGCCAGCTCAAGCTCATGCGGGCCGCCGCCCGGGACGCGGGCCGCGACCCCGACGCGCTGCAGGTCACTCGCTGGGGGTCGATCGAGATGACCGCCGAGGACGTGGCCCAGCACGCCGGCCGCGGGGCCGACCGCCTGGTGGTCGCGCCCGCCTCGGTCCACCTGTCCGAACAGCGCGACCAGCTCGCGGCCTTCGCCGACCGGTTCGCGCTCCGCTGACCCGGCCGTCCTAAGCCCCTGGCCAGCTCCCGCAGCCGGCTCAGGCTGTCGCCGGGCCGGCCGGCCAGCACGCGCAGCCGCGGCGCGGACAAGCCGATCTCCCGAGCCGCCCGGCGGGCCGCCCGGGCCGTCTGGTCCGTCGCCGACGACAGCACCACCAGGTCCGCGCCGACCTCCAGGGCCAGGCCGACTACCTCAGCGACCGGCAGGTCCGCGGCCAGGTGGTGCACCAGCCAGCGATCCTCCCGCAGGCAGGCCGCCGCCATCAGCGCGGGCAGCGCGTGCCGTTCGCCGGGCGGCGTTGCGGTCACCGCGATCCCGCGCGGGCGGCCCGGCGGCTGGTGCACGCGGGCCGCGATGAGCCGCTCGCAGATGGCGCTGGCCCGGTGCTCGGTCGCGATGCTGAGCCGGCCCACGGTCCATTCCTGGCCCACCCGGCGCAGCGCGGGGGCGATGACCCGCTCGCACAGGTCGACCAGCGGCACGCCGAGCGCCAGCCGGTCGAAATCATGCCGGGCCAGCGTCTCGTCGCCGGACACGATCGCGTCGTACAGCCGGCCGGCCTGCACCGACCAGTCGCGGACCCGCACCTCGGGCCGCGGCGGGGCGCCCGAGGCCCGGCGCTCGGCCAGCGCGCTGATGTCATCGTCGCTGACGTCGTAACCGCGGCCAGTCTTCCGGGCGGGGAGCGTGCCCTGCCGCACCCAGGCGTAGGCGGTCTGGTAGTGCACACCGAGAGTGTCCGCGGCCTCACGCACCTGCATACCTGACCCCCGTATAGACGTTTAAGCTCGGATTTTTAGTGTAGTTTAGTATTGTTTTAAGGCAAGCGTGCGATGTTGCACCGGGGAGGGCCGCAATCATGGGACTGAATTACTCCAGCGTGGTCGACGCACCGCTGGGCGAGGTGTTCGCCTGGCACGCCAGGCCGGGGGCCATCACCCGGCTGATGCCGCCCTGGCAGCCGGTCCAGGTGGAACGGGAGGCCGGCTCGGTCCGGGACGGGCAGACCGTGCTGCGGTTGCCCGGCGGGTTGCGCTGGGTGGCCGCCCACCAGCCCGGCGAGTACGACCCGCCGCACGAGTTCGCCGACGTCCTGGCCTCCTTCCCGTTGTCGGCGGTGCTGTCGTGGCGGCATACCCACCAGTTCGCGTCGGCGGGCCAGCGGGCCACCCGCGTCACCGACGTGATCGAGACGCCGCTGCCGGCCCGGATGCTGCGGCCCATGTTCGTCTACCGGCACCGGCAGCTGGCCGATGACCTGGCCGCCCAGGCACGCGCCCGGGAGCTCGCCCCGGAGCCGCTGACGATCGCGGTCACCGGGTCCGGCGGGCTGATCGGCACCGCGCTGACCGCGCTGCTGAGCACCGGAGGCCACCGGGTCATCCGGCTGGTCCGCCGGCTGCCGCGGCACGCGGGGGAGCGCTACTGGCGCCCCGATGATCCCGGGCCCGAACTGCTGAGCGGCGTGGATGCGCTGATCCACCTGGCCGGGGCGTCGATCGGCGGGCGGTTCACTGCCGGCCGCAAGCAGAAGATCCGCGACAGCCGGATCATCCCGACCCGCCGCCTGGCCGAGCTCGCCGCGGCTGGCCGCGAGACCGGCGCACCGGGCCTGCGGGCGTTCGTCACGGCGTCGGCGATCGGGATCTACGGACCCGATCGCGGCGACGAGGTGCTGACCGAGACCAGCGCCCGCGGCGACGGGTTCCTGGCCGACGTGGTCGCCGACTGGGAAGACGCCACCGCCCCGGCCGCCCGGGCCGGCCTGCGGACCGTGCAGGTCCGCACCGGCCTGGTGCAGACCCCGCGCGGCGGCGTGCTGCGCCTGCTGTACCCGCTCTTCGCGGCCGGCCTGGGCGGCCGGCTGGGCAGCGGCAAGCAGTGGCTGGCCTGGATCGGCCTGGACGACCTGCTGGACATCTACCTGCGGGCGGTGCTCGACCCGGCCCTGTCCGGACCGGTCAACGCGGTCGCCCCGGCCCCGGTGCGCAACGCCGACTACACCGCTGTGCTGGCCGGCCTGCTGCACCGGCCCGCGCTGGTCCCGGTGCCCGCGCTCGGTCCCCGGCTGCTGCTGGGCGGCGAAGGCGCCCGCGAGCTCGCCGAGGCCAGCCAGTACGTCCGCCCGCAGCGGCTGATCGACGCCGGTCACCACTTCCGCTACCCCGAGCTCGGGGCGGCCCTGGGTCACGTGCTCGGACGCGAGCCAGCGGTGCGGCCGGCAATCCGGATCCCGGCCGGCCCCGAATAAGAGCATCTGCCGGACACCGGAAGGAAACAGTGACGTGACCGGACGCAGGATCGCCGTCATCGGCGGCGGGATCAGCGGGCTGACCGCGGGCTACGTCCTGTCCCGCACCGATCAGGTCACGCTGTTCGAGGCCGACCCCCGCCTGGGCGGCCACGCCGACACCCATATGGTCGGGCCGGTCCCCGTCGACACCGGCTTTATCGTCTACAACGAGCGTACCTACCCGCTGCTCACCAGGCTGTTCGCCGAGCTGGGAGTGAGCACCCGGGCCGCCGAGATGAGCATGTCGGTCCGCTGCGCGGGCTGCGGCCTGCACTACGCCGGCCAGCGGGGCCTGGGCGGACTGGCCGCGGGCCTGCGCCGAGGCGGCGGCCGGTTCCTGCGGCTGCTGGCCGACGTCCCCCGCTTCCACCACGCCGCCCGCGCGCTGCTGGCAGGCGACACGGCCGCAGACGACGACCGCGCGGCGCCCGGCGACCTCACCTTCAGGGAGTTTCTGGATCACGGCGGCTATTCCGGCTACTTCCAGGCCCACTTCGCGCTGCCGCTGGTCGCGGCGGTGTGGTCCTGCCCGGCCGGCGCCGCGCAGGAGTACCCGGCCCGGTACCTGTTCGCCTTCCTGGCCAACCACGGGATGCTGTCGGTGTCCGGCTCACCCCCGTGGCGCACCGTGGCCGGCGGTTCCCGGCACTACGTCGACCGGGTCGCGCAACGGCTGGCCTGCGTCCGGCTCGGCACTCCGGTCCGCGCCGTGCGCCGCTACCCCGACGGCGCCGAGGTGCGGGACGCCTCGGGCCAGGCCCACCAGTTCGACGCGGTGGTCATCGCCACCCACCCGGACCAGGCCCTCGCCCTGCTCGCCCCGGCCACCCCGGCCGAGCGGGAGGTGCTGGGTGCCTTCCGCTACACCCCGAACCCGGCCCTGCTCCACACCGACACCCGGCTGCTTCCGGATTCCCCCGCGGTCCGGGCCTCCTGGAACTACGAGCTCGGCGACTGCCGGGCCAACCCGGGCGAGGCGGTGCGGATCAGCTACCACATGAACCGGCTGCAGGGCCTGCCCGCCAGCAAAAACTACATCGTGACCCTGAACGGCCGTGGCGCTGTCGATCCGGACCAGGTCATCAGCCAGATGGACTACGCGCATCCCGCCTACACGCCGGAGTCGGTCCTCGCGCAGGGCCGCCTGCCCGAGCTGAACACGCCGGTCACGGCGTTCGCCGGCGCGTACCACGGCTGGGGCTTTCACGAGGACGGCTGCCGGTCCGGGGCTCGGGCGGCCCGCGCGCTCGGAGGGACCTGGTGACGGCCGGCCCGCGCCCGCTGGCCCCGGGCGCCGCGCTGTACGAATGCCGGATCACCCACACCCGGCTGGCGCCGCTAAGCAACGCGTTCACCTACCGCACCTACCAGTGGCTGGTCGACCTGGACCACCTGCCCCGGCTCGGCCCGGGGCTGCGGCTGCTGGCGGGTTTCCACGGCCGTGACCACCTGGGCGACCCAAATCAGCCAATAAGGGCCAACCTCGACCGCTTCCTACGGTCGCAAAACGTCGACCTGGCCGGTGGCCGGGTGCTGATGCTCGCTCAGGCCCGGGTGTTCGGGTACGTGTTCAACCCGCTGACCGTTTACTGGTGCCACCGGGC
>PLDT01000131.1:0-3213 GCA_003136255.1 Actinomycetota bacterium
TCTTGCCTGCCGGGCCACCCCCGCTCAGGCCTGCCGGCCAGCCGCGAGCAGCCCGGCGGCGGCGCGAACCGCGCCCCGCGGCGGGGCGCGAACCGCGCCCGGCGGCGATTGCGGCGCCCGTCGTTACGTTCGCTGATCCGGGCGTCCCGACCTTCGCTGATCTGGGCGTCCCGCCCGTCCTGGTGGCCGCCCTGGCCGAAGGCGGCATCACCGTGCCGTTCCCCGTGCAGGCCGCGACGCTGCCCGACGCCCTGGCCGGCTTCGACATTCTCGGCCGGGCCCAGACCGGCTCCGGGAAGACGCTCGGGTTCGCCATCCCGATGGTGACCCGGCTGGCCGGCGGGTACACGATGGCGTGCCGCCCGCGGGGCCTGGTGCTGGTGCCGACCCGCGAGCTGGCCACCCAGGTCGAGGCGGTCCTCGCGCCGCTGGCACACGCCATGGGGCTGAGCGTCGCCGCCATCTTCGGTGGCACTCCGCAAAATCCGCAGGTCGCCGCCCTGCGTAACCGGGCCGATATCGTCGTGGCCTGCCCGGGGCGGCTGGCCGATCTCATCGGGCAGGATCACTGCCACCTCGGCGACGTCGAGATCACCGTGCTCGACGAAGCCGATCACATGGCCGACCTCGGGTTCCTGCCGGCCGTCCGGCAGCTGCTTGACACCACCCCGGCCGAAGGCCAGCGGCTGCTGTTCTCGGCCACCCTCGACAGTGCCGTGGACGTCCTGGCGCGGCGTTTCCTGACCCGGCCGGCGCGGCACTCCGTCGACGATGCCTCCCCGCCGGCCCAGATCGTCCATCATCTGCTTACCGTGACCCCGGCCGACCGGGTCGAGGTGGTCGCGACCCTGGCCAGCGGGGACAACCGCGTGCTGATCTTCACCAGGACCAAGCACGGAGCGCAGCGGCTGGCCCGTCAGCTGAACATGGCCGGGGCGCCCGCGGCCGAACTCCACGGCAACCTGGCCCAGGGTGCTCGCAGCCGTAACCTGGCGGCGTTCGGATCCGGCGAGGTGCGCGTCCTGGTGGCGACCGACATCGCGGCCCGCGGCATCCATGTGGACGGTATCGACCTGGTGATTCACGCCGATCCGCCGACCGAGTACAAGGCCTACGTGCACCGGTCTGGCCGGACTGCGCGCAACGGCGCCGACGGCGCGGTGGTCACCGTGCAGACCGCGGCGCAGGCGGCCGAGGTCCGCATCCTGATGCGCAAGGCGGGCGTAACGCCGCAGACCGCGACCACCGGTCCAGGTTCGCCCGTGCTGCGCTCGATCGCGGGCCCTCCGGTCCGGCACATCGCTCCGGTGACCAAGCTGGCCGTGGTCCCGGCCGCGGACAGCGCCCGGGCCACCGGCGGCGGCGCCGCGGCCGCGTCCGGCAGCTTCCGCGGGCGGGGACGGCGCCGCTGAGGCGGCGTGGGGAATTAAAGCGCAAAAGCAGGGTAGTATCGAAAACGTTGCTCCGGACCTTGGCAGCGGTTACGCCCGAGAAATAGCGGGCTGCCGGCGGGATCCGGAGTTTTTCATTGCCACCAGCGTTACGTTTCGTCAGCGAAAGGCCGGCCCCGCGGCAGATACTCCCGCCGCGACGCGCATTTTCCCGGCTTGGCCGTTGCATCGTTCCCGGCAGCTCCGGCCGCGCCCAGAAACGGAACGATCGCGATGACTGACCTGCTCACTGTCGACTACGAAGGCACCGAGCCGTTCCCCGGCGGCGACGCGCCGCCGCGCACCTTCGAAGGCGGGGTCCGGGTCGCGGTGACCGCGGCGATCGTCCTCGTGCCGTTCGGCGGGCTGGCGGTGGCGGTATGGCTCGCCTGGGGCCACGCCCTGAATCTCACCGACATCCTGCTCGCGGTAGCGTTCTACCTGGTCACCGGGCTCGGGGTGACGATCGGCTTCCACCGGCTGCTCACCCACCGCAGCTTCACCGCGGCGCCGGCGCTGCGGGTCGCGCTGGCCATCGCCGGGTCGATGAGCTTCGAGGGCGAC
Organism: Actinomycetota bacterium; assembly: GCA_003136255.1. Classification (GTDB taxonomy): domain Bacteria; phylum Actinomycetota; class Actinomycetes; order Streptosporangiales; family Streptosporangiaceae; genus Palsa-504. Next base: position 1,995 of record PLDT01000131.1, read on the forward strand.
GTCATCGGCTGGGTCGCGATCCACCGCCGTCATCATGCGTTTTCCGACCGGCCCGGCGACCCGCATTCGCCTTACCGGTACGGAACCAGCCTGTCCGGGCAACTGCGCGGTCTCGCCCACGCGCACGTGGGCTGGCTGCTGCGCGACGACCCCACTCCAGTCGAGCGCTATGCCCCCGACCTGGCGACCGACCCGGCCCTGCGGAAGATCTCGGCGGCGTTCCCGGCCTGGTGCGTCCTGTCGCTCGGGCTGCCGTTCGCCCTGGGCTGGGCCATCGGCGGTAGCTGGCACGCCGCGCTGGCCGCCCTGCTGTGGGCCGGACTGGTCCGCGTCACCTTGCTGCAGCACGTCACCTGGAGCGTCAACTCGCTGTGCCACGTGATCGGCACCCGCCCCTTCACCACTCGCCGCCACGACCGCGCCACCAACTTGTGGCCGCTGGCTCTGCTCTCCCTCGGCGAGAGCTGGCACAACATGCACCATTCCGATCCCAGCTGCGCCAGGCATGGCGCCGATCCCCGGCAGATCGATATCTCCGCCGGCGTCATTCGCATCTTCGAGCGCTTCGGCTGGGCGACCGGCGTGCACTGGCCGGCCCCCGCCCGCCTGGACTCCCGCCGTCGCGATCAGGTTCAGCCCCAGCCGCGGCCGGTCCTCCAAGACAGCGTGGCGCGGACCTCGGCAGTGTCCCGCCTACCGGTGAACGCCGAGTTATTTCGTCATTCTGACGGCGGGGAAATACAAGCGCCCCGCCGGGAAATACCAGAAGGATCATCATGAAAGCCCTGATCGTCGTCATTGTCGTCGTCATCGTGCTATTCCTGCTGGCGCTGGCCTTGTCGGCGCGGATCGTGAAGCAGTACGAGCAGGGGGTGCTGTTCCGGCTGGGCCGGGTGCAGGGTCCGCGGTCTCCGGGGTTCCGGCTCATCATCCCGTTCATTGACGTGCTGCACCGCGTGTCGCTGCGGATCGTCACGATGCCGATCCAGTCCCAGGGCATCATCACCCGCGACAACGTCAGCGTCGATGTGTCGGCGGTGGCCTATTTCCGGGTGGTCGACGCGGTGAAGTCGGTCGTTGCGATCGAGAACGTGGGCGCGGCCATCGACCAGATCGCCCAGACCACCCTGCGCAAGGTCGTCGGCCAGCACACCCTGGACCAGACCCTGTCCGAGACCGACAAGATCAACCTGGACATCCGCAAGATCCTCGACGTCAC
>PLDT01000131.1:3236-13208 GCA_003136255.1 Actinomycetota bacterium
CGCAACCTGCAAAGCCTGGTCGAGATCGGCGTGGACAAGAACACCACCGTGGTGTTCCCCGCCCCGCTGATGACCACCATCGCCGAACTCGGCTCCTTCCTGGCCCGTGAGCAGGCCGCCGCCACCCCGCCGCCGCTCACCGCCGCCGCAACCATCCCGCCGCCGCAACCCGCTGCCGCCAACGGAACGGCCGTCAGCTAGCCGCACGGTCCGGGAGCGGATTGCCTCTGCTGCCGATTCGTGCGAGAGTAGCTTTACTTAGCGAGCCTGGATCCGTCCGGACCATGTGCGCCCTTGCCGCTAGCGGTTTCCGCGTTGAAGGCGGCGAGACTCATGATGGATTCTGCTGTCAGGCGGCGCAGCGGGAACACGGCGCAACCTGAGCAACGATGCGATGCGATCCGGCCCGTGCTGTGCATCTACTGTCGCACGGACAAGTTTGTGTACTGGCCGCCCGCGATCAGGCCGTCCTCGCCTGACTGTCCCGGCTGCCAGCAGCGGATAACCGAGCCCGCCGCGACTTGACCGCTGGAACAGTGCAATCTTCCCCACCGCGACCGGTCCGGGCCCGCCCGCACCGGATGTCCCGGCTGGTGCGATGGCTGGCCGGGCGGAACACGCTGCGGCGGCCGGTTGACCGGATCGAGGGCGCGGTCCTGGTGGCGTTGACCGCCGCCTTCCTCGTGGCCATGGCCGCGGCGTCCGTGCTTGGCGTGCACACGTATCAGTCGCAGCGCGCGGCCGCGGCTGGCCTGCGCCCGGTGGTGGCCGTGCTCAGTCAGGCTGGGCCGTTGGTTTACGGGAGCACGGCCCAACTCGGGCTTGCTAAGGCGCGCTGGCCCGGCGCGGGCCGCGAGCAATCCGGCGTGCTGACCACCGCGATGGCGCCCGGCATCATCGGGGCGGCGGCGGGCGCCCGGGTACCGGTCTGGCTGGATCGCTCGGGTCAGCCGGCCGGGCCTCCCGGCGGCCACGTCGGCATGATCGTCGACGCGCTGGCCGCGAGCGCCGCGGTGGCCGCGGTGGCCGGGATAACGTTGCTCATCTGCTATGGGCTGTGCCGGCTCGTGCTCGACCGGCGGCGGCTGGCGGCCTGGGAATCCGCGTGGTCCCTGACCGGGCCGCGATGGACCACCCGTCGCTGACCCGCGCAACTCCTTAAGGATCGCCTCGGCTAAGCAGATCGTCGATCGCTGCCGCGCGCGCCTTCATCTGCTCGGCCCGCTGTTCGGCAGACAGCGTGAAGCCGGTGCCCGGCGTGCCGCGGCGGATGCCTGGCGTGCCCCGGCGGATGCCGGGCGCCCGGTAACGGATGAGCCGCCGCTGCCTGGCCGTCGGCCCGTGGCCAGTCAGCACGTGGCGCCAAGCCGAGTGGCACCACCACCCGGTAACCGCGGTCGACACCGGATTGACCGCTGCGTTTACCCGACGCCGGATCCGATTCATCCTGCCTCCTGCCTGAGCGCGGGCCCGTCTGCATTCCATGGTCCGCCCGTCACGACGAAGATGCGAACCAGCGCGGCGATCATCGGCCCCAGGGCGCCGGGCACGAGCTAAGCCAGGCCCCGCTGCCTGCGTCCCTGCCCCCCTGCCTGCCCCCCCCTGCCCCCCTGCCTGCGCCCCTGCCCCCGCCCCTGCGCGGCCCCGCCTGCCGGTATGTGGAGTTTGATATTCTCCTGCAGACGCTGTAGGTTTACTTCGTAGGTCTACTATGTAGACATTTGCGCAGGTGCTGACTGGCCCGCCATCGGGCGGTTGCCTCCACCACGCAGCCAAGGGAGATGACCATTACATGACCGTGACCCTGGATCGCGACGTCGAAGCCTTCATCGGCTCCCCGCGACAGCTGTTCATCAACGGGCAATGGTGCGACGCGGCGTCGGGCAAGACGTTCGAGACCCCCAACCCCGCGACCGGGGAGACGCTCGCCCGGGTCGCCGAGGGCGATGCCGAGGACATCAACCGGGCTGTGCGGGCCGCGCGCCGCGCGTTCGACGAGGGCCCGTGGAGCCGGATGAGCCCGTCGGAGCGCGGCCGGATCATCTGGCGGATCGGCGACCTGATCCTCGAGCACGCCGACGAGCTGGCCCAGCTCGAGTCGCTGGACAACGGCAAGCCGGTCGGCGTGGCGCAGGCGGCGGACGTGCCGCTGGCCGCGGACCTGTTCCACTACATGGCCGGTTGGGCGACCAAGCTCGAGGGCAACACGATCGACCTCTCGGTGCCCTACATGCCGGGGGCGAACTTCCACTCCTACACGCTGCGCGAGCCGCTCGGCGTCGTCGGGCAGATCATCCCGTGGAACTTCCCGCTGCTGATGGCCGCGTGGAAACTGGGCCCGGCGCTGACCACGGGCAACTGCGTGGTGCTCAAGCCGGCCGAGCAGACCCCGCTGACCGCGCTGCGGCTGGCCGGGCTCATCGCCGAGGCTGGCATGCCGGCCGGCGTCGTGAACGTGGTAACCGGCTTCGGCGAGACCGCCGGAGCGGCCCTGACCGCTCATATGGACGTGGACAAGGTGGCGTTCACCGGTTCCACCGCGGTGGGCAAGCTGATCGTCGCGGCGTCCGCCGCCAGCAACCTGAAGAAGCTGACCCTGGAGCTCGGCGGCAAGAGCCCCAACATCATCTTCGACGACGCCGGCCCCGAGGCGATCGAGGGCGCCGCGCACGCGATCTTCTTCAACCACGGGCAGTGCTGCGTGGCCGGATCACGGCTGTACGTGCAGCAAAGGCGTTTCGATGAAGTCGTCGACGGCGTCGCGGAGATTGCCAAGTCGATCAAGATGGGACCGGGGATGGAGCCGGGCACGCAGATGGGCCCGCTGGTCTCTGAAGAGCAGCTGCGCCTGGTGACCGGCTTCCTGGAGTCGGGCAAGGCCGACGGCGCCACCGCCCTGGCCGGCGGCGGGAGGTTCGGTGACCACGGCTACTTCGTCGAGCCCACCGTGCTGACCAATACCCGTCCGGACATGAAGGTCGTCCGCGAGGAGATCTTCGGGCCGGTCCTGGTCGCCGCTCCGTTCAGCGACCTAGACGAGATCGCCGCCGTCGCGAACGACTCCGAGTTCGGTCTGGGAGCCGGTATCTGGACCCAGGACATCAGAAAGGCCCATGCCATGGCCAAGAAGCTGCGGGCGGGCACCGTCTGGATCAACTGCTACAACGTGTTCGACGCGGCGCTGCCGTTCGGCGGGTACAAGCAGTCCGGCTGGGGCCGCGAGATGGGCCACGAGGCGCTCAATGCCTATACCGAGGTCAAGGCCGTCACCACCCAGCTGTAATAAATCAGCAGCCGTAGCCCCGGGGCCGGACCAGAAGGTCCGGCCCCGGGCTTTGGGTTCCACGGGTAAAAGGACTATCGCGCAGGGCGCCTCCGGGGCCGCCCCCTCATTCGCAGGGCACCCAGGACCAGGGCGCCGAGGAACACGACGATGCCGATGATCAGCAAGTACACCAGGCCCTTGACGACGACACCCACGATGCCGAGCACGATCGCCACGATCACGAGGAGAAGGAACAAGGCCAGCATCTGATGCTCCTCAGGCTCTTAGTCGTACCGGTCAGCGGCGGGCCAGTTGCCGCTCGCCGCCTGCGCCCGCCTGATAGGTCAGGCCGTAGTGCTTGAAGACGGTTTCCTCGTCGGCCGCCGGCAGCTCGCCGTCGGTGCCGATCGAGGGAGAATCCTTCACTAGCTTCCTGTCGTAGGCGACCTTGAGGTATCCGGGACCCACGGTCGCCTGAGCCAGGGGAACGAACACGAGCCGGTGCCGGGTGGGCAGCCCGACCCTGACGGTGCCGAACGCTGGCAGGTCCGTGCTGGTGTCGACGTAGACGGCCTCCAGCGCCCCGATCTTGTGACCATCGGGGTCGACCACGTCGTAGCCCCGCCACTCCCGGATGTCGCCTGCCTCGAACACGCGCGCCTTCCTCTCAGGGGCTTACCGAACCAGCGTAGCCCGGCCCGGGTGATGCCGTCATCACGAGGTGGGCCGGGCCGGGGGCGGCCGCATTACCTGACAGGTGATGGTGGGAGGCGCTGGTGCTTCCCACCATCTGTCATTTACTGGTACACGTGACTTTCGGGTTCACGCCGGCGTAGTTGAGCGGGCCCGCGAGAACCGTCACCACGATCGTGCTCGTCCTGGCGCAGTCGGGGTTGGAGCTGGTGTAGTAGTGGCGCTGGGCGCCGGCGATGGCGCCGATGACCAGCCACACGATGATCAGAATCGTTCCGATTCGCATTGTTACCTCCGGGAACTTACGTTTCGCTAAGACTTGTATCTGACCGCTACCTCGTGATGGCCCGGTCAGCGGCGGGTCCTGCGCCGTGGCACGGACCACTTCGTGCCCACGCCCGCGAGGTGCAGGGCCAGGCAAGCCAGCCCGACCAGCAGCAGGCTCATCGGGGAGAAGACCGCGCTGGTGGCGGTGGACGTCGCGTTGATCAAGAACGCGATGATGAACAGGACAGCCGCGGCGAAACCCAGCATCTCTGCATCCTTCCGGTCGGCGGCACAGACGAATATGGGTCCCGGAATACCGCCAGCCGGCTGGTCAGGCGACCAGGGGGCAAGCCGTGCAGGCCCGAATCAAAGTGGACGGGCGGCCGATCGCGCCCATGGCATTGTCCTGCCGCCAGCGGCGGAGGTCCGCGGCGAGGGGAATCCCGAATGCCGCAATACATGACGTGCCTCCCGGAGCTGGAAGCAATTTCAGGGAGCTACCAGGGTCCGGGACAGCTATATACAGACTACTGGTTCTAGGACTTTTCGTACAGGATTTGCTCCGGTATCGGCGCTGGCAGCGCACTGTTTGCCCTAATGGACCGCGGGTCGGTCTCTGTGCCGGTCAGCAGGTCCAGCATCTCGCCGATGGTACGTTCCCGGCCGTCTGGTTCTGGCAGCGGGAGGTGGGTCTGGATGTGGTAGCGGTTGCGGCGGCCGTCTTTCTCCTTGACGACGTAGCCGGCCCGGGCCAGGTCGGTGATGATGCCGAAGGCGCTGCGTTCGCTGATGTTCAGGGTGGCCGCGATGTCGCGCAGGCGTACGCCCGGGTCATGAGCGACGCATAGGAGAACCCGGGCGTGAGGGGTCAGGAAGGTCCAGCTCGTCACCCTCATAAGTTACCAGATTCCGGAAAAAAGTTGCTAGTTTCCCCGTGCGTGTATATATTATGAACTAGGCACCGGATGTCAGCCGCGCATAGCGGTCAGCTTCCAGGGCTACCGGAGGAGCTCATAGGAATCGGCGTGGTCATCGCGACCGTTGGTGCCCCGCCCCCGCCCTCCATGCCAAGGGAAGACGTCATGACCGAACCAGCCGCACCGTATCCGTATCCCATGCCGTATCCGGACTCTGCCACTCCCGGAGCGGGACCGTCCGCTTACGCCACCGCGCCGCCCATGCCGTCGGAGGTCACGAACGAGCGCCGACAGCGGCACTCGGGCGGAAGAATGCGCGTGATGATGCGCAGAATCACCCGCCGCCCGTAGCCCGTGGGGTCGAGCCGCCTGTTCCTGCTGACCTGATCGGAAGCACTGTGACCTACCCCACGGCTCATGACGGCAACCTCAGTCTTACCGCCCGGACCGAACGTGGCGGCTACGTCTTCGCCGCGCTCCGGGGGGAACTGGACATCGCGTCCGCCCCAGGATTGCGCGAGCAACTCCTTGGCCTGCTCCGCCCGGCCGTCAGCCGGCTCATCATCGACTTGTCCGCGGTGGGATACGCGGACGCCAGCGGCGTTGCGGTACTGGTGGGCACCGGACGCCGCGCCGGGCTGCTCGGCGGATGGTTGCGCCTAGCCGCACCATCATCCGAGGTAGCCAGGGTCTTGTCCGCCACCGGCATAGGCCAGCACCTCGATATCTTTCCCACCGTCCAGGCCGCGATCACCGGCCAGCACCCGGATGCTGGCGCGGCGGACGCGCGGCCCGCCATCGCCGCACGCGTGGCCCGCACCCTGCTCTCACGCGCGTCCGCCACGCGGGCCTGAGCCCGGTAAGGGAACGTACGGGTCCAGCGTGGGCGCGGCCCTCGGCCCGCTCGGGATGCCGGTGCACTTCTCCCCCTCGAACCACGAAGGCAGGCTCGGGTAGGCCGACGCCTTCGGCGGCGGATTGGGCCAGCGCTGCGGGACCAGTCCGCAGGCCACCCCGGTGGGACGACGACCGGGCGACCCGGTCGGAAGGGGCTTGTAGCTCGGCTTCGGGGACCCGCCCTGGCCGGGGGGCTGAGCCAGGCCCGTCGAGGGGGCCGGTCCGGATGCGGGCGAGCTGCCGGGCCGGGGCGTGGCGGACCTGGTCCGGTGTGCGCTGGCCCTGGCCGAGTGCCGGCCGGGGCTGGGCGGGGCCGGCGCCGCCACCGTGACGTGCGCCAGTTGCTGAACGGGGCCGGGCAGCACGTCCGTGTAGGCCGCGAGGACGCTGCCCAGCCCAGCCGCGGCCACGATCAGCACCGTAGCCAGCCGGGCTCGGTAACGAGCTGGCCTTCGGGACCGCCGGGTCCCACGGCGGCGCCCTAGCCGCCGTACGGCGGGTGAGATGCCGGCCGGAGAGGCTGCCCGGCTGAAGGCAGCCCGCACTGCCGCCTCCCCGGCCAGCTCGCCGGGTTCTGCCGGCCCGGCCAAGGCGGCGAGCATACGCGCCAGGTCATGCATCGGCTCCGGCGCGTCGGGGGGGAGGGCGCGCCGAGCGATGATCATGTCCAGCAGCAGCTCGTCGTGCTCGCCGCCGGGCCGGCCGGGGAAGGGGAACCCAGGCATCTCACCCTGTAGAGCGTCGCGCTCGCTCAATGCGTTACACCCGCCCGTTCGGCCAGGTCAGCGAGCCGACGCAGGGCGCGGTGCGCGGTCACCCGGACCGCGCCCGGGGTCTTGCCGACGATCCGGGCCACGTCGGCGGCCTCCAGCCCGGCCACCACCCGCAGCATGATGATCTCGGCGTGATCGCGAGGCAGGCTCTTGATCAGGGCCACTACCGACCGGGTGGAGATCGCCTCCAGGGCCAGCTCGGCGGCGTCCGGGGTCGTAGGCTGCTCTAGCGTCTCGGTCGCGGCCAGCGGCACGTCGGAGCGGCGGGACCGGGACCGGCCCGCGTCCACCGCCCGGTGCCGGGCGATGGTGAACAGCCAGGCCCGGAACGCCTCCTCGCCGCCGCGGAAGCGCGGCAGGCCCTTGACCACCTGCAGCCAGGTTTCCCCGGCCACGTCCTCCGCCTCCGGGGTGATCACCTGCAGATACCGCAGCAGCGCCGGTTGTACGTCGCGGAACAGGCAGGCGAAGGCGATCTCGTCGCCCCCCTGGGCGCTGGCCAGCGTAAGGCTGAACCCGGCACCGATCACTGATCTAGTATCGGCCCGGCCCGCCCCGCGGCGCAGACGATCACCGGTACCGGCGCACTCTCTCCTGGGCCCCGCCCAAGCCGGGCGAACCGCTGCATATGCGTTATGGGAGAAATGTGAGACAAGCCAGCCGTGTCGCTCCGCGCATTTGTGACAATCTGGGCAAATTGCTCGGCAAAGCGCGTTGACCAGGGACTATAACGGCGTTAATGCCGATGCCCGGGCATGTATCCAAAAAACACTGAGGGACCGCCGTTTTTGCCGCGAGCGTTTCCCGCGGGCGGTAAAGTCGTCTTCGTCCCTTTGCTCGGTGGCGCTGGCCCCCGGAAGGAGGCCCGTTATGCAAGACAGTGCTGTCTCGCATCGGCCTTGCGCGAGTGATTCTGGCGCAACGTTGCCAGGTAATCTCCGCGCCAAACCCGTCGATTGGGGAAATGAGGACGAATTGCTCGCACGGGTGCTGATTACCAACTGGACGCTGGCCACCGGACGCACCCTGCGGGCGGACGTTCCGCCGTACTTGCATAGCGCGGACGAGCTGATCAGCTTCTGGGCCGACGACCTGATCGCGATCCCGTGAGCCACCCCGCGGCTGGCACGCTGACCACCAGCGAGCGCGACTGGCTCACGGTCCGGACCTACCTCACCGAGCACCGCTACGACCTGGCCGTGGACGCCGCGGAGGACTACCCGCCGGACCGCAGGCTGGCCGGCACCCCGCTGCTGGCCGCGCCCGGCTGGCTGCCGCCCGCCCCGATCCCGCTCCAGGACATCGGCCTGGAGCTGCGCGACGCCGCGCCGGCCGAGGTGCAAGCCACGAGCCCGCTGCTGCCGCGGCGGGCCGACGGGGCGCCCTACCGCCGCTACTCCGAGGCGATGGGCGAGCTGGCCGCCCCGGCGGTATTCGAGAACCGCGTCACCTACCGGCTGACCGAAGCGGACCTGCGCTCCCGGCCTTCCCGGCTAGTGTTCTCCGCCGGCCGTTACTTCGACGGCATCGACACCGGGGAAGCGGCCGCCCACGAGTACGCGGCCGCCCGGCTGGGGCGGCCCGTCGGCGGCCTGCGCGCTCGCTTCGCTGACCCGTGTGACCTGCGGCGCCGCCCGGCCAACCTGGCCATCAGCACGCTGACCCTGCGGCTGGACCGCCGGGCAGGCCGGGCCTCCTTCCTGCTGCACTGGCGGGACCCGGCCAAGGTGGGTCACGCGGGCGGCCTGTACCAGGTCATCCCGGTGGGCGTGTTCCAGCCTTCCGGCGAGGCGCCCTGGAATCGCCAGCATGACTTCTCGCTGTGGCGGTGCATGGTCCGCGAGTTCGCCGAGGAGCTCGGCGGGCACTCGGAGGACTATGCCAGCGACAGCGCCCCCGTCGACTACGATTCCTGGCCGTTCGCCCGGCAGCTGACCGACGCCCTGAACCACGGCCAGGTCCGCGTCTGGTGCCTGGGACTCGGCACCGACCCGCTGACCTACGCCACCGACCTGCTTACCGTGGCGGTCATCGACAGCGACGTGTTCGACGCCGTGTTCAGCGTGCCCCCGCAGCGCAACGCCGAGGGGCAGATCCTGGCCGCCCGCGAGTTCGCCGCCCACGTCATCGACCGCACCGTCACCGGCGAGCCGGTCCAGGCGGCCGGGGCCGCCCTGCTCCGGCTCGCCTGGCGGCACCGCGAGACGCTCGGCGGATAGCCCCGATCCGCTCATCCCGGCGATCTGACCACATCATGCATGTAGCGGCGATTGCTGGGCAGATATGCCGTGGAGCAGCACCCGATGGAGATGAACGGTGGTTAAGCGCACTGAATACCCGGACGGCGGCCACGTCGTCCAGTTCTACGGCCACGAGGAGGACCTAGCCGACCTGGTGGCCGGCTACCTGCTCGGCGCGCTGCAGGGCGACGGTGTGGCAGTGGTCATCGCCACCGAGGCTCACCGGCGGATGTTCGAAGGACGGCTGACGCAGGCCGGCGTGGACGTGGCCGCGGCCGGTCAGGCCGGCACCTACCGGGCCCTGGACGCCGACGACACGGTGCGCGCGCTGATGACCGGCGGCCAGCTCGACCGCCGCGCCTTCGACCGCGTGATCGGCGGCCTGATCACCGACGCCGGCCAGGGTAACCGCCCGGTCCGCGCCTACGGCGAGATGGTCGCCCTGCTCTGGGACGCCGGGCTGGTCAACGCCGCCGTCCAGCTCGAGGAGATGTGGGACTCGCTCGCCCTGTCACATTCGTTCTCGCTGTTCTGCGGCTACCCGGCCAGCTCCGTGACCGGCGACGGCCACCTGGAAGCGTTCGCCCAGGTATGCCGGCTGCACAACTCGGTAGTGGGCACCTGGCCGTCCCCAGCCACCCGCGCCACCGTTCCCACCAGCCCCGGCGCCACCCGTGCCTTCGCCCTGTCCGGTGACGCGCCGGCGGCGGCCCGGCACTTCGCCGTCGACGCCGTGCGGCGGCTAGGCGCCGCGGACCTGGCCGACGACACCGCCCTGGTGGTGACCGAACTGGCCGCCAACGCCATCGTGCACGCGCAGACCGGCTTCACCGTGGACCTGTCGGCCGGCCCGGACGTGCTGCGCATCGCGGTGCGTGACGCCAGCCCGCTGCCACCCGCGGCCGCCGCGGGCCTGCCCG
>PLDT01000207.1:0-10839 GCA_003136255.1 Actinomycetota bacterium
AACTACGGCGGCAGGTCCGCAAAGGCTTGAACCAGCGGGGGTGAACTACATCACAACCCGGTCAGCTGAGCGCCCGCTCGACGGTCGGCGCGACGGCGGCCGGCTGGCGCCGGAGGTTTCTTATCTCTGGTAGCAGGAGGGCGAGCAGCGGCGGCCAAAGCGAACAGCACCGCGGAAAATGCGGCGGGGTCCCGTCAACCTCACGATCATCTGCTAGCTCATGTATTCTAAATTGCCAATTTTACGTGGGAGCCTTTGGGCTAGCGGGAGGATTTTGGGTACCCGGATGCACCAAACTCTCCCGGGAGCCCAAATACACCCCGGAACGCCGCATCACAGCACGCTCGTGCCTCACAGCGCACACAGGTACCTGCCCCGGACCGGCGATGCTGCAAACGACCTCAGTGCTGGCCGGAGCGCGCGCGTCGGCAAGCCGCCGCGCGGCCGCTCAGGCGTGGTCGACGAACAGGTCCGCTTCGGGTTCGGTGCCGGGGGAGTAGGCGTACCGGTCGAAGTCGGTGACGCCCTCGGCGGCCAGCACGTCCTCGCACAGGAACGCGTTCCCGGTGCAGTCCCGGCTGGGCTTAGTGATCACCGCGTAGGCCGCGTCGGAGTACAGCTCGGGCTTGCGGGCCCGGGCCATCGCCGCGTCGCCGCCGAGCAGGTTCTGCACCGCGGCGGTGGCGATCAGCGTCCGCGGCCACAGCGCGTTGGACGCGATGCCGTCGTCGGCGAACTCGGCGGCGAACCCCAGCGCGCACAGCGTCATCCCGTACTTGGCGATGGTGTAGCCGATGTGCGGGCCGAGCCACCGCGGCTCCAGGCTGACCGGCGGGGACAGGGTCAGGATGTGCGGGTTCGCCGATCGCTTCAGGTGCGGGATGCAGGCCCGGCTGACCACGAACGTGCCGCGGGTGTTGATCGACTGCATCAGGTCGTACCGCTTGATCTCCAGCGCCTCGGTGCCGGACAGGTTGATCGCCGAGGCGTTGTTGACGCACACGTCGATCCCGCCGAACCGCTTGACGGCCTGCTCGACGGCGTCCGCGACCTGGTTCTCGTCGCGGATGTCGCCGACCACCGGCAGCGCGCGGCCGCCCGCCGCCTCGATCTGCNNCTCGGCCGTCTTGGCGATCAGCGCGACGTTGGCGCCGTCCCGCGCCGCCCGCAGCGCGATCTCCAGCCCGATGCCACGGCTGCCACCCGAGATGAACAAGGTCTTACCCGCCAGCGTCATCGACGGCGTCCCTTCCTAGCGATTACGCGAGGGCAGTACCGCTGTCCGTTCGGTCGTTAGTTCATTTTTCCCGAACGGGCAGCGGTTCTCCCCCCGGTCAGCCTTACTCTGCCTCCGGGTTGTCCTTTAGCCGGCGCCGGGACGCCTCGACCTCGGCTTCGGCTTCCCTGCGGCCGGCCCAGGCCTGTCCTTCGACGCACTTGCCCGGTTCCAGCTGCTTGTAGATCAAGAAGAAGTGCTCGATCTCAAGCCGGTCGAATTCGGGCAGGTGGTGCAGGTCTTGCAGGTGCTCCTGGCGCGGGTCGCTCGCGGGCACGCAGAGGATCTTGTCGTCAGGGCCATTTTCGTCCCGCATCCGGAACATCCCGATCGGGCGGCTCCGGATCAGGCAGCCAGGGAACGTCGGTTCCAGCACGAGCACCAGCGCGTCGAGCGGGTCACCGTCCTCGGCCAGGGTTTCCGGCACGAAGCCGTAGTCGGCCGGGTACACGGTCGAGGTGAACAGCGTCCGGTCCAGCCGGATCAGGCCGCTCTCGTGGTCGACCTCGTACTTGTTTCTGCTGCCCCGCGGTATCTCGATGACGACGTCGAATTCCATGGCTCTGATCCTAAGGTTGTCTGGAGGTTTTGGGGGCTTAGCATCCTTAGGGCCTTGCGGGTTCAGGCCGGCGGCGTGCTGAGGAGCAGCGGGTAGGCCCGCCGGTCGAGGCGGCCGGACAGGTCGAGGTGGACGAACTTCTCCTCGGTGTACTCGTCGAGGGCGTGCGGCCCGAGCTCGCGGCCCAGCCCGCTCTGCTTGTAGCCGCCGAACGGGTAGGCGGCGTTGACCATGTGCCAGTCGTTGACCCAGACCGTGCCGGCCTCGAGCTGGTTGGCCACCTCCAGCGCGCGGGCGTTGTCGGTGCTCCAGACCCCGGCCGACAGCCCGTACTCGGTGTCGTTGGCGATCCGGATGGCCTGCTCGTCGCTCTCCGCCCGGAACACCGAGAGGACCGGGCCGAAGATCTCNNGCGATCGTCATGTCGTTGCGGACGTCGGTGAAGATCGTCGGCTCGACCCAGAAACCGCGCTCGAACTGCGGGCCGGCCGGCCGGCCGCCGCCAAAGACGAGCTTGGCGCCTTCGGCGTTGCCGGAGGCGATGTAGCGCAGGATCCGGTCCTGGGCCACGGCCGAGATGACCGGGCCGAGATCGGTGGCCACCTCGAGCGGGTCGCCGACCGTGATCGTCCGGGCCCGCTCGATCAGCCGCTCGACGAACTCGTCGTAGATCGCGTCGGCCACGATGATCCGGGTGCCCGACTCGCACGCCTGCCCCTGGTTCATCAGGCAGCCGAACAGCGTGCCGTCCGCGGCCAGCGTCAGGTCGGCGTCGTCCAGGACAAGGTTCGGCCCCTTGCCGCCGAGCTCGAGCGTGAGCCGTTTGACGTTGCCCGCGGCCAGCCGCATGATCTCCCGCCCGACCGCCGTCGATCCGGTGAAGGCGATCTTCCGCACGTCCGGGTGGCTGGCCAGCCGGGCTCCGACCACGGTGCCCTCGCCGGGCACCACGTTCAGCACCCCCGGCGGCAGCCCGCACTCCAGCGCGATCCGGGCGAACTCGAGCAGCGTCAGCGGGGTGTGCTCGTCGGGCTTGACCACCATGGTGTTGCCCGCGGCCAGCGCCGGGCCGATCTTCCACATGGCCAGCAGCAGCGGGAAGTTCCAGGGCACGATGGCCGCGCACACGCCGATCGGCTCGCGGCGGACGATGCCGGTGGCCAGCGTCGGGACCCGCATCAGCGGCCCGGTGTGCTCGAAGGCGTAGCTGCGGGCCTGGCCGGCGAAGTAACGCAGGTGGGCGATGGAGAAGCCGATCTGGAAGGCCCCGGCCTGGCGGACCGGCGAGCCGTTCTCCAGCGCCTCGAGCACGGCCAGGTCGTTCAGCTGCTCGGTGAGCTTGTCCGCGATCGCGTCGAGCACGGCCGCCCGCTCGGCGGGCGGCGTCAGGCGCCAGCGGCCGTCGGCGTGCGCGGCCTTGGCCGCGGCGATCGCCCGGTCGGTCTCCTCGATGCCGCCCTTGGCCACGCTGGCCACCAGTTCCTCGGTGGCCGGACTGCGGATCTCGAACCGGTCGTCGGTGTCAACCCACTCCCCGTCGATGAGCATGGCGTAGCGCCGGACGGTATCCATACCAGTCCCCTTTCGCGGTTTGACCCATGACGCTAGGCCGGAGCGGACCCGCCGATAACGTGCCGGCGGCACGAGGATGGGCCGGTTCCTCGGCCCGCCGGCACAACAGTTGTGCCGGGGTAACAACCCCCGGCGACAGACTTGATACGGGGGGACGACGACCGTCCGCGCCGCGCGCCGGACAATTGGCACCGTGACGAACCTGGCCAAGAACCTGACGGACACCACCCGCGCGCACGCCGGCCGGGTGGCCGTGCGGGTGGACAACGCGGCAATGACCTACCGGGCCCTGGACGACGCGAGCGCCCGGGTGGCCGGGCTGCTGCACGAACGCGGCCTCAAACCCGGCGACCGGGTCGGCCTCATGATGCCCAACGTCGCCGAGGTCCCCGTGGTGTACTACGGCGTGCTCCGGGCCGGCGGCGTGGTCGTCCCGATGAACCCGCTGCTCAAGGCCCGGGAGGTGGCCTATTACCTGGGCGACTCCGGGGCCGGGCTGATCTTCGCCTGGCACGCGTTCGCCGAGCAGGCCCGCACCGGCGCGGAGCAGGCCGAGGCCGAGCCCATCGTGGTGGACGAGGTCAGCTTCCCCGAACTGCTGGCCTCCGCCACGCCGGACTACCAGGTCGCGGACGTCGACGACGACGACACCGCGGTGATCTTGTACACCTCGGGCACGACCGGCCACCCGAAGGGCGCCGAGCTCACCCACGGCAACCTCATCAGCAACACCGAGGTGACGCGCACCGACATCGTCCAGGCGCACCCCGACGACGTGATCTTCGGCGGGCTGCCGCTGTTCCACGTGTTCGGGCAGACGGTCGCGCTCAACGTCTCGGTCGCGGCCGGGGCGTGCCTGACCCTGCTGCCGCGGTTCGACGCCGAGCACGCCCTGCGGATCATCTCCGGCCACAAGGTCACCGTCTTCGAAGGCGTGCCGACCATGTACGTGGCGCTGATTCACGCGCCTGACCGCGCGGACTACGACACCTCCTCGCTGCGGGAGTGCATCTCCGGCGGCGCGGCCCTGCCGGTCGAGGTGCTGCGCGGCTTCGAGGAGGCGTTCGGCGTCCCGGTGCTCGAGGGCTACGGCCTGTCGGAGACCTCGCCGGTCGCCTCGTTCAACCTCCCCGGCCGCGAGCGCAAGCCCGGCTCGATCGGCACCCCCATCCGGGACGTCGAGATGCGCGTCGTAGACGCCGACGACCACGAGGTGCCCCGCGGCGAGGTCGGCGAAATCGTGATCCGCGGGCCGAACGTGATGAAGGACTACTGGCAGCGCCCCGAGGCCACCGCCGAGGCGATCCGCGACGGCTGGTTCCACACCGGTGACCTGGCCCGGGTCGACGAGGATGGCTACTTCTACATCGTCGACCGGAAGAAGGACCTGATCATCCGCGGCGGCTACAACATCTACCCGCGGGAGATCGAGGAGGTGCTCTACGAGCATCCCGCGGTCGCCGAGGCCGCCGTGCTCGGCCTGCCGCACTCCTCCCTGGGCGAGGAGGTCGGTGCCGCGGTAGCCCTCAAGCCGGGTGCCACCGCCACCCCCGAGGAACTGCGCGACTACGTCAAGGGCCAGGTCGCGGCCTACAAGTACCCGCGGCACGTGTGGATCGTCGACGCGCTGCCCAAGGGCGGGACGGGCAAGATCCAGAAGCGGGATATCGTCGTCCCGGCCGACCTGACAGCGCCGGATTTGCCTGGGCCTCCGGCCGCGGCCCTCTAAGGCTGTGCCGTGAGGCTGCTGCTGCTCGCTCCGCCGGGCGCCGGCAAGGGCACCCAAGGCGAGCGGCTGGCGGCCTGGTCCGGCGCCCGGCACATCGCCGCCGGTGACCTGCTGCGCGCGCAGGCCCGCTCCGGGGACCTGCTGGGCCGTCAGATCGCCGTCCACCAGGCCCGCGGCGATCTGGTCCCCGACCAGATCGTGCTCGACGTGCTGACCCCGGTCGTGGTCGAGGCGGCCGCCCAGGGCGGGTACATCCTGGACGGCTTCCCGCGGACCCTGCCGCAGGCCACCGCCGCGGCCGACCTCGCGGTCCGGCTCGGCGTGACCCTGGACGCGGCGATCTACCTGCACGCGCCGGACGCGGTGCTGACCCGGCGACTGCTGGACCGCGCCAGCCAGAGCGGACGCTCCGACGACGTGGCCGACGTGATCGAGCACCGGCTCGAGGTGTTCGCCGAGACGACGGGCCTGCTCGTCCCTTACTACACCGAGCGCGGCATCCTGGTCGCGGTCGACGCCGACCAGCCACCGGACTCCGTCACCGCCGACATCCAGACCCGGCTGTCCAGCGTCCCCATGGGAGGTACCGCTTAGTAACGTTCAGCTGACTCACCGGCGTTGAATAGGCGGTGCCCGCGGGCGGGGCATACGTTACAACCATGTGGCCCATCGACCGCCCGGCGCAGTGGGTGGACCGAGGCCAGGAGCTCACTGCCCTGCGGGCCGGCGTCGAGGCTCTCCGCCAGGGCGGGGGAGCGGCGGTCTGGGTCGAGGGCGAGCCCGGCATCGGCAAGTCGTCGCTGGTCGTCGAGGCGCTGGCCGGAACGGGCGAGCTGGGCTGGGACGTCGGATGGGGGATCGCGGACCAGCTGGCCGAGCGACTGCCGCTGAGCGTGATGCAGGACTGCCTGCAGGTCCGCCTTAGTTCGCCCGACCCGCGCCGCGCGCGCGCCGCCAGCCTGCTGCGCAGCCAGCGGCTCGGGCTGTTCGCCGACGGCGACGTGCCCGTCTCCGGGGTCGAGATGCTGATGGCGCTGGCCGACGAGCTGTGCGCAGCCGCCCCGACCGTAATGGTCATCGACGACCTGCAGTGGGCCGACGACGCATCGCTGCTCGTCTGGCACCAGCTCGCCGCCTCGATCGATCAGCTGCGCCTGCTCCTGATCGCGACCTGCCGGTCCGATCCGCACCGGCCGCAGGTGCAGCAGGTCCGCTCAGCCCTGGCCCGCCGTGGCGGAGCGGTGGTCACGCTCGGACCGCTGCCCGATGCCGATGTGGCCGCCCTGGTCACGGCCATGCTCGGCACGCCGCCCGCAGGTACGCTGCGCCAGCTGACCGCTCAGGCCGCCGGAAATCCCCTGTACCTGCGTGAGCTGGTCGATGCCCTGGCACGTGAGCGGGCCCAGCCCGGTCCCGCCGGTCCCGGTCCCGGTCCCNNGGTCCCGGTCCCGGTCCCGGTCCTGCTCCCGGTCCCGTCGCCGTCGCCGGCGTCTGGCCGGGCGCCGAACCCCTGCCGGCGTCGCTGGCCGCCGTGCTGAACGATCGGCTCGGTTCCGTCTCGGCGCAGACGGCACAGATCCTGCGGACCGCCGCGCTGCTCGGCGCCAAGTTCACCGTCACCGACCTGGCCGTCCTTCTGGGCCGGCCGGTGTCGGAACTGGCCGCGGGCCTGCAGGAGGCGGTGGCAGCCCGCATCCTGGTCGGCTCGGGTGCCGAGCTGGCGTTCCGGCATCAGCTGATCCGCCAGGCGCTGTACGAGAGCATGCCGGCCGCGCTGCGCACGGCGCTGCACGCCGAGGCGGCGCGAGAGCTCGCGGCCACCGATACCGATGCGTTGAGCGTCGCGCAGCAGCTTTCCGCGGCGGGACAGCCGGGTGAGGGCTGGGCTCGAGCCTGGCTGCTGCGGACCGCGCCCACACTGACCACGCGGGCCCCGCAACTGGCGGCCGACCTGCTGCGCCGGGAACTGGACGCGACGCCCGGCGATGACCAGGCCCGGGACGGGCTGATGGCCTTCCTGGTCCGGGCCCTGCTCGCCGTCGGCTCCTACGACCAGGCGGCGCAGCAGGCCCAGGCGGCGCTGCCGGTCATGACCGACCCGCTGCGGCGGGCCGAGACGTACTCGGTGCTGGCGCGCGCCCAGGTCAGCGCCGGGCGCAGCGACGAGGCGACCGCCACCGTACGGCAGGCCCTGGCGCTGACCGACCTGCCCCCGCAGTGGCGGGCCCGGATGCTGGCCATGCTGGCCATGCTGGAGCGGGCCGGCACCGGCAGTCTGGATACCGCCGACCAGACCGCCCGCCAGGCCCTCACCGTGGCCGAGCAGGCAGGCGACGCGTTCGCGACCGCCCACGCCCTGACCGACCTGTGGCTGAGCCACAGCATCAGGCGCGACCATGCCGCCGCGCTCGAGTACATCGACCGGGCGCTGCGCGCGCTGGGCGATGATCCCGGCTACGCGGACCTGCGGTCGTTCGCCCTCGATGACCGCATCTTCACCCTGCAGAACCTGGACCGCTGGCGGGAAGCGGAGCTGACCCTGCGCCAGGCCCGCGAGTTCGCCCAGCGCAGCGGCAGTCCCGATCGAAGCACCTGGGTCAGCGCCGCGGTGCTGCGGTACTGGCTGGGCCAGTGGGACGACGCGCTGGCCGAGCTGGACCCGCAGGAGGACGAGGCGCCCGGGCTCACGTATACGTTCTTGCGCGAGCGCTGGCCAGCGCTGCTCGTCCACGGCGTGACCGCGCTGGTGGCCGGGCGCCGGGACCAGCGCACCACGGCCGACGAGCACCTGCGCGCGGGCCTGGCCCTGCCCGTGCTGACCGTTCCCGACCGGGAGAACCGGGACTTCCTGCTCGCCGCGCACGCCGTGGCGCTGGAGCAGCGCGGCGAGACCCGCCAGGCCATGCTGGCGCTGGCCGAGATCTTGCCCCGCCGCGACGGCGAGATGACCCTGACCCACCAGTGGCTGCCCGATCTCGTCCGGCTCGCGATCGCCGCCGGTGACCGGCAGCTGGCCCAGACCGCGGCCCGGGCGTGCCAGCAGGAGGCCGCGGCGGAAACCCAGCCGGCCCGGGCGGCCGCGGCCAGCCTGCGGTGCCAGGGACTCCTCAACTCCGATCCGGCCCCGCTCCGCGAGGCGGTCGCGCACTACCGGACGGCCGGCCCAGCTGCGGAACTGCCCGCCGCGATGGAGGACCTGGCCGTCGTGCTGGCCGAACGCGGCCACCGCGACGAGGCCCGGGCCGCGCTCAACGAGGCCGCCGCCTGGTACGAGCCCCTGAACGCCCGCTGGGACATCCGCCGGGCCGAAAGCCGGCTTCGTCCCTACGGCATCAGGCGCGGCGTCCGCGGTCCGCGCGGCCCGCGCCCCGCCTCCGGCTGGGCCGCGCTCACGCCCACCGAGGTCAAGATCGCCGCCCTGATCGCCCGCGGCGACTCGACCTCGGAAATCGCCCGCGGCATGTTCTTGTCCCGCCGCACGGTACAGACCTACATCTCCCACATCCTGGCCAAGCTCGGCGCCAAAGGCCGGACCGAGATCGTCCGCGAAGCCCTCCGCCAGGGCATCTCCCCCTAGCGGCTCCCCTAGCGGCCGGGCCGGGTCAGTTCGGCGAGTTTGAGGGCCAGGTGGAGTTTCAGCCGGTCATCGCCCCGGCTCAGGTCGACCGCGAGCAGGTCGCTGACCCGGGTCAGGCGCCAGTACAAGGTGGTCCGGTGGATGTGCAGCAGTGCCGCGGCCTGCTGGGCGTTCGCGCCGCAGTCCAGGTAGGCCCGGATCGTGGCCTCATACATGCCGGTGCGCTCGGTCAGCAGCGCGGTGATGCCCGGGCAGATCCGCTCCGGTGCCGCCTGGTCGCGCGGCAGGTACTGGAAAACGGCGTAGCTGTCCAGCTCGCCCCAGTCCGCGGCCCGGCTGAACGCGGGAACGCCCGCGGCGACCTCCGCCGCGTAACGCGCATTGTCTAGCTCGGCGTGGACCGCCTCCAGCGCCGCAGCGGCGCCGGCCGTGCCGATGACCAGTGCCGGCCCGGGCAGCGCGCGGACGGTGTCGCGCAGCGGGCCGGTCGCGTCCCGGGTAGTGATCGCGATCAGCTCGTGCGGTCCCGGGGTGGCCAGCACGAAGCTGCCGGGTGCCGCACGGCGCCGCAGGTTCCCGGCCACCTGCAGCAGGCCGTCGCGCTCGCCCGCGGGCGGATCTGCCCGGCCGCCCGCGGGCGCGTCCGCGAGGTACCGGATCAGCGCGAGCGCGTAGGGTGGCGAGCCGGCCAGCGCCGCCTCGCCGGTCAGCTCGCGGGCCGCCGCCGCGCGGTCCCGGGCTTCGGCGTGCAGGAGCGTGTCGGCCAGCGCGGCGAAGGTGCCGGACTCCGCGGTCTGCCGGGCCGCGCGCTGGTGCAGCAGCCGGGAGGCCTGCGCCGCGGCGGCCTGGGCCCGCTGGATCTGCGCCGCGGTCAGGGGCGGCTCGTCGATCAGCCATAGGAAGCCGAGCAGCTGATCGCGGTGCCTCAGCGGCAGGCACAGCCGGGGCAGGCTGCCGGGTTCCGGGGCCGGGATCGGCACCGGCTCGCGCGCGGTGAAGATCCCGCGCTCGGTGAGCATCTGCCGGTGCCGCGCGGTGGTGCGTCGCTGCAGCACCGCCTCGATCCGGGTGGCGTCCACCAGCCCGGTCTGCGCGCTGACCGCCACCGGGCGCAGCGCCGCGTCCTCGATGATTACCGACCGTTCCAGGGCGTCGGCGAGCTGTTCGGCAATGACCTGCAGCTGCTCCTCGAACACGCGTCCCTCCCGGTCACCAGGAATCCTACAGATGTATAAGCCGGCGGCCCGGAACCTCCGGCAGCTGCGCGATGATCCACCCGCGCCTGGCTGGTTACGCTGACGATGTGCTCCCCCTTGATGGAGCGGAAGTGCCGGCGGATATTGAGCTACGGCACTAGCGCTACTTCGTAGCTCTGGCCGACGCGGGCACCTTCACGCACGCCGCGGAGCGAATGTTCATCGCCCAGCCCACCCTGAGCCAGCAGATCCGGCGGCTGGAAGAGATCGTCGGCACCCCGTTGCTGCAGCGCCGGCGTGACGGCCTGCGGCTCACCAAGGCCGGCACCATACTGCTGGACTCGTCCAGGAACGTCCTTTCTCTGGTGGATCACGCGGTGAGCCGCACCCGGCAGGCCGCGGGCCTGGGACGGCAGCGCCTGCGCGTGGTCGTGCCACCGCAGCTGCCGGATCTGCTGGCGGTACCAACAGCGTCCGCCCTGCTGTCAGCGGCCGCCGCCGCCGACGTGGACGTGCTCTGGATGGAGACGTCGCTCGACGCCGAGTTCTCGCTGATCCGTCAGCACCGGGCCGACGCCGGCCTNNCGGCGGCACATCGCGGGAGCATCAGCCTGGCCCAGATCGCCCGCACGGCTGTCGTCCACGGGCCGCGCCGCGCTGAGGCCGGGACCTACGACGCCTGGATGAGGGTTCTGCGGGCCGTGGATCCGCGCTTTGAGTTCACCGATTCGCCATTCCGGCAGTCGCTACCCATGGCCCTGGCCTTCGCCGCGACCGGGGACCGGCCTACCGCGGTACTGACCGGCCCCAGTGTGATCGCCGGGACCCAGCCGGGGCTGGTCCGGCTGCCCCGGCCAGCTGGCATCCACGACATGGTCCGGGTCACGATCGATAATCATCCGCTCACCGCGACGGCGGCCCTGGTCTGGA
>PLDT01000598.1:0-6793 GCA_003136255.1 Actinomycetota bacterium
GCGTCCAATCGTATTTGCTGATCGGTTCCGATTCGAGATCGTCGTTGGACGGCGAGCGGTAATCCTACTTAATCTATTGTAATGGTAGGGAATCCGATAGCCGCCGAATCGACCTGGTGTCGATCCGCGGTTGCGACCACCTCAACCACGCCATCGAGCCCGGCCAGCGGGCGTTGTCGCTGGTCCGCCAGGAGCTCGCGCACGCCACCAGTCCTTCCAGGCCGCAGGTGTCGTGACCGCCACGATCGCCGGTAGCGCTCGCGCCGGCGCTGACCTGTCCGGCCCAGCGCTCGCCTGGATTCACCGACCCGCTCGCGGCGACAGCCGCCTGCCCCAGCCCAGTTCCCCTCGGAGCCGTTCCGTGCTCATGACCCGTACGAGACCCCTCCAGCAGAAGGAAGACATCTGATGGTCAGACGTAATAGATTTCGCCGCGCCGTGCTCAGCGCGGCTGCTGTCTCCGCGCTCGTGCTAGGGATCGCCGCGTGCACGTCGGGCGGGTCGGGCGCGTCGAGCACCGCGAGCGCCAACGTCGCGGCGGCGGGCCAGCCGAAGGACGGCGGCAATCTCACGTTCCTGATCCAGGAATTCCCGGCCGGCTGGGTTTCGAGCACGAGCAACATATCGAGCTATGAGGGGAACCTGTGGGGGGAAATCACCGACAAGCTCGTCTACGTCTCTAACACCGGCCAGATCAGCCCCTGGATCGCGACCAGCTGGCAGACGGAGGACAACGCCACTAAGTTCATCCTGCACCTCAAGCCGGGGGTGACCTTCTCCGACGGGGAGCCGCTCAACGCCGCGGCCGTCGTCGACAACATCACCCTGTGGGCCAAGGGCGACCCCAGCCGCGGGATCGCGAAGGTGGGACTGTTCCCCGCGCTCTACTTCGAGAATGCGGTGGCCGTCAACAACCTCACGGTGCAGGTCAACTTCTCCAAGCCGACGCTCGGGTTCATCCCGACGCTTGGCTACCACGGCTCCATCCTGCTGGCGCCCAAGACGCTCGCGCTGAGCGTGAACCAGCAGGCGAACCTGCTGAACGAGATCGGCAGCGGTCCCTTCGTCGTCAAGTCCTACCAGACGGGGGTGAGCTACACCCTCGTCAGGCGCGCGGACTACAACTGGGGCCCGCCCGCTCTCGGCCACACCGGGCCGGCGTACCTCAACTCGATCACCTACAAGGTGGTGGCCGACGAGTCGACGCGTGAACAAGCGGTCGTGGCCGGCGACGCGCAGGCCGACTTCAACGTCACGCCGTCGGACATCCCTTCGCTCGAGGCGCAGGGCTTCACCGTGGACACGCCCCGCTACCTGGGCTTCGTCGACGGCTTCGAGGTGAACGCGGGCGTGGCGCCGACCAACAGCCTGCAGGTGCGACAGGCCATACAGCACGCCATCAACNNCAGAGCAACGTCCCCGAGGCGCAGAACGACTCGGCCCTGTTCAACTACGACCCGGCGCTGTCGGACCAGCTCCTCACGCAGGCCGGCTGGGTCCTGGGCTCCAACGGCTACCGGACCAAGGACGGCCAGACCCTCGACTTCAACCTGATCCCGAACCCGTACGTCCCGTCCACCCAGCAGGAGGACGAGCTCATCGCCCAGCAGTTCCAGAAGGTCGGCATCAAGGCGCAGCTGAAGATCATCCCGCTCTCGGACTACGCCACGGTGGAGACGCCCCCGATCCCGCCGCTCCTGTCGGTATCGCGCAGCTTCATCGACTTCAGCACCGTCGGCGGCGTGCTGACCAGCCTGAACCACGGCGAGAACTGGTTCGGGGTGGGGACCAGCGACCAGACCCTGGACACCCTGTCGCAGCAGATCGAGTCCGCGTCGAGCACGGCCCAGCGCAACGTGCTCGCGAACCAGGTCCAGAAGTACGTGCTCGATGAGGGGTACTTCATCCCCATCGTGCAGCAGGTGCAGCGCATCTACCTGATCGCGCCCAACGTGCACGGCGTCACCTTCAACGGCGTCGCGTACGCGAACTTCTACACGGCCTGGCTTTCGTGACCGATATAGCCGTACTGGTCNNCTGGTCGCGGGGCCGACCGTACTTCGTCTACGCGCTGCAGCGTCTCGGTCAGGCGGTCGTCGTCATCCTCCTGGCCTACGTGCTCTCGTTCGTCTTGATTACGGTCCTGCCGGGGAACGCCATCGCGACCACGCTCGGCAACCCGCAGAGCGGGCTGAGCCCGGCCCAGGTCAAGAACGTGGAGTCCTACTACGGGGTTACCAAGCCAGTGATAGTGCAGCTGTGGCTGGCCCTGTCGCGCTTCGTCAGGGGCCAGCTCGGGGTCTCGCTGGTGACCCACCAGACGGTCAGCAGCCTGATCGGGGGTGCCCTCCCCTACACGCTGAAGCTCGCAGGCACGGCGCTGCTGGTGGCGCTGATCCTGGCTGCGGTGATCGCCTACGGGTCCCAGTACCTGCCGGGCAAGTGGGCCAGGAGCGTGCTGCGCTCTGCCCCCTCCCTGTTCCTGTCCGTGCCGAACTTCGTCATCGGACTGCTGCTGATCCACGAATTCTCCTTTCAGCTGCACCTCTTCGACGTGCTCGACCCGAACAGCCCGGTGGGAACGTTCTTCGCGGCGCTCGCGCTCGCGATCCCGATCTGCGCGCCGCTCGCGGAGGTGCTGATCGCCAACCTGGATCGCGAGTCAGGGCAGGAGTACGTCCTGGTGGCCCGCTCTCGCGGGCTGACCCAGGCCAAGCTGTTCGCCCGGCACTTGGTGAAGCCCTCGATGCTGCCCGCGGTAACGATAGCGGCACTGATCGTGGGCGAGCTGATCGGCGGCGCGGTAATCACCGAGGAGGTGTTCGGGCGCAACGGGATAGGGTCCGTGATGTACCAGGCCGTATCGAACCAGGACACGCCCGTGCTCCAGGCGATCGTCGCCCTTGCGGCGGTGGTGTTCGTGGTCGTCAACCTGATCGCGGACCTCGTCTCTCCACTGCTCGATCCCCGGGTGCGGCTCACGGCCGGCGGCCGGCGGGAGGTGGCCACGGCATGAGCATCGCGATCGCTCCGCAGCCGGCCCGGCGGCTGTCCGCCACGGTGCGCGGCGTGTTCACCGGCGTGCCGCCGACGGTCCTGCTGTCTTTCGTCATCGTCGCGATCGTCGTCCTGTGGGCGCTGTTCCCCGGGCTGTTCACCTCCTACAGCGCGGTCCTGGGGAATCCCGCCGCCAAGTTCGAGGCCCCGAGCGCCCTGCACTGGTTCGGGACCGACGACCTCGGCCGCGACGAGTTCGCCCGGGTCGTCTACGGCGCGGGCGCGTCGGTGGGCACCGCCCTGGTGGCGGTCGGCATCGGCCTGTTCGCCGGCGGCCTGATCGGGCTGCTGGCCGGCTTTCTCGGCGGCTGGGTCGACGCGGTTCTCGGGCGGCTCGTCGACACGCTGCTGGCCATCCCCGGATTCCTGCTGGCGGTCGTGGTCGTCACCGGGCTCGGCTTTAACACGCTCAACGCCGCGATCGCGACCGGCGTATCGTCGGTCGCGATCTTCGCCAGGCTGATGCGCGCCGAGGTACTGAAGGTCCGGCACTCCGTCTTCGTCGAGTCCTCCTACCTGCAGGGCGGCTCACGCGGCTTCGTGCTGTTCCGGCACGTGCTGCCGAACGCGTACCGCTCGGTGCTGGCGCTGGCGGTCCTGCAGCTGGGCTCCGCGATCATCGTGATCGCCGCCCTCGCGTTCCTCGGCTACGGCTCGCCGCCGCCGGCCTCCGACTGGGGGCTGCTGATCGCGAACGGGCAGAACTTCGCGACCGCGCCGTGGCTCGTCTACGGCCCGGCGATTGTCATCGTCCTCACCGTGCTCTCAATCAACAGGATCAGCAGATGGCTACGGAAAACCAGCTAAGGGCCGACGGCCCGGCCACTGAAGGCGCCGCTGCCGACCACACCGCCACCGCCTCGGCGTCCGCAACGTTGCTGAGCGTCGAGGGCCTGACGGTCGCCTATGGCGACCAGACGGTGGTGCGCGGTGTGGACTTCGTCCTGCAGCGTGGGCAGAGCCTGGCCCTGATCGGTGAGTCGGGCTCAGGCAAATCGACGATCGCGAAAACCGTGCTGAGGTTGCTCCCGCCCGAGGCGCGGGTCCTGGCCGGGCAGATCCAGTTCGCCGGCCGGGACGTGTCGAAGCTGAGGGAGCGCCAGTTCCGGCCGTTGCGCGGGCGCGCGTTCGGCTATGTGCCTCAGGACCCGGCCAGCGCGCTCAACGCGGTCCGGACGATCGGGTCACAGGCGCTGGAAGCGGCCGCGCTGTTGCCGGAAGGCGACACGGCTGCCCGCCGGGCGCGCGTCATGGAGACCTTCGAGCTGGTCGGTCTGGCCGACCCCGAGCGGGTCTACGGCTCTTACCCCCATCAGCTCTCCGGAGGCATGCTCCAGCGGGTGCTGATCGGCCTGGCCGTGCTGCCCCGGCCCGCGCTGATCGTCGCGGACGAGCCGACCTCCGGCCTCGACGTGACGATCCAGAAGCGCATCCTCGACCTGTTCTCCGAGCTGCAGCGATCGCTGGGCATCAGCCTGCTGTTCATCACCCACGACCTGGCCGTCGCCGCCGAGCGCGCCGACACGCTGGTGGTGCTGAAGGACGGGGTGGTCCAGGAACGGGGCGCGGCGGGGCAGGTATTCGCGGCGCCCAGGTCGGAGTACACGCGCGAGCTGCAAGCCGATGTTCCCGCGGTTAACCCGGACCGGTACCGGATCGGCCATGCCGCTGGACTGGCTCGCCGGGGCGAGAGCGCAGCCATCCGAGGTACGGGCATCCGAGGCACGGGCAACCAGATCGACGTCCGCTCGGTGTCCAAGACCTTCACCGTCGGCGCCCGCCGCGTGGTCGCGATCGAGGACATCTCCTTCAGCGTCGAGCGCGGCACCACTCACGCCCTGGTCGGAGAGTCGGGATCGGGCAAGACCACGGCGGTACGGCTGCTGCTGGGGCTGGAGCATCCCGATGCGGGCGAGATCGTGATCGGCGATGAGTCCGTACGGTCCCATTCCCGTGGGCAGTGGCGCTCGCTGCGGCGCCACCTGCAACTCGTCTATCAGAACCCCTTCACGTCGCTGGACCCGACCTGGCGGCTGGAGCGGATGGTGCGCGAGCCGCTGGACCGCTTCGGCGTAGGGGACCAGGCCGAACGTCGCGACCGCGTGCGCGAGGCGCTGCACTCAGTCGGGCTGCCCGAGTCGATGCTGTCCCGCCGCCCCACCCATCTCTCAGGCGGTCAGCGTCAGCGGGTCGCGATCGCCCGGGCGCTGGTGCTGCGACCGGACGTCGTCGTCCTGGACGAGCCGACCTCGTCGCTGGACGTCACCGTGCAGGCCGGCATCATCGACCTGCTCTTCCGCCTGCAAAGTGAGCTGGGGCTGACGTACCTGTTCGTCTCCCACGACCTCTCCCTCGTCCGCCAGCTCGCGGACACCGTGTCGGTTCTCCAGCGCGGGCGCGTCGTCGAGGACGGCCCTGTGCGGGAGGTCTTCTCCCAGCCCCAGCACCCCTACACCAAGGCGCTGGTGGACGCGATTCCCGCGCTGCCGAACCGCTGACCGCAAGAGGAGCAACAGCACATGCCAGTCGAGTTCATTAGCGCAACGCACATCGCCGCCGACCACCGCAAGGTCGGGACCGGCTTCGGCGGTTTCGACCCCGACTACACCCGCCGCTTCGTCCACGCGCTGGACGATGGCGGCTTTGACTGGACGCTGGTGGCCTACGGCTCGCCGTCTCCCGATTCGCTCCAGCTGGGGCAGTTCGTGGCCAGCAACAGCGAGCGCGTCAAGCCGATGATCGCCCACCGTCCGGGCTTTCAGTTCCCCACCCAGGTCGCGAAGGGATTCGCGGGCCTGGACCGGATCAGCAACGGCCGCGTCGGCATTCACATCATCTCCGGCGGCAGCGACGCCGAGCAGCGCCGCGAGGGTGATTACCTGACCAAGGAGGAGCGCTACGAGCGCTCCGATGAGTTCATCCAGATCCTGCGCAAGGTCTGGTACGAGGACGGTCCGATCAGCTTCGCCGGGAAGCACTACCGGTTCGAGGACTTCCAGACCGAGATCAAGCCCGTCCAAGAGCGGATCCAGGTGTCGGTCGGCGGTTCCTCGCCCGAGGCCTACGACGTGGGCGGCCGCCTAGGCGACGTGTTCGGGCTCTGGGGTGAGCCCCTCGCGGAAACCAGTGGCCAGATCGCGACGGTCAATGCGATCGCCGACGCCGCCGGGCGGGGCCGGCCGCGGATCTGGGTCTCGTTCCGGCCGATCGTCGCCCCCACTGACGAACTCGCCTGGGAGAAGGCCCACGCTATCCTCGCCCAGACCCAGCAGGCGCTGGCCCAGCCCGGCAGCAATGCGCTAGCACGCTGGAACGGCAACGAGCCGCAGAACGTAGGCTCCGTGCGGTTGCGAGCCGTAGCTGAGAAAGGCGATCTTCATGACCGCGCGCTGTGGACGCCGCTAGCCAAGGAGCTAAAGGGCGCCGGATCCACGACCGCACTCGTCGGCAGCTACGAGACCGTCGCCCAAGCCCTGCTGGACTACACCGAGATCGGCTGTGACCTGCTGTCGATCCGCGGCTGGGACGTCTACAACGACATGGTCGACTACGCCCGCTACGTCCTGCCGCTGGTCCGCCAGGAGCTCGCCCACCGCGAGCAGACCGGCCGCGCCCCCCTCCTGAACCCCGACTCGCGCCCCCTAGCCACCATCTGACCACCCAATCCCGGCGCCGACCATGATCGCGGGCAGTTTTGGTCCGTATTCGGCCATTTCTGCCCGTGATCATGGAAAAG
>PLDT01000142.1:0-14031 GCA_003136255.1 Actinomycetota bacterium
GCTAAAGGGGGGTCGTTGGGAGCGGACGGCTAAGGGGGTCGTTAGGGGCGGCTAGTCCCGTTCCTCGTCGGGGGCCTGGTCCGGCCAGACGCCGATGTGGTCGGGCTCCTCTTGCAGTTCGACGCGCTTGCGCATGCCGAGGCGCCTGGTCATCTCGCGCGGGAGCTGAACCCGGCCCGCGCGGTCCAGCGTCGCGTACTCGCGTGCGTGCAGCGTGGTCTCGCCTTGTTCGTCGGTGGCCGTGTGCCGTATCGTCTCGCTGCTCGTCTTGCCGTCCCTGATCGCGATCGTGCGGCGAACCTGCGTTGACACGGCCGGGTCGTGGGTGACCACCAGCACCGTGGCGCCGAGTTCGGTGTTGGCCGTCTGCAGGGCGGCGAACACGTCCCGGGCGGTCGCGGAGTCCAGCTCGCCGGTGGGCTCGTCGGCCAGCAGCACCTTCGGCTGGTTCGCCAGCGCCGTGGCGATGGCGGCGCGCTGCTGCTCGCCGCCGGACATGCGGTCCGGGGTCCGGTCGGCGCAGTGCGCGATGCCCAGGGTGTCGAGCAGTAGACCGGCGCGCCGCCGCTGCTCGCCGCGGCCGAGCGCGCTCAGCCGCATGGGCAGGAGCACGTTCTGCCGGGCGGTCATGTAGGGCAGCAGGTTCCGCGACGTCTGCTGCCAGATGAAGCCGGCGACCTTCCGCCGGTAGGACAGCCGCTCTTTGGCGGTCATCGCGCCCAGGTTGCGGCCAGCCACCCACACCGACCCCGCCGTCGGCGTGTCCAGCCCGGCGAGGATGTTCATCAGTGTGGATTTGCCGCTGCCCGCCGCGCCGATCAACGCGGTCAGCTCCCCCTCGGCGATCAGCAGATCCAGCCCTTGCAGAGCTTGTACTTCGATGCCCTTGCCGGAGTAGATCCGGACCAGCCGGTCACAGACGATCATCCCGTCCGCCCCGGTGGGGGCCTGGTCCTGCGGGGCAGGCGCGGGAGGTTGGGTCATGTTCCTGGGCTTCCTTCGTCACTGATCCGCAGCGCCCTGGCGCTGCCGCGATGGTAGGTGATTACGGCCTGAACGGCCAGCACGAGCAGCGCGGCCAGCACCAGCCCGACTGCGGAACCGACCAGCGGGACTACCGCGGGAGTCACGGCGGCGGCCGACCCGGTCCCGGCGAACGCCGCCAGGTTCAGCGATGACCCGACCAGTGGCACGAGCAGCCAGGCACACGCGACGCCGCCGATGGCGGCGGCAATGACCGGGGGTAGCGTCTCGGTCGCCTGCAGCAGCTGGGCCTGCCAGCGGCGCAGCCCCATCGTGGCCAGGCGGGCCAGCGTCATGTCGCGGGTCCAGGCGGTGAGCAGCAGCGACAGCAGCAGGACCAGCGCACCGAAGCCGGCCGCGGCGGCCATTCCCTGGGTGAGGGCCACCTGCGCCGCCTGCGGCACCGGCGCCGTGGTCAGCGCGGCGAGGGCCGCGGCGCGGAACGTCACCGACGCGCCCGGCAGCGCGCGGCTGACGTCCGCGCTCAGCCGCGCCGCATCCAGCCCGGGCCCGGCGACCAGCAGCACGTTCGGCGCGAACGAGCTGGCGGCCTGCGCTGGCACGATCACGGTGATACCCGGGCCCACGCCGACGGCGCCGGGAACGCCGGGGACGCCGGTCTGTCCGACCCGCCGGATCGTGATCGTACTGGCTCCAGCGTTGACGCTGACCTGCGCTGTCGCGGGAATCTGGGCGGCAGCGGCAGTGGCGACCGCGGGGACGTTCGCCCCCGACTGGCCGCTGTACCCCGACAGCGCGGCCAGCGGGAACCGCGGGCCGGGTGCCTGCTCGATCACGGCCGCGTACTGGGCCGGGTCGACGTACATCACGGACATCTCGGTCTCGGAGTTCAGCAACGCGGCGTCGACCTCCGCGGTAGCGGTGGAGACGACGCCGGGCAGCGAAGAGATCTGGGCCTGCAGTCCGGCCGGAATCACCTGGTCGGGCGGGGCCTGGATGATAGCGTCGGCGCCCACCTGCTGCCAGGATTCGGCCACCTGGCTTCGGGTGACCGAGGTGCTGACCATGTCCGGGAACGCCACCATGGCCAGCACCAGCACCAGGGCGAACGCCGGCAGGACGGTGCCGGGCGGGGTACGGGTGGCCCGGGCCAGGCCGACGAACGCGACCACCCCGCGGGTCAGGCCCGCGATCCGGGCCAGCTCGCGGGCCAGGAGGGGGTAGCAGCGCAGCAGGACGACGGCCACCGGGATCGCGACGAGCACCGGCGCCGCGCTCGTGTACAGGCCGCTGTTCCCNNNNGTCGCCGTCGCCGGGGGTCAGGCCGATGGCGAGCAGCGCGGCCAGCGCCCCGGCGACCGCGGCGACGACCACGCTGGCCCGCAGCACCAGCCAGGCGAGCTGGTACAGCGCCGCGCCCCGGGCTCGCATCAGCGTGAACTCCGCGGCGCGGCGCTGCGCCACCAGCCGGGCGCCGAGCAGCACCACGACCGCCCCGATGACGGTCAGGCCGACGTACAGTAGCTCGAGCGCGGGGGCGACGGCGTTTTCCCCGGAGATGAACGGCGACAAGATCGCGGGAATCTGGGAGGAAATCGTCACCGTGACCGGGTTCCCGGCGGGGGTGAACACCGTGGCCCCGGAGGAGGCCAGGCTGGTGACGCTGGCCTCCAGTTCGTCGGCCTGGCCTGCGGTGATCCCGCCGAGCGCGGCCGTGTACACCCAGGTCACCTGCATTTCAGTGGTGCCGATGGTGGCTTCGACCAGCGGGAGCGCACTGGGGCCGATGAAGGCCGCCGCGATCCAGTACGGCAGCTGAGGCGCCGCGGCTTGGGTCAGCGCGGGCGTGGCCACCCCGGGATCCTCGCTCCAGAAGGTGGCCGCCGGGTCCGTCGGGCGGATGATCCCCGTGATCACCAGTTCCAACGACCCCGCGTTCAGCCGGGCGCCGACCTTCAGCCCGAACCTGGCCGCGGTGGTGGTGGTCACCGCCGCCTGCACCACGGCGTGGTTCCCGGGATACGAGCCGCTGACCGGGAGCCGCCCGGCCACGATCTGGCTGTAGCGGGCCAGTTCGGTGCGGTAGGTCATCTCGAACTGCGGCGTCCCGTTCCCGGCGGCCCGGGCGGCCCCGGTAACCGGCACGTAGCCCGTGGTCAGGCTCGCCCAGGCGGCCGGGTCGCTGGCTATCGGCATCCCGCCNNACGAGCAAGCCGAAGGCGACACTGGCGGCGGCCCCGGTACCGGTCAGCGTCACCCAGGCAGTGTTGAATTTGCCCGGGCCTCCGGCCGGGGGGCGCAGCCGCGGCCACAGCGTTCTCATCAGCCGCCCTCCGCCCGCAACTGCGCCGCTGGGTCGGGTCGGCGCAGGACCGACAGGGCAGCGGCGGCGACCGGCCCGGCCGCGGTGAGCAGGGCCAGGGCCACGGCCGGGCCGAGTGGCACTATCACCAGGGCCCACGGAAGCGGTGCCGTCGAATCCGCGGTCAGGGTGATCGCGGGCACCATCAACTCGGCCAGGCCGATCCCGGCCAGCAGGCCCGCGGCCGCGGCCGGAAGGCTGAGCGCGCCCTGCTCCAGGCATAGCTGACCAGCCTGGTCGTTTTTCCCCACCCCCAGCGCGGCGAACACCGCGCTCTGCGTCCGCCGTGAGCGCAGGCTAGCCGCGACGCTGACCGAGAACCCGAGCACGCCGAGCAGCACCGCCGCCACCCCGATGGCCAGCATGGCTTGCCGGGGGGCGGTCAGCAGCGGGTTGTCGAGCAGGGCCGCCTGCTGGTTGACGCGGCTGGTGACGGACAGGCCGAGGCCGGCCGGCAGGCGCGGTACCTGGCCGCCAGCGGTGCGCAGCCACCAGCGGGTCACCGGCAAGGGCCCCACTATCTGCGGTAGGTCGTTGGCGACGAGCAGGTCGTTGACCTCCGCGAGGTCGATGATCAGCGCCTGGTTCGGCCCGAAGACGGTCGGGAAGTTGGCCACCGACGCCACGATCTGGATCGTGGCCGCGAACCCGCCGACCGTAACCGAGGTGACCGATCCGATGCCGAGGTGGTTGGCCGCCAGGTAACCGCTGGTGGCGATCGCCGGGACGACCTGGGAAGGCAACGGCGCCAGGATCGTGACCTGCCCGGTGGCAGCCGCGGGCGCGAGGCTGACGCTGAGCTCGACCGGTACCGACGGAGCGTGTCCGATGTTGAACGTGAGCTGCCGGGCGCCCCCGGCGGCGCTATGCCAGCCCAGGATCGATGGCGCTGTCCCGTCCGATGGCGGCATCGTCCCGTACGGGTTGGGTGCCCCGGTCGGCACGCGTGCCGACCGTGCCGTGCCCTGCCACGCCGCCAGGGCGTCACCGTGGGCGAACGGCCTGCCGAACGGGCCGCTGGCCGTGTCCGCCACTGCGAGCGAACCGATGGTGAGGCGGGCGGTTGGGGCCGACGTTGGGTTCGCCGGGTCGTACGGCGGCAGGGTATAGGGTCCCAGCGTGAACCCGAGCAGTCGCAGCGGGCCGCCGGGCTGCCGCGGACCTGACAGGGTGAAGACCAGGGAGTGCGGCTGGCCGTCGGCGGACAGGATCCCGTCGGCCGGTACCTGGTAGGTGGCGCCGCCGGCGTCCTGGATCCAGGCCGTGACGAAGACTGAGCCAAGACCCTTCCGTAGCTCGGCGGCGCTGGTGCCCGGGCCCGCCCCGAGGGTCGCGAGGATCTCCAGCCGGTCCGGCCGGCCGGGCAGCGCCAGCCCGGACAGCCGCCGCGGCGTGATGCGCTGCCACAGCGCGCTCGGCGGAAGCGACGACAGATCGGGGCGGAGCAGGATCGCCTTACCTGCCGTGCTCGCGTCCAGCGCGATCAGCTGGCCCTCGTTGCCGATGCTGGCGACACTGGCCTCCGTGGCGGCGGTGACGCCGGGTGCCCCGGTGATCGCCCCGGTTGCGCCCGGCGGCAGCGGGCCCGCGGCGTCCACCTGCACATCCGAGCCGACCGCGAAGGCGGCCTGGTCCGCGGCCGACTGCCGCCAGCTTTGGTACCCGGCCAGGGCCAGCGTGGTGGTCGCCGTCGCGATNNGGCCAGCAGCGGCAGCCCGCGAAGCGGGATGAGCGCCACCCCGGCCAGCGCGAGTGCGGGGGCGAGGGCGATCACGGGATCGATCCCGAGCGATCCCGTGGCCGGATGCGCGACCGCCGAATAGCCGCGCAGTTCCCATACCGCGACCGCGGCCAGCGCCAGCAGGGCCAGATCGCCGCCCGCCCAGGCGATCCCCGCGAGCCGGGCCTGCCGGCCCCGGCGGAGCCTGGCCGCATCGGGGGTCAGGGTGTGCAGCGCCGGCCAGGCCATCACCGCGACGCACACCACCAGCACGGCCAGGGCCGACAGCCAGGCCAGCGAGGTGACGCCGCGGCCCGTATAGCCAGCCAGGCGCAGGCCGGCCAGGCGGGCCAGGACGCCGGTCAGGTGCGTGCCGACCAGCACGCCCGCCAGGCCGGCCACGGCGCCGAGCACCACCGCCTCGGCCAGCACGGGCCGCAGCACCTGCCACCTGGTGGCGCCGCGCGCCCGCAGCAGCGCGGACTCCTCCTCGCGCATGCTGGCCAGCAGCCGTGCGGCCAGCACCAGTCCGGCCCCGGCCACCAGCAGCAACAGCAGCGCGGCGATCGTGAACAGCGACCGGGTCAGCACGATGGTGCTGGCGATGCCGGCCAGGAGCTGCGGCAGGCTCGAGGTCACCGCCAGCCCGTCGGGCAGGAGCACGCTCAGCTGCGAAACCGCCGCGCTGGTGCCTGTGTTGAGCGCCTCGAGGTTCCCGCGGGCCATCGCCGGCGCTTGCGGCAACACCATCCACGAGCCCTGGCTCACGGTGAGCACCCCGCCGAACGCAGCCGGGTTCACCACCGCCGGACCGTAGCTATCGGAGGAAATCCGGACGCTGCCTGGGCCTGGGCCTGGGCCCCCGATGGTGTAAATCTGGTCGTTGATCCCCGAGATGGGCAGCAGGTCAAGCGCCCAGTACGTCGACGCCGGGTTCGTGGGCCGGAACAGCCCGGTGACCTGCAGCGAGGTCGGCGCCCCACCGGACCGGGGGGTGCCCGTCAGCACCGAGCCCAGGGTCACGTGCAGCTGACTGGCCGCCGGGGCCGGCAGCGCCACGGGCACCGGACCGCCAGGGTGCGGCGGCCCTGGCCACGTCCCGGCGGTCAGTGTCGCCTGGGCGCTGATCCCCTCTAGCGACGCGGGCTGGACATAACTGGTGACCGTGCTCTTGGCCGACGACGAGAGCTCGAGCGGGGCCGCCCACAGCGCGCTTTCCAGCTGGAAACCGACCCCCGGCCAGGCCTTGCTCAGCGCGGCCCGGATCTGCTGCGAGTCGGTGGCGGCCTGGCCGGCGTCGACCTCACCGGACAGGCCGATCACCCGGCCCTGGGCGCCGGCCAGGATGTCCTGCGCTCCGAGCGGGATCACCGCGCCGGCGAAGGTCCAGAGCACGGCCGCGAGCCCGGTGGCCAGCAGGACCGTGACCGCGACGCAGGCCAGCAGCAACGACGAGGACCTGGCCCGGCGGAAGAGGAAGGACACCCCCAGCCCACCCACGCGCTGCCCCTATCTTTCCGGGGTGCTGCTGACGGTGCTGACGGACCCATCCTCCAGCGCGATGACCTTGTCGGCCAGGTCGATCAGCGCCTCGTCGTGGGTGGCGACCAGGGCGGTGATCCCCTCCGAACGCACCACGCTGAGCAGGAGCTCCATGATCTGCCGGCCGGTCTCCAGGTCGAGCTGGCTGGTTGGCTCGTCCGCGATCAGCAGGCCCGGCCGGCCAGCCAGCGCGCGGGCGATGGCCACCCGCTGCTGCTGGCCGCCGGAAAGCTCACCCGGGCGGTGGGCGGCGTGGCTGGCCATCCCGGTCAGCGCCAGCATGGCCGCGACCCGCTCCCGGCGCTCGCTGGGCCGCAGGCCCTCGATGCGCAGCGGAATCCCGACGTTCTCCGCCGCGGACAGCATCGGCACGAGCCCGAAGGACTGGAAGATGAAGGCGACCGTGTCCCGCCGTAGCGTCAGCCGCTGCCGCTCGGTCATCCGGTTCACCTCGCGGCCGTCCACCCACACCCGGCCCGCCGTCGGGTCGTCCAGGCCACCGATGATGTTCAGCAGCGTGGTCTTGCCGGAGCCGGATCGCCCGCGCAAGGCCACGAGCTGACCACGGTCTACCGTGAGCGAGACCCCGCGCAGAGCTTGAACGGCCAGATGCCCGCTGCCGAAGGTCCGGCTGACACCGTCCGCCGCCACCATGACCTGTGGCGGCGGCCCGGCGTTAGCTGCGCCGTGCGCCGAGGTTGCCTGGCCGGAGCTCATGAGCCGGCCAGCAGCGGGACGAGCACCTGCGCGTCGGGGCTTCCCCAGCCCGTCGCCGGGTCCCATCCGGGAGCGGCCTGGTAACCGACCGTGCCGATCGGATACGGCATGGTCATGATGTTGTTACCGGTAGTAATGTCGTGGAACGCTTGGTGGTAGCTGGAGCCGCGGGCGATGCGGTAGATGGCGGGGTTAACGAAGCCGAGGTCATGATGGGCGTCCTGGTCCGCCAGCGCGATGAGTCCCGCCCACAGCGGCGCGGCGGCCTCGGTGCCGGAGGCCGGGGTGATCCATGGCGTGCTACCGCCGGCATAGACGATCGGGGCGCCTTCCGCCGCATCGGCGTCAGCGGCCACGTCGGGCACGCCCCTCATCGCCCCGATCCCGGGGACGCCATCCTGATAGGCGGGACGGGCGTACCGGTGGCTGAAGCCGCCCCCCGATGCCGAGCCTGGCTGAGAAAAGGAGGCCGAGGTGTTCCAGGCGGTCTCGCTGATGTAGGCGCCGGTCGCGGGATTCGCGGTGAGCGTGGTGCCGCCGACGGCCAGCACGAACGGGTCGGAGGCCGGAAGGCTGACCTCCTTGACCGGCGTGCCCGGCGCGGTCGGCGTGCTCGCAAACGCCTGCATGTCGCTGAACGAGCCGTTGTCGCCGGTGCTTGCGACCACCGTGACGTGGTCAGCGGCCGCTCCCTGCAGGATCGAATTCAGCTCGGCCGCCTGGGCCTTGGTGAAGAAGTGCTCTCCCAGATCCCAGCTGATCGAAACCACGTCGGTGTCGGAGACGGCGAGCCGCAACCCGGCGAGCAGGCCCGCCGTCGCGGCCTTGGCGCTGGTCTGGATGTCTGCAGGCATCAGGACCACCCGGAGGGTCACGGCGGGGGCGGCCATGTGCAGTTCCTCGAGGTCCCCGACCTCGCCGCTGGCCGCCTGCCAGCGCGAGGCTGAGCCGGCGAGGCTGGTCACGACCTGGATCCGCGCGGCGGGCAGCCGGAACAGGCTGTCGAATCTGGCCAGATCCTGACGGATATCGGTGATAGCCGGGGGCTGGCCAGGGGGCCCGGCCACGGTCACGTGGGTGGTGGCGGTGCTGGTGGGTCCCGCCTGGATGATGGTGGATCCCGGCGGGGCGTTGAGGGATACAGCAGTTTCAAGGTCCGTGATCGTTTCGCCTCGGCCGTCGATCCCGCTGTCCAGCAA
The DNA here is from genome assembly GCA_003136255.1 of Actinomycetota bacterium. Classification (GTDB taxonomy): domain Bacteria; phylum Actinomycetota; class Actinomycetes; order Streptosporangiales; family Streptosporangiaceae; genus Palsa-504. The sequence continues at coordinate 8,525 of PLDT01000142.1, forward strand.
GGGCTGGATGCCGTACGCGACCCGGAACTGGGACGGGGTATAGCAGGCCGCCGGGGCGACAAAGCAGTCGGTAGCCGCACTCAACGCCGGGGCAGTCGCGCGCGGCGTGGCCGGGGCCGGGTGGCCTGAGCCTCCCGTACATCCTGCCACCAAGACCGCGCCGAGGGGCAGTGCGACGGCGAGCAGGTGCGCTCGCCGTGAGCGGGTCAGCCGCGCTGGATGGATCTTGTCGCGCATCTGGTCTCCTTCAGCAGGGACAGGCACAACGGCACCGGCGAACGCCCCGGTCCGCAGCGTCGGCCTATACCGCCGTGGTCACCTTGAGCCCGCGCCGGGTCAGCCTGAGGGCCGCCTGGACACCGCAGGCGACGGCCACCGCCAGGCACCCGCCGACGACGGCACTCGGTACGAGGGGAACGGCCGTGGTGACAGAGCCCGACGAGAGCGGGACGCTGACCCACGCCACCTGGTTGGTGACCGACCCCACGCCGGTCACGTTGAGCGCGAACAGCACCGCCGATACCAGCAGGAAGAAGCTCGCCGTGGCCGCCGGGGACAGCGGATCCCGGCCCGGCAGAGCGGGCGCACCTGATCCGGGCCGGCACCGGGCCAGCCTGACCGCCGTCTGGAGACAGTAGGCGAGGGCCACCGCCAGGCACCCGGCGATGATGGCCCCCGGTACCAGGGGAACGGTCGTGGTCGTGGAGCCCGATGAGATCGGGGTGGTCCAGTTGGCTCCCTGGACGGTGAGCGCCCCCACGCCGCTCATGTTGAGCGCCAGCAGCAGCGCCGATACCAGCAGGAAGAAGATTGCCGTTACCGCCGGGGACAGCGCATCCCGGCCCGAGATGCCGCGCCGGGCCAGGCGGCGGTTAGCCAGCTGGCGAGTGGCCAGCAGAGCCAGGCCGCCCGCCGCCGTGGCCGCGTAGGGCATCGCCATCACAGCCCAGTTGAAGGTGAAGGTGAATCTGACCGAGCACTGGCAGCCCGGCCCGCCGGGCGGGACCGGCGGGCGCCACGCCCAGACCGGGAGGGAGTGCAGCAAGAACACCGCAGCCAGGCCGCCGGCACCGACGGTCGCGCCCAACAGCCCGATGAGCTTCCACGCGGCCAACACCGCGTCGCCGGCCGTGATGGTCCGCCGGCGGTGCGCCCGGATCACGGCGCGGACCGGCCCGAAGCTGGAGATCGCGGCCTGATGGGCCTCCAGCTCGGTCATCCCGATTTCCATCCCCACCGCGGCGGTCTCGCGCAGATGGTCCTCGGCCTCGGCCACGATGAGCTCCGCCTCGGCCGCCGGGACCCACAGCCCGGCGCGCAGCTCGGCCAGGTACCCGCCGATCAGGTCGGTGCCCGCCCCGCTCATGCCGACCACCCCGGCTCGGTCGCGGCCGGGCCGGCGGCCGGCGGCCATACGGCCTGGGTCGCCCAGCCGAGCACCGCGTGTACCCCGCCGGCGAACTTACGCCACTCGGTCTGCTGGGCGGCGAGCGCGGCGACCCCCTGGTCGGTCAGCCCGTAGACGCGGCGCCGCCGCCCCTCCGCCTGGGCCCAGGTGCTGGCCAGCAGGCCGGCGTCTTCCAGCCGGTGCAGGGCGGGGTAGATGGTCCCCTCGGGCAGGTCGAACGTGCCCCCGCTGCGGTCGCGCAGCGACGAGATGATCGCGTACCCGTGCGCGGGACCGGACGAGAGCACCGACAGCAACAGCAGGTCCAGGTTTCCCTTGAGCCGTTCACGCTCCATACCAAGGGACCCTATGCCTAGTACTCCGAGGTGTCAACGGCGTGGCCCGGGGGCCGGGGTCAGTAGGCCGTGACGACGGGCTTGCCGGGGGCGGGGTCGTCGCCGTCCTGGTCGGCAGAGGCCTGCTCGGCTAGGCGCAGGGCCTCCTCGATCAGGGTTTCTACGATCTGCGACTCCGGGACGGTGGCGATGACCTGGCCGCGGACGAAGATCTGGCCCTTTCCGTTGCCGGAAGCAACACCGAGGTCCGCCTCGCGGGCCTCGCCGGGACCGTTGACCACGCAGCCCATGACCGCGACCCGCAGCGGCACCTCCAGGCCGTCCAGCCCGGCGGTTACCTCCTCGGCCAGCTTGTACACGTCGACCTGGGCCCGGCCGCAGGACGGGCAGGACACGATCTCCAGGCGGCGCTGGCGCATGCCGAGCGACTCCAGGATCGAGATGCCGACCTTGACCTCTTCCACGGGGGGCGCGGACAGAGAGACCCGGATGGTGTCGCCGATGCCTTCGGCCAGCAGGGCGCCGAACGCCACCGCGGACTTGACCGTCCCCTGGAAGGTCGGGCCGGCCTCGGTCACGCCCAGGTGCAGCGGGTAGTCGCACTTGCGCGCGAGCAGCCGGTAGGCGTTGATCATCACCACCGGGTCGTGGTGCTTAACCGAGATCTTGATGTCGCGGAAGCCGTGCTCCTCGAACAGGGAGCACTCCCACAGCGCGGACTCGACCAGCGCCTCCGGGGTGGCCTTGCCGTACTTGGCCAGCAGGCGCTTGTCCAGCGAGCCCGCGTTGACGCCGATCCGGATCGGGATCCCGGCGTCGGACGCGGCCTTGGCGATCTCGGCCACCTTGTCGTCGAACTGCTTGATGTTGCCCGGGTTGACCCGGACCGCGGCGCAGCCGGCGTCGATCGCCGCGAACACGTACTTGGGCTGGAAGTGGATATCGGCGATGACCGGAATCTGCGACTTGCGCGCGATGTCGGGCAGCGCGTCGGCGTCGTCCTGGGACGGGACCGCGACCCGGACGATCTGGCAGCCGGAAGCGGTCAGTTCGGCGATCTGCTGCAGAGTGGCGTTCACGTCGGCGGTCAGCGTGGTGGTCATCGACTGCACGGTTACCGGCGCTCCCCCGCCCACCGGCACCGAGCCCACCATGATCTGGCGGGACAGCCGGCGTTCGGCCAGCGGCGCGGGCGCCGCCTGCGGCATACCGAGGTCAATACTCATGAGCCCCATCCACTAGTTAGGCATCCCCGAATCCCTCGACGTGCCCCATTGAACCATCACTTGGGTAACGGGAGGTTACCGACGCTGACGGGTGCGTCGGTTAGCCGCCGGTTAGTTGTAGCGGGTTCACGATGTCGGCGGCGACCAGGACGAGGCTGAACACCACGATCACCAGGAACAGGCTGAAGCTGACCGGTACCAGCTTGGCCATGTTGACCAGGCCGGGGTCGGGCCGGCCGCGCAGGCGGGCAAACCAGGCCCGGATCCGTTCGTAGACGATCGCGGCGATGTGACCGCCGTCCAGAGGCAGCAGCGGGAGCATGTTGAAGGCGCCCACGAAGATGTTCAGCGAGGCGATGAGCAGCAGCACGAAGCTGACCTTGTACTGCCAGCCCGCGTTGGAGCCTACCTCGGCGCCGGTCGCCTCGGCCGCGCCGACCACGCTGGTGACCTGGCCCGCTTCCGTGCTCGACCGGTTCTTGGCGAACAGCTTGGACAGCCCCCCGGGCAGCGACCCGACGGCCTGCGCCGAGCCGACCAGCACCTGGCCGAAGGTCGTGCCCGAGTACTCGATCGCTCCCAGCGGGCTGGCCACCTGGAACAGCACCGCGGGCCCGATGCCCAGGTAGGAGCCGCTGCGGCCGCTGACGCTGGCCAGCTTGGTGTGCAGGGTGACCAGCTTCCCGTCGCGGCGGACGGTGAGGGTGACCGGCGAGCCGGCCGGGACGGCGCGGATCGCGTCGCCAAGCTGGTTGAAGGTGCTCACCGGATGACCGTCGAAGGCGGTCACCGTGTCGCCCGCCCGCAGCCCGGCCAGCTTGGCCGGCGAGGCCGGCGCATCCGAGCCGCAGGTGCCGTTGTTGTAGGCGGCGAGACTGGTCGGCACGCAGGGGCTGATCTCGCCCAGCTGGGTGACGTTGTCGTTGGCGATGCCGACCCCGAGCGCCAGCCCGAAGACCAGCAGTAGGGCGAGCAGAAAGTGCGTGGCCGAGCCCGCGCACAGGACCAGGATCCGCTGCCAGGCCGGGTGGCTGCGGAAGGCCTGGAGCTCGTCGGCCGGGTCATCGGGATCGTCCAGCGAGTGCATCCCGACGATCTTGACGAACCCCCCGAGGGGCAGGGCCTTGATCCCGTACTCGGTGTCGCCGCGCCAGGTGGACCAGATCGTCGGCCCGAAGCCCACGAAGTAGCGGGTGACCTTCATGCCGAACCGCTTGGCCACCAGGAAGTGGCCGGTCTCGTGCAGCATGACCGAGACGAGCAGGGCGACGATGAAGATGGCCCAGCCGATCAGGTCCATCCGGTCGTCCTCCCCCTGGTTAAGTCAAAAGCTCCGCAGCCCGCCGCCGGGCCCAGGCGTCNNCAGGCCTCGTTGGCGGCGTTGTAGACGGCCGGCATGGTGCCGCCGACCGCGGCCGCCTCGCGGGCCAGCGCGACCGCGGGGAACGCGGTATCGTCCAGCGGCTCGAAGGTCCAGGTCGCCGCGGCCGACCAGTCCAGCCGGGGCGCGGCGTCGGGCACCCGGTCGGGCCAGGCCAGGCTGAGTGAGATCGGCAGCCGCATGTCCGGCGGGGAGGCCNNGCCTCGATCACCTCCAGGCCCTTGTTCACCAAGGTGGCGGAGTTGACCGTGACCAGCGGCCCCATCTTCCAGGTGGGGTGGGCCAGGGCCTGCTCCGGCGTGACGTCGGCCAGGGCGTCCCGGCTCCAGCCGCGGAAGGGCCCGCCGCTGGCGGTCAGCACCAGCCGCCGCACCTCGGATTCCCGCCCGGCCCGCAGGCACTGGGCGATGGTGGAGTGTTCGGAGTCCACCGGGACGATCTGCCCGGGCTTGGCCCGGCTGGTGACCAGCGACCCGCCGATGATCAGCGACTCCTTGTTGGCCAGGGCCAGCGTCCGCCCGGCTTCCAGCGCGGCCAGCGTGGCCTGCAGCCCGGCGGCCCCGGTCACCCCGTTGAGTACCACGTCACACGGCCACCTGGCGACCTCGCAGACCGCGTCTGGCCCGGCCAGCACCTGAGGGATCGCGGGGGACGCACCACGCTGCGTTCGGTCCATATCAAGGAGAGACCGGAGTGCGGCCGGTAGCTGCGCCGCGGCGGCCGGGCTGGCTACGGCGACGGCCGCCGCCCCGAACTCGACCGCCTGCCGGGCCAGCAGGTCCAGGTGGTCGCCGCCCGCCGCCAGGGCCGCGACCCGGAAGCGGCCGGGATTGCGCCGGATGATGTCGAGGGCCTGGGTGCCGATCGAGCCGGTCGAGCCGAGGATCACGACCTCGCGAGGTGCCGCGGTCAGCTGGGATTCCACTGGTCCATTGTCCGCTACCCGCGNNCGCGAAGATCGGCTGGTTGCCGAACGCCGCCGCTTCGAGCTGGGCCTTGATCTTCAGGGCGATCGCGTCACGGACCTTGTCCAGCGCAGCGAGCGCCTTGTCGGTGGCGAGGTACCGGAAGTCACCGGGCGAGCTGCTCTCGATCGCCTTGGTGTCGGCCTGCAGGGTGAAGTTGCCGAACTGCCCGACGCTGGAGTTGAGCTGCTT
>PLDT01000303.1:0-15427 GCA_003136255.1 Actinomycetota bacterium
TCGGGCAGCCCCGTGGACATCCGCGTCCTCCTTGCCGCCTCGCGGGGCGCGGCCCTGACGAAATATGCTTCCTTAGAACTTGATTCCTTGGTATCATTAGTCAGCCTTGACGGCGTCGTCGGCCAGCAACGCGGCGACGGCGATCTCGGCCTCGGCCGCGGCGGGCAGGACGGCGGGCAACCGGGGGATCGCGGTTAGCTGTCCGTCGGAGGTGTACCGACTGATCACCCGCGGGTCGATGTAGGACGCGCGCGCCACGGCCGGGGTGTCTCCCAGCCAGTCCGCCACCCCGCGGACGGCCGCGGTTACGGCACTCTTGCGGCTCCGCGCGGTCGGCGCCGGGTCGGCGTTCGCCAGCAGCAGGGCCATCAGCACGGTGGCGTTCCAGGTGCGGAATTCCTTGGCGGTGAAGTGGCCGCCGGCGCCGGCGGCGATATAGCTGCTCACCTCGTGCGAACGAAGGGGCCGCCACGCCTCCCGATCCTGGAAGCAGAACAGCGACTCGAAGGTGCTGTCGCTGCTGACCAGCGCTCGTACTACGGACCGGACGGCGTTGTCAGTGACGGTGATCGTCCGGCGCTTGCCTTCCTTGGCGATGTAGTCGAACGCGACGCCACCGCGGATCACCGTGACATCGTTCTTCCGCAACGTGGTCACCCCGTAGTGGTGATCGAGTTCGGCGTACTTCTCCCCGCCGATCCGGAACAGGCCGAGGTCGATCAGCCGGACTGCTGTGGCGGTCACACGGTCGCGGTCGAGGTGACGGCCGCTGAGATCCCGTACCGTGGTCGACCGCAGCGCGGGCAGCGCATCGGCGAACCGGAGCATGTGCTCGAACTTCTGAGCGTCGCGCTGCTCACGCCACACCTGGTGGTAGCGGTACTGGGTCCGGCCCCGGCTGTCGATGCCCGTGGCCTGGATGTGGCCCAGCGGATCGGGCGAGATCCAGACGTCCTTCCAGGCGGGCGGGATGCCCAGGGCGCTGATGCGGTGCAGTGTCTCCGGATTCGTGACCTCTGCTCCGGAGAGGTCGCAATACCGGAAGCCGCCGCTGTTCCGTTCCCTGACGATCCCCGGGCCGTGCGGGTCGCTGCGGGTCAATCCCGGGACGGCCGCGACCGGGGGAGCTGCCTCGGCGCTCATTGGCATCACCTCCGAAGCACAGCATAAGCATCACCACCCGCGCCGCCACCTGACCCCTCCGCCGGTGACGGCCTGGTAAAAGCAAATGCCATATGTTGTTCATGTGCTGAAACATACTTCTTTGGATGGGATCTGCATCGGGCAGTAACGTATGCCGTGTGTGGAAGTAAGTTCTAAGATACCGTTATCGGTCGTTACGTCTGGAGACCAAAGGGGAGACGGCATGCGCGGATCGCATGAAAGGAGTGGTCATGTCGGACCTGAGACAAGTGTTCAATGATCTAATCCGTTTTGAGATCGAGCTGTGGACTGCGGTCGACGCCCGGCTGAAGAGGGAGTTCGGCCTGCCGTTGACGCACTTTGAGCCGATGTCGGTGATGGACCAGCTGCCCACCTGCCGGGTGTATGACATTGCCAGTGAGCTGGGCATTACCACGGGCGGAACGAGCAAGCTGGTGGACCGGATCGAGGCGGCCGGGCTCTGTCGGCGGCTGCCGAACCCGGAGGACCGGCGATCCTCGCTGCTGGAGCTGACCCCAGAGGGGCGGCGCCTGTTGGCCGCGGCCGGGGAGGCCTTCGATGACGAGCTAGAGTGCCGCCTCGGCGCGGCGGTGCCGGAGCGGACGCTGCGCCAGTTCGCCGCGACCCTGGCCCGCATCCGGGCGTCGGGCCAACGCGGCGAGATGGAGCAGACCGGCTAGTTCCGCTCCCATAGAACTTGCTTCCCCGCTAGGGGATTTGGAGGCTAGCGCTTCGCCGACGGCATGTCCCTGACAGCCGACGGCAAGCCCCTGATACCAGACCAGGACTGAAGCCGCGGCCGGTTGGCCAACGCGGACCACAATGCGGCTCGAGACGTGGCTCAGCGCATTTCCTGAGCGTGCTTTGAGGTCTAATCTGATCGTGATTGCCTGCCCTTAGCGGAAACGAGGTAGTCACAATTCAGCCGCACCTGCCCGAAGAACCGAACAGCTTCATCGGTCGTGAGCGCGAACTCGATGAGCTGCGTCGGCTGGTGTATTCGACCCGTACGCTGACCTTGAGCGGGCCCGGTGGCATCGGGAAAACCAGGCTGGCACTGCGCCTGCTCGCCTCCATGGCGGCGGAGTTCCCCGACGGGGTCTGGTTCGTGGAGTTTGCCGACCTGCGGCAGCCGGACCTCGTCATCTCCCGCGTGGCGGCCGCGCTCGGTGTCAGCGAGGAGCCCGGCCGGCCGCTGCTCGAGACGCTGGCCGATGTCCTGCGGCGACGGCGGCTGCTGCTAGCCCTGGACAACTGCGAGCACATGATCGACGCGTGCGCTCAGGTCGCCCGCCGGCTGCTGGCGAGCGCGCCGGGGCTGAGGTTGCTGATCACCAGCCGCGAGCCGTTGCGCGTGCCGGCCGAGACAGTGTGGCTGGTCCCGCCGCTGTCTGCGATGTCCGGAGCCACTAGCTACGGGGACGAAGGCTCGGATCATAGCGAGGCCATCCGCTTGTTCGCCGCCCGGGCCGCTGCATCCTGCCCGGGCTTCACCGTCGGCCCGGGTAATGTGCCGGCCGTCGCCGCGATCTGCCGGGCGCTGGATGGCTTGCCGCTGGCGATCGAGTTGGCGGCCGCGTGGGTCCGGGTCCTGTCGGTGGAGCAGATCTGTGCCCGCTTGGGTAACAGGTTCGCCCTTCTGACGGCGGGTGACCGGTCCGCCTCGCCGCGTCAGCGCACCCTTCGCGCCACCATCGAGTGGAGCTACGCACTGCTCACCGGCCCCGAGCGGACGCTGTTCCAGCGGTTGTCGGTCCCCGCGGGGTGGTCACTGGAGATGGCTGAGCAGGTCTGCGCCGACGATGACATCCCGGCGGATAATGTGCTCGGCCTGGTCACCGCGTTGGTGGACAAGTCGCTGGTCGTGTTCGAGCCCGAGGTCCTGGGCCAGGCCCGCTACCGAATGCTCGACACCATCCGGGAGTACGCGGCGGCGCGCCTGGCCGAGACCGGGGAGTCGACGCGGCTCCAGCTCGCGCTCCGCGGTTACACGCTGCTGACCGCCGAACAGAAGCTCGCTATCGGGATGGCTCAGGTGCCGGTCCCGTGGTCGGATCGGGTCGACTGCTCCCGTCGCTATATCGTCGACGCGGACAACGTATCGCAGGTCCTGACCTGGTGCCTGGCCCATGACGACGCGGAGATCGGGCTGCGGATCTGCACCGCGGTCAGCCCGCGGTGGCTCGTCTGGGGCACCTTCGCCGAGGGCGCCGAATGGCTGGACGCCTTCCTGGACCTTGATGTACCGACTCCGGCGCAGGTCCGGGGGGCCGCCCTGGTAGCCCGGGCCCAGCTCGCCATGGCCAGCGAGCCCGCCGTGGCGGAAACTCTCGCCGAGGAAGGGCTGGCCCTGTGCCGCGACACGCACGAAGACTTCTGGACGGCGACCTCGCTGAACCTGCTCAGTGAGATCGCCCTGCAGACGGGGCGAGCGGACGAAGCATTGGCTCGCGCCGACCAGGCGTTGTCACTCGCCCGGGCCGCCGGTGACGGGTGGAATGAGGGTTATGCACTGGGCACCAAAGCCGCGATCGCGGCCCGGGCCGGGATGCTGGTCGAGGCTGAACAACTGGCCAGTACTTCGGTCAGCGTCATGCGGCACATCGACCAGCAGTGGGGGGTGGCCCGGGTCATGCTCGGCCTGGGCGACCTGGCTCGGCTCCGCCGTCATCCGGGCGAGGCGCACGACCGTTACGTGGAGGCGCTGGCCATCCTGGAGGAGATCGGCGCCCGGACCGAGATCGCACGTTGCCTGGCCGGCCTGGGCCGGGTGGCCATGGACCTCGGTGCGATTGAGCAAGCCAGGCGGCACCTCAGCAAGAGCATCGAGCTCAGCCAGGCGACCGGTACCCGGATCGGTATTGCACGTGGGCTCGAGGTCTTCGCGACGCTGGCGGTAAAGGAGAAGCAGCCCGAGCGGGCCGTACAGCTCGCCGCGGCCGCCGCGGCGTTGCGCGAGTCGGCCGGAGTGCCGCCGCTTTCGGCCGACCGTACCGAAAAGTACCTCGCTCCCGCTCGCCATCTGGGTGAATCCGTCGTTACCCGGCTGTGGGCCCAGGGCCTAGCGCTGCGCAGCGAAGCGGCAGTCGCGCTGGCGGTGGACGCGCCGCCGTCGAGACCCGCCGACAGCGAGACCCGCGCGCTGAGCGTCGTCGGGGATGGCGACGAAACGATCTCGCCGCCCAGTTCGCTCACCCGGCCGGATGACTAGAGGAATTCGTCACGAGCCCTGGTCCTTTAAGGTGGACGAAGCCTCCGACGCGGAGGCGGCCTGGGTCCAGGTGTTGGGGTTGGGGTTGGCGCGATGATCTCTACGGACAAGCCGGTCATGACCGTGTACGGGGCTGCGTGGTGCCCGCACTGCAAGCGAGTCAAGAAGTTCCTGTCCGCGCACCGGGTCCGCTACACCAACGTCGACATCGACGCTCACCCCGAGGCCATCGAGAAGCTGAAAGAGCTGCAAGATGGCGGGCAGATCATCCCCACGGTGGTCTACCCGGACGGGACCCACGAGGTGAACCCGAGCAACGAGGCACTGGCCCGCCGTATCGGCCTCACCCTCCAGGCCGATCGGTCCGCCTACGACCTGGTCATCGTCGGGGGTGGCCCGGCCGGGCTGGCGGCCGCGATCTACGCCGCCCGGGAAGGTATCGACGCGATCGTCGTCGACGCCAGCGCCCTCGGCGGCCAGGCTGGGATCAGCGACCGGATCGACAACTATCCGGGATTCCCCGATGGCATCTCCGGTAGCGAGCTGGCCGAACGGTTCGTGGCTCAGGTTCGCCGGTACGGAGTGGAGCTCGTCTCCGCGGTGTCGGTCACCGCCGTGAAGCACGATCACGAGGACCTGATCACCACGCTGTCCTCCGGCCAGCAGCTCACCTCCCACGCGGTGATCGTGGCCACCGGCTCGACGTACCGGCGTCTCGACGTACCCGGCGAGGATGACCTCATCGGCGCCGGCGTCCACTTCTGCGCCACCTGCGACGGGCCCTTCTACAAGGGCGCCGACGAGGTCGTGGTGATCGGCGGCGGCAACTCGGCATTGGAGGAGGGGCTGCACCTGTCCGAGTTCGCCAAGAAGGTCCGGGTGCTCTCCCACTCCGGCCTGACCGCATCGCCCCTGCTCCAGGAGCGGGTACGGTCCGACCCGCAGTTCGACATCCGCACCGGGGTCGATATCGTCGAGCTCGAAGGCGGGCGGGGCCGGTTCGCCGCCGTCGTGGCCCGCGACCGGGACAGCCAGGAGCTCCTGCGATTTCCGGCCGCCGCGGCCTTCGTGTTCATCGGGCTGAAGCCCAACGACGCGTTCCTGGGTGAGGCCGTCGAACGCGATGCCGGCGGATTCCTCGTCACCAGCCCCACCATGGAAACGTCCATGGCAGGGGTCTTCGCCGCCGGCGACGTCCGCTCGGGGTCGACCAAGCAGCTGGGGTCCGCGGTCGGTGACGGAATCGCCGCCCTGCTCATGACGCGCCGGTACCTCGAAGTCCATCACCACAAGGCGGTCCCGCTAGTCGACGCCTGACGCTTCCCGGCCCCGCCGTCATGCAGTAGCGTCGATGGCGTGCTGCTCACCGCCGCGAGTGCCGTTGTGCTCCTGATCGACCTGCAGGAGCGCCTCGTACCCGCCATCCACGACGGCGATGTCGTGGTGGCCCGGGCCGTCCGGCTGGCCGAGGCGGCCAAGCTACTGGACGTGCCGATCCGCGCGACCGAGCAGTACCCGGAAGGCTTGGGCTCGATCGTGCCGCAGCTGGCGGAGTACCCGGAGTCAGTCCTGGCCAAGACCGCATTCGCGGCGACGGCGGATCCGGGTTTCCACGCGCTGATGCCCGCCGGGGTGAGCGAGATCGTCGTAGCCGGGTGCGAGGCGCATATCTGCGTGCTGCAGACGGTGCTCGCCTTGCTCCCGCACGGGCACCGCATAATGCTGGTCGCGGACGCGGTCGGTTCACGCGACCCGGCTGACCGCACCGCCGCGATCGACCGAGCCCGGCAGCACGGCGCGGAGATCGTGACCTCGGAGATGGTGCTGTTCGAGTGGCTCCGTGACTCGCAGCACCCCAAGTTCCGCGAGGTGCAGAAACTAATCAGGTGAGCGGCGCCTCCATCTTTCACGCCTCTGCGACGCGCCGGCGGAGCTGCGCAAAAGCGAAGTTTCACGACTTCTCGCACCTGTCACCGTAGGGTCGGGGCAGCACCTCGGGAGGTTACATGGAAGCCGAGAAGTTCATCAGCAATGCCGCCACCGAGCTAGAGATGGTCGAAGCTCAATTGCGCGACGTTGAAGCCCGTGCCGTTGCGCTGCGAGCTCGCGGGGACGGGCTGCGATTCCTGATCCAGTACGGGCACGAGGCGCTGGTTGTTGGCGCCAGTGCTACGGCCAGCACGCCATCGCTTATCGGCGCGCGCCGCGCCGGGCGCGCGACAGGCAAGACCGGCTTATCGCGGCGCGCAGGGCCGGGCCACTAGCTCAGGGCGCTGCGGACGATCTTGCCCACGTGGTTGCGGGGCAGGGCCGCCCGCTGGAACACCCGCTTGGGGCACTTGTACCCGGCCAGCCGCTCCCGGGCGTACGCGATGAGGGCGGCTTCGTCGAGCTCGTGCCCGTCCCGCATCACCACCCAGGCGGTNNCCGCGGATCCGCAGGTGCCCGGTAGCCGGGTCGACGGCCCCGATGTCACCGGTACGGAACCAGCCGTCCGCGGTGAAGGCCGCTTCGGTGGCACCCGGGTCGTGCCAGTAGCCGGCGAAGACCTGCGGTCCTCGCAGCTGGATCTCGCCGTCCGCGGCCGGCTCGACCTCGCCGCCGTCGCCCCGGATCCTGGCCAGCACGCCGGGCAGCGGCACGCCAACCGTGTCGCCGTGCCCGCCCTCGAGCGGGTTGGACACGTCGAGCCCGGTCTCGGTCGTGCCGTACCTGATCAGTGGCACGCGCCCGAGCGCCTCCGCCAGCCGTTGCGCAAGCGCGGGGTTCAGCGGGGCCGAGCCGCACACCGCCAGCCGCAAGCCCCGCAACGGGGCCAACGCGACGTCCGCCGACATCAGGGCCTGGTAGATGGTGGGCACCCCGAACAGCACGGTGGCGCCGGTGTCCCCGATCGTGCGGATCAGCTCGGCGGGAGAGAACCGGGACCGGATGTGGACCGTGCCGCCGGCGATCAGCGTCGCGTGCAGGCCGCTGAGGCCGTGCTGGTGGTACAGCGGCAGCGCGTGCGCCAGCACGTCGTGCGCGCTCCAGCGCCAGGCCGCCATCGCCGAACGGATCGAGGCGGCCAGCTGGCCGTGGGTCAGCGGAACGCCCTTGGGTCGCCCGGTGGTACCCGAGGTATAGGCGAGCACGGCGGTATCGTGCGGACCAGCCGCCATGCCCGAAGCCCGGTCTGCGCCTTCGGGCAGGTCTGCGACGCCGACCGTCGGCAGTGAACCCAGTCCGGACAGGACCCGGGCCGGCGAAGGGTCGGCGAAGGCCAGCACCGCGCCCGAATCGGCGACCAGATGACCGAGTTCGGCTGCGGTATAGCCCGGGTTAGCCAGCACGACCACCGCCCCGGCCCGGAGCGCTCCCAGGTAGCAGCGGATGAACCCGACGCTGGCGGCGGCCGCGAGCAGCACCCGGTCACCGGGCCGCACCCGGCGCGCGAGCCAGCCCGCCACCCGGGCCGATCCGTCGTCCAACTCGGCGTGGGTGACCGGCTCGCCGTCCACGGTGATCGCGATCCGGGCCGGCTCGGCGGCGGCCGACGCGGCGGCCAGCGCCGGGATCGTGTCGCCGTCCAGTCTGGCCGCGAACGACTCGACGTCACCCACCTGAGGCGCATGCTGCCGCCAGCCAGCCAGGCTCCAGTCCCGGTAACCGCTCCAGTCCTGGTGACCGCTCGAGGCCGGGTAACCGCTGGCCAACGCCGGTCACCCGCGCCCAGGCCGCCCGGTTGACCTCACGTTCGGCGCGCAGCCGGTCGAGCAGGCCTCCAGCCGCCATCACCGCCTTGACCCCGGCCCCGGTCCCGCGGGCGGCCAGGTCCGCGGCGAGCTGCTCGGCGGCCTGCTCGGGGTCGTCGGTGACCTGGTTCACCAGTCCGAGGGTGAGCGCCTCGGCCGCCTCCACCCAGCGGCCGGTCAGCACCAGGTCCAGGGCCGCGGCCCGGCCCACCAGGTCGGGCAGCAGCCAGGCGCCCACCGCCAGGTCCATACCCGGCGGCCCGGTCCAGCGCAGTCGCGCGCCCGCACTGGCGATCCGGAAATCCGACGCCGCGGCCAGCTGCGCCCCGCCGCCGACGGCCGCTCCGGTGATCACGGCAATGACCGGTCCGGGTCGGGTCACGATGGCCTGGCAGCAGTCGTAGACCAGATCTGAGACCACGGACCGTTCGGCATCAGAAATGGTCAGATCGGCCCCCGCGCAGAACACCCGGGGGTCGGTGCTGCCCAGTACGACGGGCGTCCCGGGTTCGGCCGCGAGNNCGCAGCCAGCGGTAACCCGCCGGATGGTGCTCGACCAGCAGCTTAGGATGAGGCATGCGGGGCTCCCAGAACGTTTGAAATATGGTATACCAAATGAACGGGAGTCCCTGAGGAGCCAGCCAGGTGAAGCCAGCGCCGTTCGCCTACCACCGAGTGCACAGCGTGGATGAGGCGGTCGCGTTGCTCGCCGAACTCGGCGACGAAACCAAGATCCTGGCCGGCGGGCTCAGCCTGGTCCCGATGATGAACTTCCGGCTGGCCCGGCCGTCCGCGCTGATCGACGTGACCCGGGTCGAGGGCCTGTCCTACCTGCGGGCCGAGAACGGCCTGCGCATCGGCGCGCTGACCACGCACCGCATGGTCGAGACCTGCCGGGATCCCGCCGTACTCGGTGACTACGGCGTGCTGCCCCGGTCGGCCCGGTGGATCGGGCACTACCCGATTCGCAGCCGCGGCACATTCGGCGGCAGCATCGCGCACGCGGACCCGGCCTCGGAATGGTGCCTGCTCGCGGTCCTGCTCGACGCCCAGGTTGGACTGACCGGCCCAGACGGCCACCGGGAAGTCCCGGCCGCGGAGTTCTTCCAGGGCTACTACACCACAGTGGCCAGCCCCGATGAGATGATCACCGAGCTGTCCTTCCCGCACCCGGCACCGCACGCCGTGCTCACCGAGTTCGCCCCGCGGCAGGGGGACTTCGCGGTGGTGGCCGCCGCGGTAACCCTGGACGTCGCCGACGGCGTCTGCCGGTCGGGGCGCGTGGTGCTCGGCGGTGTCGGCGCGCAGCCGGTCCAGGTCGAGACCGGCGTCCTGGCCGGGCAACCCGCCGTCCCAGCCACCTGGCAGGCCATGGGCGAGCACGCCGCGACCCAGATCGACCCGGCCGAGGACACCCACGGCAGCGGCGAGTACCGGCGCCGGCTAACCGCCACCCTGGTCGCCCGCGCCCTGGCCGAGGCTAGTGAACGCCATCTGGACCGCCCGTGAGCCAGTGGGTCGGCACCGCGATGCCGCGGAAGGAAGACCGCCGGATGCTACTGGGCCGGGGCCGCTTCACGGCCGACCTGACCCGGCCCGGCCTGTTGCACGCCGCGTTCGTGCGCAGCCCGTACGCTCACGCCCGCGTGGGCGCCCTGGACACCGACGCCGCGCTCAAGGCCGACGGCGTGGTCGCCGTCCTCACCGCCGCCAGCCTGGGGCACCCCTACCTGCTCGCGATGCTGGAGCGGGAGGAGTTCGTCCCCACCCCGATGCCGATCCTGGCCCGGGAGACGGTCCGGTTCACCGGCGAGCCGGTAGCGGTGGTGATCGCCGATGACCCCTACCGGGCCGAGGACGCGATCGAACTGGTGGAGGTCGACTGGGACCCGCTGCCCGCGGTGACCAGCATCGAGCAGGCCGAAGCCCCGGGCGCGCCCAGGCTGCACGAGCAGGCCGACGGCAACCGCATGGTCGACCTGCTGATGTTCGACGACGACCGGCTCGCCGTTATCTTCGCCGAGGCGCTGCTAACCGTGGCCGCCACCTTCACCAGCGCCCGGGTCGCCGCCCTGCCGCTGGAGGGACGCGCCTGCCTGGCCGAATGGGACCACCGTGATGACCAGCTGGTCGTGCACATCTCCACCCAGGTCCCGCACCAGGTCCGGTCCGGGATCGCCCAGGCCCTCGACCTGCCGGAGCGGCAGATCCGGGTGATCGCCCCGGACGTCGGCGGGGGGTTCGGGCTCAAGTGCGTGGTCGGCCGGGAGGAGGTGGCCGTGGCCGCCGCGGCGCTGCGGCTGCGGCGGCCGGTGTGCTGGGCCGAGGACCGGCAGGAAAACCTGACCGCCGCCTTCCACGGCCACGAGCAGCGATACCGGGTCCGCGCCGCCTTCGACGCCGAAGGCAGGATCCGGGCCCTGGACGCCGAGATCGACTGCGATACCGGCGCCTACTCGGTGTTCCCGTTCACCTGCGCGGTCGAGCCGCTGATGGCCGCCACCGAACTGCCCGGGGTGTACAAGGTGCCCGCCTACCGTGCCCGCGGCCGGGCCATCGCCACCAACAAGGCCCCCGCCGCCCCGTACCGAGGCGTGTCCCGGCCGCAGATCGTGCTGGTCATGGAGCGGCTGATGGAGAAGGCCGCGGCCGCCCTCGACCTGGACCCGCTGCACGTCCGCCGGCGTAACCTGATCGGCCCCGCCGATTTCCCCTACACCGGGGTCAACAAGATCACCTACGACGAGGGCAGCTACCGCGAGGCCCTGGACCTGGCCGAAGAGCAGGTCCGCAAGCGAGCCTGGCCAGNNACCGGGACCTGCGGCCACGGCCAGGGCCACGAGACCACGTTCGCCCAGATCGTCGCCGACCGCCTCGGCGTGCACCCCGACCAGGTCCGGCTCCGCCAAGGCGACACCGACCTGGCCTCGTACGGCTGGGGGACCTGGGGGAGTCGTTCGGTGGTGATCGGCGGCGGCGCCGCCGGGCGCGCCGCGGACCTGGTGGCCAGCCAGCTCAAGCGCGTCGCCGCCGAACTGCTCGAGGCCCGCCCGGCCGACGTGGAGCTCACCGAAGGAACGGCCCGGATCCGCGGTGACGCGGCCGCCGCGATTGCGATCAGCGAGCTCGCCCGCACCGTTCACTTCCAGACCCACCGGCTGCCGGAGGACCTGCGGTACGGACTGGAAGCGCGGGCCACGTTCGACCCGCCCGGTACCTTCTCCAACGCCTGCCACGCGGCGATGGTCGTCATCGACCCGGGCACCTGCGCCATCCGGCTGCACCGGTACCTGGTCGTCGAGGACTGCGGCGTGGTCATCAACCCGATGGTGGTGGACGGGCAGGTCCGCGGCGGCGTCACCCAAGGCGCGGCGGCCGCGCTACTGGAACGGGTCTGCTTCGACCCGGACGGCCAGCCGGTCACCACGACCCTGATGGACTACCTGGTCCCCACCGCGGCCGAGATGTGCGACATCGACATCGTCCACCTGCAGACCCCGTCCCGGTTCAGCGAGACCGGCGCCAAGGGAATGGGGGAGGGCGGCACGATCGGCGCCCCGGCGGCCGTCCTGGGCGCGATCAACGACGCGTTGTCCGAGGTCGGCGTGAGCTTCGACCACATCCCGGTGCTGCCGCAGGACCTGAGCGCCGCCCTCAGCCGAGTCGGAGCCGCCCGATGAAAGCAACACCGTGACGGACATGCACCACATCACCCTGCGGGTCAACGGCCATCACCACGAACTGACCGTCGAGGCCCGCCGCACGCTGGCCGACATGCTGCGCCACGACCTGGGCTACACCGGTACGCACCTGGGCTGCGAGCACGGCATCTGCGGCGCGTGCACGGTCATCCTCGACGGTCAGCCGGCCCGGGCCTGCCTGGTCTTCGGCGTGCAGGCCGACGGCGCCGAGGTGCGCACGGTGGAGGGGCTGGCCAACGGGGACCAGCTGTCGGATCTGCAGCAGGCGTTCAGCGACCACCACGCGCTGCAGTGCGGGTTCTGCACCCCTGGCTTCCTCATGCTCATCGAGGCCTACCTGGCCGAAGCGGGACGGGACAGGACGCTGTCGGCGGAGCAGGCCCGCGGCCTCGTCGCCTCGAACCTGTGCCGCTGCACCGGGTACCAGGGCATCGTCGAGGCGGTCCTGGCGACCGCGCAGGCCCGCCAGGGCCAGGACGCCACGGACACTAGGGACGCCGGGGACGCCACGTGAGCTCGATCGGCACCCGGCTGCCGCGCAAGGAAGACCCGCGGCTGCTGCGCGGCCGGGGCCGGTTCGGCGACGACATCAGCGCCCCCGGCCAACTCTGGGCCCGGGTCGTCCGGTCGCCCAGCGCGCACGGCGACATCAACGACGTGGACGTCACGCAGGCCGCGAAGGCCCCCGGCATCACCGCCGTGGTCACTGCCGCCGACCTGCCCCCGGACCTGGTCATCCCGGTCCGCCTGACCGTGCCGGGCGGCCCCGACCTCAGCGGCTACCTGCAGCCGGTCCTGGCCCGGACCACGGTCCGCTACGTGGGCGAGCCGCTCGCGGTCGTGGTCGGCGAGGACCCCTACGTGTGCGAGGACGCCGCCGAACTGGTCGAGATCGATATCGCCGAACGGCCCGTGGTGCTCGATGCCCGCACCACGGACAGCCCGCCCGCGGCCGAGTTGACCCGTGGCTACGGCGACGTGGAGGCTGCCTTCGCTGCCGCCCGGCACGTGGTCCGGATCGAGCTCGCCATCGGCCGGCATAGCGGGGTACCGCTGGAGCCCCGCTGCCTGCTCGCGGTGCCCGACCCGGACACCGGGTCGCTTGACATCTTCGGCATGACCAAGGTGCCGGTGTTCAACCGCGACCTGCTGGCCCGCCTGCTCGGCCTGGACGAGACGCTGATCCACGTGCACGGCGTCGACGCGGGCGGCGGGTTCGGGGTCAGGGGCGAGTTCTACCCCGAGGACTTCCTGGTCCCGTGGCTGGCCCGCCGGCTCGGCTGCCCGGTCAAGTGGGCCGAGGACCGGGCCGAGCACCTGGTCGCGGTCAACCATTCCCGCCAGCAGTATCACCGCATCGCGGCCGCCTTCGACGACGGCGGCCAGATCCTGGCCCTGGACGACGACGTTGCGCACGACAACGGCGCCTACTGCCGCACCCACGGGGTCGCGGTGCCCGAGCTGACCGTGGCCATGCTGCCCGGCCCCTACCGGGTGCCCGCCTACCGGGGCCGGATCCGGGTCGTCCTCACCAACAAGACGCCGTGCGGCACCTACCGGGCGCCAGGCCGGTTCGAGGGCACCGCGGCCCGCGAGCACCTGCTCGACGTGGCCGCCGACCAGCTCGGCCTGGACCGGATCGAGCTGCGGCGGCGCAACCTGCTCACCCCGGACGAGATACCGCACCGCCGCCCGATCGCCACCCTGGGCACCGACCTGATCCTGGACACCGGCGACTACCCGGCCCTGCTCGCCGCGGCGGTCCGGGAGGCCGACCGCCTCGGCTACCGCGCCCTGCACCCCGAAACCCCCGAAGCCAGCGAACCGGGATGCCGATACGGGTTCGGCCTAGCCCTGTTCGTGGAGAAGAGCGGCCTCGGGCCGCAGGAGACCGCGGACGTGACCGTGAGCAAGTCCGGCGCCGTCCACGTGTACTCCGGCGGCACCTCACTCGGGCAGGGCATCGAGACCGTGCTGGCGCAGATCGCCGCGGACGCGCTCGGCGTCGACCCGGCCGTCGTCCGCGTCACCACCGGCGACACGGT
This sequence comes from Actinomycetota bacterium, assembly GCA_003136255.1. GTDB lineage: Bacteria > Actinomycetota > Actinomycetes > Streptosporangiales > Streptosporangiaceae > Palsa-504. Next base: position 13,856 of record PLDT01000303.1, read on the forward strand.
GGCCCAGCCGTTCGGCGCCGGGTCGTGGGCCTCCCGGTCCACCGTGGTGGGCGGCAGCGCGGTGCACCAGGCGGCGGCCGCGGTCCGGGAGCGGGCCGTCCAGCTCGCGGCCCGGATCCTCGAGGCCGCCCCGGAGGACCTGGAACTGCGCGACGGCGCGATAGCCGTCCGCGGTGACCCGGGCACCACGCTGACCCTGGCTGAAGTCGCGCAAGCGGCCGGACCGGCCAGCCGGTATCTGGAACCAGGCGAGCCGGCCGGCCTGACCGCCCGCCGCCGCTTCGAGGTCTCGCACATGACCTACCCGTACGGCGCGCACGCCGCGGTCGTGGCGGTCGACCCGGGCACCGGGCAGGTCCGGGTGCTGCGCTACCTGGTGGCCTACGAGGTCGGCCGGGCCGTCAACCCGATGCTGGTCGAGGGCCAGCTGCGGGGCGGCGTGGCCCAGGGCATCGGCGGCGCGCTGTTCGAGGAGTTCAGCTACGACGACGCGGGCCAGCCGCAGGCCATCAGCTTCATCGAGTACCGGCTGCCGACCGCGGCCGACGTCCCGCCGGTCGACCTCCTGGTCTGCCAGGACCACCCGGCGCCCGGCAACCCGCTGGGCGTGATGGGCGCGGGGGAGGGCGGGGTCAGCGCGGCCGGCGCGGCGGTGGCGAACGCGGTCCGGGACGCGCTCGGCCTGGTCGGGGGCGTCGGGCAGCTGCCGCTGACCCCGGCCCGGGTCCGCGAGCTATGCCAGCAACGGGAGGGCATCCCATGACGGCCGAAGGCTACGTCAGCAAGACCGACCTGGTCGCCGCGCTGATCCGCGAGCTGGTCATCACCGGCGAGCTCGCCGCGGGGGAGCAGCTGCGCCAGCGTGATCTGGCTCAGCGGTTCGGGGTCAGTCAGACCCCGGTCCGGGAGGCGATGCGACGGCTGGAGTCCGAGGGGCTGGTGGTCTGCGACACCCACCGCGGCTTTACCGTCGCGGCTCCCGAGCTGGGCCCGGTCGAGGAGAACTTCCAGATCCGCGCGGCCCTGGAGTCGCTCGGCGCGTCGCTGGCGGCCCGCAAGATCGACGCGGCCGGCCTGGCCCGGCTCCGCGACCTGAACGACCAGATGCGGGCGCTGCCCGACCACGACCCGTCCTACGCGGAGCTGAACCGGGAGTTCCACTTCACCGTGTACGAGTACGCCCGCAGCCCGCTGCTGCTGTCCCTGATGCGGCTGCTGTGGGCGTCGCTGCACGGCGGGCCCCGGGTCACCCGGACGCACGCCGAATCGGCGCGCCAGCACGACCAGATCCTCGCGGCCCTGGCCGACGGTGACGCCGCGGGCGCCTCGGCGCGGACTTACCAGCACATCATGGGCGCGGATCCGGTAAAAGAGACCGAAACGGACCGGTAGGCAGTCACACCGGTGGGGAGTCAAGGAGCCAACATGGCAGCGATCGTGACCGACGACGGCGTCACGCTGTACGCCGAGGAAGCCGGCCAGGGCGAGCCGCTGGTCTTCATCCACGAGTTCGCCGGCGATCACCGCAGCTGGGAGCCCCAGGTCCGGTTCTTCTCCGCCGCCTACCGCTGC
>PLDT01000303.1:15448-50022 GCA_003136255.1 Actinomycetota bacterium
GGACCGGATCTTGTCGGCGGTGGTCGCCGGCGCCGGGTACGGCGCCCAGCCCGAGCGCGCCGACGCCTTCCGGGCCGAGTCCATGCTGACCGCCGGGGCGTTCGCCGCCGAGGGCGCGGCCAAGGTCGCCGAGCGGTACGCGGTCGGCCCGGCTCGGGTCCAGTTCCAGAACAAGAACCCGCGCGGCTGGGCCGAGTTCGCCGACGCGCTGGCCCGGCACTCGAACCTGGGCAGCGCGCTGACCATGCGCGGCGTCCAGGCCGCCCGCCCGTCCCTGTACGGGCTGACCGACGAGCTGGCCAAGGTGCGGATCCCGGTCCTGGTCGTGGTGGGCGACGAGGACGACGGCTGCCTGGAACCCGCGCTGATGCTCAAGCGGACGATCCCCACCTCCGGCCTGGCCATCCTGCCCCGCACCGGTCACACCGCCAACCTGGAGGAACCAGACGTGTTCAACCAGGCCGTCGACCGCTTCCTCGGCGCCGTGGCGCGCGGTGCCTGGCACCCCCGCGACCCCCGCTCGGTCTCGGACTCCACCATGGGCCTACGCTGACCGGCCCGCCTCAACCCTCCCCGGACACCACTGCGACCTCAGACCACACCAAGCACACCGTCATCGGCACTCGAACAATTATCCGGGAGTGTTCGGGCTTGCGGGAGCGCTGTGGGGTCTATGCTGCACAAATCGCTCCCTGAAGCCTAAATACTCCCGGCTAGCTGCGACGGGAGTGGCAAGGTACTCCCACTGAGGCGAGCGTGACCATGGCGGGGGCCACCCCACCATTTCACAACGGGAGGTTAGTCCCCCAGGGTGCGGGACCGCTGATCTACGCCCAGCTCACCGTAGGGGTAGTCGACGGGGTGCGGGTCGCTGGCGGCGTCCAGCGCGGCGGTCTCGGCCGCGGTCAGGTGCAGCCCGGCCGAGCGCAGGTTGGCCTCGAGCTGGTCCAGCGTGCGGGCGCCCAGGATCGTCGAGGTGACCGCGGGCCGGGCGGTCACCCAGGCCAGCGCGACCTCGGCCATGGACACGCCGCGGTCCTCGGCAACCTTCTGCACCGCGTCGATGACGTGCCAGGTCCGGTCCGTGCCGCGCCGGTCGTAGGCCTCCATGCCGCGGTCGGGGTCCTCGCCGAGGCGGGTCGCGCCGGCCGGGCGCTGGTCACGGCGGTACTTGCCGGACAGCCAGCCGCCGCCGAGCGGGCTCCAGGGCAGCAGGCCCATCCCGGCGTCGAGTGCGGCCGGCACGATCTCCCACTCGATCTCCCGCGCCAGCAGGCTGTACTGCGGTTGCAGGGTCACCGGTCCGGCCACGTCCAAGGCCCGGGCCAGGTGCACGGCCTTGGTCAGCTGCCAGCCGGTGAAGTTNNCGGGTCAGGTGGCGCGCGGACAGCCCGGCACCGTTCGGCGAGTGGTCGCCCGAGCGGCGGAAACGGCCCTTGGTGGCCAGCACGACCGGCTCGGTGACCTCGGCCGGGCGGCGCGCGAACCAGCGGCCGATGATCTGCTCGGACCTTCCGTCTGCGTATACGTCGGCGGTGTCCACCAGCGTGCCGCCCGCCTCGACGAAGCGGTCGAGCTGCTGATGCGCGACGACCTCGTCGGCCTCGGCGCCGAACGTCATCGTTCCCAGGCCCAGGCTCGACACCGCGCAGCCGCTGTTCCCTAGAGTTCGATAGTCCATGGCACCAGGCTACGCGGAGGAGAACACGCATGGCGGTCGGCGAACTCACGGCGGACGGGCGAGCCCGGGTCCTCGCGGACGGGCATCAGATGCCCGTCCTCGGCCTCGGCGTCTGGCAGGTGCCCGCCGGGCCGATCTGCGTGAACGCCGTGCGCTGGGCCCTCGACCTGGGATATCGCCATATCGACACGGCCCAGGTCTACGGGAACGAGGAGAGCGTCGGGCAGGCGCTGCGCGACAGCGGCGTGCCCCGCGACGAGGTCTTCATCACCACCAAGTTCTATCCGGAACACCGGGACCCGGTCGCCGCGGCCGAGCAGAGCCTGCGCCGGCTCGGCGTCGACCAGGTGGACTTGTACCTCGTGCACTGGCCCCAGGGCGGCCCCGTCTGGGCCTGGCCGGGGATGGAACGGTGTCGCGAGCGCAGGCTGGCCCGGTCCATCGGGATCTCCAACTTCAGCGCGAGCGACCTGGCCGCGGTGCTTACCGCCGGGACGATCCCGCCGGTCGTCAACCAGGTGCAGTTCAGCCCGGTCTACTACCGGCGCGCCCTCCTGGACGCGTGCCGTCAGCAGGACGTGCTGATCGAGGCCTACAGCTCGCTGGGGACCGGCCGGCTCCTGACCAACCCGGTGGTGCAGCAGGTCGCACAGCGAGCAGGCCGGACTCCCGCGCAGGTGCTGCTGCGCTGGTGCCTCCAGCACGATCTGCTGGTCATCCCCAAGTCGGTCCACCAGGAGCGGATCCGCGAGAACGCGCAGCTCTTCGACTTCACCTTGTCGCCGGCGGACATGGCCGAACTCGACGCGCTGGATCGCACCAAGGGCACCGACCAGGCCCGTGAACGCCGCATCTGGCGCGGGGCGCTCCGGCGCGCCCGCGCGATCATGCCGATTCGGCGGACTTCTTGAGCGCGGCGAGGGTGGCCGGAATGCCGTCGCGCGCGGCCAGGGCGCGGTCGGCGATCTGGGCCGGGGCGTCCGCGCCGAACCGGTCGTGGAACCTGGTGATGCCGTCCGGGAGGAACTCCCATGACTCGGTGACCTGCGTCCCCTCATCTACCGAGGTGAAGGTGTAGCCCCACCGCACCCAGGACCCGCCGACCACGAAGGCGAACTCCCGGCCCCGGTCAGCCGCCACCACCTGGGAGCGGGTCTCCCATATCCGTTCCGGCAGCTCGTTGCGCCCCACGAACCAGGCACCAGGCCGCGGGCCTTGCCCGTCCTCCCACCAGCAGGCCGTGCAGACCGGGCTCCACTCGCCCATGCGGGTCACGTCGGAGACCATGTCGTACAAGTCTTCCGGCGAGCGGGCCACCACGACGGACTCGGAGTAGCTCAGACTGCTCATCAGAACCTGGCCCGGACGCTCTCGGCTACTTCCTCTGGGCTCACATCGATCAAGGCCTCGCCCCAGATGCGCTCGAAGTAGGTCGCGTCGCTGCGATAGACGGGCTCCGGGTTCGATCGGCTGAGCACCTTGAGCACGACCTGATATCCGTCCTCGTGCGCGTGCGGTCCGCCCCCGACCAGGCCGAAGTTGAACGAGGCCAGGTTCCAGGCCTGGTAGGCCGCCAGGACCTGGGACAGTCCCTGCCCGAGGGACCGGCAGTCCTCGTCGGTCAGCTCGGTCACGTCGGCGGCGCCCGCGACCACGCCCCATACCTCGCCGAACCCGGTCGGCGCGAAGGGGGTCAGCCAGGCGACCCGGCCGATCTGCCCGACCCACCGGGGGCCGCCGGCCTCCTGTTCGACCAGCGCCGCCCAGTACGACCCGTGCCGTTCCTTCCAGGCTCGAGACCGTTCGACCAGCAGGCGCTGGCCGGTCAGGCCGTGCGCGTCGTGCGCGGACTGCAGGTGGGGATGAATCAGCGACGCCCCCGCGGGCGGCAGGTAGTTCGCGTTGATCGAGCTCCACTGGGCGGCCGGGTCGACCCGCCGCACGGCCTGGGCGTGCCGGACCATGGCGGTCAGGGCGTCGCCCACCAGGGCCGGTGTCATCTCGTCCAGGTCGATGAAGTGCCGTCCCGGATCGTAGATGCCGACCGCGCTGTGGGTCGCGTAGGCCATGATGTTCGGCACCACCACCGCCTGGCCGACGCGGATGCGGCCCTCGGCGGTGAGCTCGGCGGGAAAGGGCACGGTCGCCGTCTCGAGGTACTCGCTGTCGAACGGGCAGAACGCGGGCTTCGCGGTGAGTTCGGTCAGGTCCGGCCGGGTCGACGGCTGGAGTTTCTCCCCGGTCAGGATGCGGGCACTCGCCCCGGTCAGGGGATCCCGCCGCCAGCGCAGCCGCACCCGGGTCCAGGCTCCGCCCGCGGCCAGGTCGGGCACGCTGGCCTCAAGGTCTCGTTCTTCGAAGTCGATCGCCGTCACGCTGATGACCGTAGTGGCTCCGGCGGCGGATGGACAGGGGAAGATTGGCACATGCTGGTCGTTCATGTTCAGGTCCGGATCGTGCCGGGCCGGACCGCGGAATTCCTGGCCGCGACGGTGGTCAACGCGCGGGCGTCCCTGGGTGAGTCCGGCGTGCTGCGGTTCGACGTGATCCAGGACCAGGCCGACCCCGAGCACGTGGTGCTGGTCGAGGTCTACCGGGACGCCGACGCCTCGGCGGCGCACAAGGCGACGCCGCACTACGCGGTGTGGCGGGACGCGGTGGCCGAGATGATGGCCGAGCCCCGGCAATCGACCCGGTTCTCGGCGGTTTTCCCGGACGGCGCGGCGAGCTGGGAAAGCGGCCCGCGGTGACCGCGCCGAGCTTTGACTTCGCCACCGCCGGCCGCATCATGGCCGGTCCCGGCCGGTCGCAGGAGCTGCCGGGCCTGCTGGCCGGGCTCGGGTCCCGGGTGCTGGTGATCACCGGTGCGGACCCGGCCCGTCACGCCGGACTGCTGGCCGGTCTGGGGCTGGCCGCGGCGGCGTTCCCGGTGGCCGCCGAGCCCACGGTCGAGCTCGTCCGGGCTGCGGTCGCCGCGGCCCGTGAACACGGCGCGGACGTGGTGGTGGCGATCGGCGGCGGCAGCGTCATCGATACCGGCAAGGCCGTGGCCATGCTGCTGGGCAACGGCGGCGACCCGCTGGACTACCTGGAGGTGGTCGGGGCTGGGCACGCCATCACCCGGCCCGCCGTGCCCTGCGTCGCGGTGCCCACCACCGCGGGCACCGGGGCGGAGGTGACCGCCAACGCGGTGCTCGCCGTCCCGTCGCACCGGGTCAAGGCCAGCCTGCGCAGTCCGCTGATGATCCCCCGGGTGGCGCTGGTGGACCCGCTGCTCACGGTCTCGTGCCCGGCGCCCGTCACCGCGGCCAGCGGCCTGGACGCGCTCACCCAGTGCCTGGAGCCGTTCGTGTCGGTCCAGGCCAACCCGCTGACCGACGGGCTGGCCCGCGAAGGGCTGCGCCGCGCGGGGACGGGCTTGCGCGCCGCCTACGCCGACGGCGGGGACCTAGGCGCGCGCGCCGACATGGCCATGTGCAGCCTGCTCGGCGGAATGGCGCTGGCCAACGCCAAGCTCGGGGCGGTCCACGGCCTGGCCGGCGTCATCGGCGGGACCGCGGACGTGCCGCACGGCCTGGCCTGCGCCGCGCTGCTGGCCCCGGTCATCGAGGCGAATGTGCGGGCGCTGCGGCCGGCCGGNNTGGCCTGGATCCGCGAAACGCTGACCCTGCTGCACGTGCCCGGCCTGGCGGTGTTCGGCCTCGGGCCGCAGGACGCCGACGACATCGCGGCCAAGGCCATGACCTCGAGCAGCATGAAAGGCAATCCGGTAACGTTGAGCCACGCCGACCTGAAGGCCGTCCTGCTCCAGGCCCTCTAGCGCAGGAGGGTGAGCTGACATGGCCCGTCCCGTTCCCCGTCATGATCGCGACGCCGGCGGTCCCGCCGACGTGCTGGCCGCCAAGGCCGCCCTGCGGCAGGAGGTCTGGTCCGCGATGCGCGCGGCCAAGGTGGCCCGGTTTCCCGGCGCGGCCGGACGGATCCCGAACTTCACCGGCGCCGAGGCGGCCGCCGAGCGGCTGCGCGCCACGTCGGCCTGGCAGGCGGCCGGCACGCTGAAGGCCAACCCCGACTCCGCGCAGCTTCCGGTGCGCCAGCGCGCGCTGGAAGACGGAAAGACCGTGTACATGGCCGTGCCCCGGCTGGCCGGGGCCGAGCCGTTCTTCGCCCTCGATCCGGACCACCTCAGCGAGCCACCCAGGAAGGCGGCCTCGATCAGCGGCGCGTCCCGCTCCGCCCGCCGGGTCGCGCTAGCCGACCTGTGCCCGGTCGACCTGGTGGTGATGGGCAGCGTCGCCGCCGCCGAGGACGGCGCGCGGCTGGGCAAGGGCGGCGGGTTCGCCGACCTGGAGTTCGCGCTGGCCGCCGCGGCCGGCCTGATCGGACCGAACACCGTCTGCGTCACCACCGTGCACGAGATCCAGCTGGTCGCGGCCGGGACCATCCCGCTCACCAGCCACGATGTACCGGTGGACCTTATCGTCACGCCGGACCGGGTGATCGACTGCCGGCCCCGGCACGGGCCCCGGCCGGCCATCGGCATCCGCTGGGAGGACCTGACCAAGGAGAAGATCGCCGCCATCCCCCTGCTGGCCGCCCAGCGGCCCGCACCGCGAGGCCCGTGAGCTAGGAGTCGAAGCCCAGCCCGGCCGCGTCCAGGGCTCGCAGCCACAGGTTCCGGCGGCCGGCATGGCGGTCGGCCCGGGCCAGGGACCACCTGGTGGCCTGGATGCCCAGGTAGGCGAGCGGCTCGGGCGGGAACGGGACGGGCTTGCTCCGGACCAGCCGCAGTTCGGTCAGCTCGGTCTGTTCGCCGCTCAGCAGGTCGAGCATGACCCGGGCGCCGAACCGGCTGGCCCCGACGCCGAGCCCGGTGTAGCCCAGCGCGTAGGCCACCCGGCCGCGGTGGGCGGTGCCGAAGAAGGCGCAGAACCGGCCGCAGGTGTCGATCGCGCCGCCCCATCGGTGGCTGAACCCGATCCCTTCCAGCTGCGGGAACGTGGTGAAGAAGTGCTCCGCGAGGGTCGCGAAGGTGGCGGGCCGCTGATCGTAGGCGGCGCGGATGCCGCGGCCGAAGTGGTAGATGGCGTCGTAGCCGCCCCACAGGATCCGGTCGTCCGCGGTGAGCCGGTAGTAGTGGAACTGGTTGCCCGAATCGCCGATGCCCTGCCGGTTGTGCCAGCCGATCCCGGCCCGCTGCGCCGCGCTGAGCGGTTCGGTCACCAGCACGTAGTCGTAGACCGGGACAATGTAGGGTCGCAGCCGGCGCAGCAGCGCGGGGAACGCGCTGGTGCCGAGGGCCACCTGGCCCGCCCGCAGCACCCCGTCCCGGGTGCGGACGGTCACGTCGTCCGCGTCGACGGCCAGGCCGGTGGCCGGGGTGCCCTCGAAGACACGGACGCCGAGCCGCTCGCATGCCGCGGCCAGCCCCCAGGCCAGCCGGGCGGGCTGGACCATGGCCGCGCCCTGCTGGTCCCATAGCCCGGCCAGGTAGGTGGGTGAGTTGACCTCGGCCCGCATGGCACCGGCGTCCAAGAAGGTGCCGCCGTCGCTCCCCGCGGCCGTACGGAGCCCGTCGACCTGGTACTCCTCGGTGGCGACCCCGATGGAACCGGTCCGCTCGAAGTCGCAGTCGATGCCGTGCCGGCCCACCGCGGCCGCGATCGCGTCCAGGTTCTCCGCGCCGAGGCGCTGCAGGGTGGCGAACTCGGCGGGGAACCGCTCCCGCCCGTTGACGGCCCCGTGGGTCAGGCTCGCGTCGCAGAACCCGCCGTTGCGCCCGCTGGCCGCCCAGCCGACCCGGTGGCCCTCGACAAGCACCACGGACCGTTCGGGATCAGACTCTTTCGCCAGCAGGGCGGTCCACAAGCCGGTAAACCCGCCGCCAATCACCACCAGGTCGGCGGCCGCCTCGCCGCGCAAGGGCGCTCTGGCCGACGGCGCGTCGGCCCGGTCCAGCCAGAACGGCCTGGGCTCGGCCGCCATGACCAGCCGGTCGAAGTGCTCCTCCGGCGACCTCACCCGCAGACGGAGGCGAAGCCGTCCTCCAGAATGGACAGCCCCTCGTCGAGCAGGTCCTCCCCGATGACCAGCGGCGGCAGGAAGCGGATCACGTTGCTGAACGTGCCGCAGGTCAGCGTCACCAGTCCGGCCTGATGGCAGGCCTTGGCCACGGCCGAAGTGGTGGCCGCGTCGGGCTCCAGCGTGCCTGGCCTGGTCATCTCGATGGCCAGCATCGCGCCGCGGCCGCGCACTTCCGCGATGACCGGGTAGGTCTCGGCCAGCTTGTGCAGCCGGGGCAGCATGACCTCGCCGATCCGGCGGGCCCGCCCGGCCAGGTCCTCGGCCGCCATGGTCTCGATCGCGCCGAGCGCCGCCGCGCAGGCCACCGGGTTACCGCCGTAGGTTCCGCCGAGGCCGCCCGAGTGCACCGAGTCCATGATCTCGGTGCGGCCGGTCACCCCGGCCAGCGGCAGCCCGCCGGCGATGCCCTTGGCCGTGGTGACCAGGTCCGGGATCACGCCCTCGTGGTCACAGGCGAACCAGTCGCCGGTCCGGCAGAAGCCGGTCTGGATCTCATCGGCGATGAACACGATCCCGTGCTCGGCGCAGAACTCGGCTAGCCCGGGCAGGAAACCGTCAGGCGGCACCACGAACCCGCCTTCGCCCTGGATCGGCTCGATGATCACCGCGGCCACGTTGTCCTCGCCGACCTGGGTGTGGATCAGCGTCTTGATCGTGTCCAAGGCATCCGCCTGACACGCTTGCGGGCCGCCCGGCCAGCGCAGCGGGTAGGCCATCGGCATCCGGTAGATCTCGCCCGCGAACGGCCCGAACTTGTCCTTGTACGGCATGTTCTTGGCGGTGAGCGCCATGGTCAGGTTGGTGCGCCCGTGGTAGGCGTGGTCAAACGCGATGACGGCCTGACGGTGGGTGGCGTGCCGGGCGATCTTCACCGCGTTCTCGACCGCCTCGGCGCCGGAGTTGAACAGCGCGGAGCGCTTGTCGTACGACCCGGGTGTGCGCCGGGCCAGTTCCTCGCACACCTCCACGTAGCCCTCATACGGGGTCACCATGAAGCACGTGTGCGTGAACCGGCTCGCCTGCTCGGCCACCCGCGCGGCCACCCGGGGCGCGGCGTTGCCGACCGAGACCACCGCGATCCCCGCGCCGAAGTCGATCAGGGAGTTGCCGTCGGCGTCCACGATGACGCCGCCGCCGGCGTCCGTGACGAACACCGGCAGCACCGTGCTGACCCCGCGGGCCACCGCGCGCTCGCGCCTGGCCAGTAGCTCGCGCGAAGCGGGTCCGGGGATCTCGGTGACAAGGTTGCGGCGCTGGGGGAGGCGGGGTTCTGCGGCTGCTTGCTGGGTCATGTTTCAGACCATAGATCATCAGGCCGGACGGCTGAAGTGCGGTCCGGCCGGTACCCGCGATGGCGGGAATGGGGCCGAAGGCGAGGGCTATCGTGTGTGCCGTGGGTTCGGGGAGGGAGTCGCCCGCAAACCTATAAGGAGGACGGATTCCGGAGATGGCCGACCATGAGGAGCCGAGCACGCGGGGGTTGTTCGGGGGCGTCTTCGCCCGGGGCGGTGCCGACACGAGTGACGTCGCGTGGCTGCAGGCCATGCTGGACGCCGAGGCCGGGCTGGCCCGGGCCCTCGAGCGGGCCGGGCTGACGCCCGCGGGCTCCGGCGCCGCGGTCACCGAGGTGGCCCAGGCCGGCAACTTCGACGTCGGCGAGCTTGGCGAGCTCTCGGCGCTGACCGGTAATCCGGTTCCCGCCCTGGCCCGGGCCCTGGCCCGCCGGGTCCCGCAGACCGCGGCGGGCGCCGTGCACCGCGGCGCGACCAGCCAGGACATCGTGGACACGGCCGTCATGCTGCTGGCCAGGCGGGTCATCGACGTGGTGCTGGCCGACCTGGCTCAGGCCGCTGCCGCGGCGGCCGGACTGGCCGACGCGTACCGGTCCACGATCATGATCGGCCGCACGCTGCTCCAGCAGGCCGTTCCGGTCACCTTCGGCCTCGTCGCGGCGGGCTGGCTGACCAGCCTGGACGAGGCCCGCGCCGGACTGGTCACGGTCCGCTCGCAGCGGCTGGCCGTGCAGTTCGGCGGCGCGGCCGGCACCCTCGCCTCGCTCGGCGACGACGGCCCGCGGGTGGTGGCGCTGCTGGCCGAGGAACTGGGCCTGGCCCGGCCCGTCCTGCCCTGGCACACCAACCGGCTGCGGATCATCGACCTGGCCACCGCCCTGGCCCGGGTCACGGCCGCGCTGGGCAAGATCGCCCGAGACGTCACCTTGCTCGCTCAGTCCGAGATCGCGGAGGTCAGCGAGGGCGGCGGCGAACCGGGCCCGCGCGATGCCGCGTCCCCGCGCCGCGGCGGCTCCTCCGCCATGCCACACAAGCACAACCCGGTGGCGGCGATCGCCATCCTCGGCTGCACCAGGCAGGCGCCGGGCCTGCTGGCCACCCTGATCGCGTCCGCCGAGCAGGAGTTGCAGCGCGCAGCCGGGGCGTGGCACGCCGAATGGGAGCCGCTGACCGCGCTGCTGCGGCTGACCGGCTCGGCGGCCAGCTGGGCGGCCGAGCTCTTGTCCGGGCTCCGCGTGGACGCCTCGCGGATGGCGGCCAACCTGGCCGCGACCAAGGACCTGCCGCTCGCCGAGCACGTCACGTCGCTGCTGGCCGGGGTGCTCGGCGGCGTCCAGGCGCACGACTTGGTGGCCGAGGCCGGCCGGCGGGCGCTGAGCGCGGGCCTGCCGCTGCGCGACGTGCTGCTGGCCGTGCCCAAGCTGGAGGGCCGGCTGGCCGCGGCGGGCATCACGCCGGAGCAGATCGAGTCGGCCCTCGAGCCGGCCGGCTACCTCGGCGCCACCGACGCCTTCGTCACCGCCGCCGTGGCCGCCCACGAGGCGCTCGACGCCCAGCTATCGAAAGAGGGATGACCATGGATGACGCCGAGCGCACCCGGCAGGGGATGACGGTCCGGCGCGCGGTGCTCGGGGACGAGCACGTCGACCGGGCGGTGGCTACGACCACCCCGTTCACCGCGCCGTTCCAGGACCTCATCACGCGCTACGCCTGGGGCGATATCTGGTCCCGTGTCGGCCTGTCGCGAGCCGAGCGCAGCATCATCACGCTCACCGTGCTGGCCACCCTGCAGCAAGAAAACGAGCTGGCCATGCACGTCAAGGCCGCGTTGCGCAACGGTCTGACCCCCGAGCAGATCTCCGAGGTCCTGCTCCAGGTCGCCGTGTACGCAGGCGTCCCGGCGGCTAACCGGGCTTTCGCGGTGGCCCAGCGCGTGCTGTCCGAGGTCGGCGTCGGCGAGTGATCCGGCCTCGTTGTTCTCTGGCATAACGTCACTAGCTGCGGAGTTGGTCCGGGGTCACAGCTAGCCGTCCGACATGCGAACGCCTGTACTCCTGGCGAGCGCTAAGGCGGTATCGTTTTGCTAAGCGAACAGAACTGGAGCGACATGGCGGAGATCGTCTCACTCGCCGAAGCCGTGCAGCGGGCGATTCACGACGGGGACGCCGTGGCCATGGAGGGGTTCACGCACCTGATCCCGTTCGCCGCCGGACACGAGGTGATCAGGCAGCGGCGCCGGGACCTGACCCTGATCAGGATGACGCCGGACCTGATCTACGACCAGCTCATCGGGGCTGGCTGCGCGCGCAAGCTGATCTTCTCCTGGGGCGGCAACCCGGGGGTGGGGTCGCTGCACCGGTTCCGGGACGCGGTGGAGCACGCCTGGCCGACCGCCCTGGAGATCGAGGAGCACAGCCACGCCGGGATGGCCAACCGCTACGTGGCCGGCGCGTCCGGCCTGCCGTTCGCGGTGCTGCGCGGATACAACGGCACCGGCCTGGAGTCGCTCCACGGGGACCATGACGCGGCGCCCACGATCAAGCCGATCACCTGCCCGTTCACCGGCCAGACCCTGACCGCGGTGGCCGCCCTCCGGCCGGATGTGGCCGTCATCCACGCCCAGCGCGCCGACCGGTCGGGGAACGTGCAGTTCTGGGGGATCGCGGGCGTGCAGAAGGAGGCGGTGCTGGCGGCGCAGCGGTCCGTGGTCACCGTCGAGGAGATCGTGGACCGGCTCGACCCCCGGCCCGGGGCGGTGGTCCTGCCCAGCTGGACGGTCAGCTACGTGGCCCACGTGCCGGGCGGAGCGCACCCGTCCTATGCGCTCGGCTACTCCGTCCGGGACAACGACTACTACGTGGCCTGGGATGCGATCGGCCGCGATCGCGAGGCGTTCACCCGCTGGCTGGACGATCGCGTGTACGCCGTGCCGGCGGGGCAGTCATGACCGGCCAGGCGAGCGCCGATCCGTCGGCGCTGAGTGAGCTGACCTACACTGCCGACGAGATGATGACCGTGGCCGCCTCCCGCGTCCTGCGGGAGGGGATGACCTGCTTCGTCGGGATCGGGCTGCCCAGCGCGGCCGCGAACCTGGCCCGGGCCACGCACGCACCGGGGCTGGTGCTGATCTACGAGTCCGGCACGATCGGCGCCAAGCCGACCGAACTCCCGCTGTCGATTGGTGACGGCATCTTGGCCGAGACCGCGGACGCCGTGGTCAGCGTGCCCGAGATCTTCAACTACTGGCTGCAGCCGGGGCGCATCGACATCGGATTCCTCGGTGCCGCGCAGATCGACAAGTTCGGCAACATCAACACCACCGTCATCGGCGGGGATTACGAGCACCCCCGGGTGCGCCTGCCCGGGGCAGGTGGTGCACCGGAGATCGCCGCCTCGTGCCGCGAGGTGATCGTCGTGGTCAGGCAGAGCAGCCGGTCGTTCGTGGAGCGGGTGGACTTCGTCACCTCGGTGGGCTACGGGTCAGGCCCGGGGGACCGTGAACGGCTCGGGCTCACCGGGGCCGGGCCGAAGAAGATCATCACCGATCTGGGCGTCCTCGAGCCCGATCCGGTGACGTTCGAGTTCACCTTGACCGGCCTGTTCCCCGGCGTCTCCGCCGCCGCCGCCCAGGAGCGGACCGGCTGGGACCTGGCCGTCGCCGCGGATCCGGAGATCATCCCCGGGCCCAGTCCCGCCGAGCTCGATGCGCTGCGCAATCTGCAAAGGAGCACCGATGACCGCTGAGGTTTCGACGACCGCCTTCACCGGCACCGGTGAACTCGTGCTGCCCTCGTACGAACGTCCTTCGGGGCTGCACCCGCCGCTGGACTTCGCCGGGTACCGCTCGACGGTGCTACGCCACCCCAAACGCCCGCTCGTGCTGCTGCCGCACCGGCTCACCGAGGTAACCGGGCCGCTGCTCGGCGCCGACCTGATCACCGCCACCGACTCCGACCTGACCATGCAGCACGCCGGCGAGCCGCAGGGACAGCGGATCATCCTGGCCGGGCGGGTGCTCGACTCGGACGGACGGCCGGTGCCCGACACGCTGATCGAGATCTGGCAGACCAACGCGGCCGGACGCTACCGGCACTCGCGCGAGCACCACCCGGCGCCGCTGGACCCGAACTTCAGCGGGATCGGGCGTGCCATCACCGACGCGGCCGGGCGGTACCGGTTCATCACCATCGAGCCGGGCGCCTACCCGTGGGGAAACCACCACAATGCCTGGCGTCCCGCGCACATCCATTTCTCGCTGTTCGGCCGCGCGTTCACCCAGCGGCTCGTCACCCAGATGTACTTCCCGGGCGACCCGCTGCTGCCCCTGGACCCCATCTTCAACTCGGTGCCCGATGAGAAGGCCAGGCAGCGGATGATCGCGGACTTCAGCATGGATCTGACCCAGCCCGAGTGGGCGCTCGGCTACACCTGGGACATCGTGCTGCGCGGCCGGGGCGCGGCCGTGTTCGAGTGAGTACCGTGTTCGAATCGGCACACACAGAGTGGGAGCGACGCGTGCCAGGGATGACCCCTTCGCAGACCGTGGGCCCCTTCTTCGCGATGCGGCTGCCGTGGCCCGATGGCCCGTTCGTGGTGGCCGACGGTACTCCCGGCGCCATCACGATTGTCGGCCGGATGTACGACGGTGCCGGGAACGTCATCCCCGACGGACTGGTCGAGACCTGGCAGGCGGGCCCGGACGGGCGGTTCGCCCACCCGGACGACCCGCGCGGCGCCACGCCCGGCGGCTACTACGCGTTCCGCGGCTTCGGCCGGTGCCCGACCGCTCCGGACGGGTCGTACCGCATCGTCACCCTCAAGCCCGGCCCGCTGCCCACCCCGGACGGCGCCATCGAGGCGCCGCACCTGGACGTGTCCGTGTTCGCGCGCGGCCTGCTCGACCGGGTGGTGACCAGGCTGTACTTCCCCGACGAGCAGACCGCCAACGCCGTCGACCCGGTGCTGTGCTCGATCAGCGAGCCGGCCCGGCGGGCCACGCTCATCGCCGTGCCCGAACCCGAAGGCGAGCTCAGGTTCGACATCTGGCTGCAAGGCGAGCGCGAGACCGTCTTCTTCGATGTCTGAAGTGAGGCTCGCGGCCTCGCTGGACGGGCCGGACGGCGCGCCGGTCCTCGTGCTCGCCAACCCGATCGGCACCACCCGGGCCATCTGGGCGGCGCAAGTTCCCGTGCTGCAGGAGCATTTCCGCCTGCTCAGGTTCGAGCTGAGAGGGCACGGCGAACCGGGTGCCCGTTCGGCCGCCCCGCCGGGACCCTACTCGATCGCCGAACTCGGCACCGACGTGCTCAGCCTCATGCGCGATCACGGCGTCACCGCCGCCGCCTACTGCGGGATCTCCCTCGGCGGCATGATCGGGCTCTGGCTGGCCGCCAACGCGCCGGAACGGATCTCCTGCCTGGTCGTCTGCTGCGCGGCGATCACCCCGATGCCGTCCCGGCAGGCCTGGCTCGACCGGGCCGCGCTGGTGCGCTCGGCCGGGATGGCCGCGATCAGCGAGATGATTCCGCCGCGCTGGTTCACCGCGGACTTCATCGCGCGCCAGCCCGCGGCCGTCTCGGCGGTCATGGACATGCTGCTCGGCACCGACCCGCAGGGCTACGCCGGCTGCGCGGAGGCCATCGCCGACGTGGACCTGGCGCCCGCGCTGAGCGCGATCAAGGCGCCGACGCTGGTCCTGGCCGGCGCGGAAGACCTGGCTGCGCCGCCCTGGCAGGGCGCGCGCACCGCCCTCGGCATCGCCGAATCCCGGCTAACCGTCATCCGCGGCACGTCTCACCTGGCTCCCTACCAGACACCGGGCCCGGTCACCGCCGCCATCCTCGGCCACCTCGTAGGCTAGGAGTCCGACTGCTTGTGGGGAACCCGTCCCCCAGACCCTCCTCGGGAAGGGACCGCCGTGCTGCCCTGGTCCGCCGACCTCGCCGGCCGTATCGACGAGCGTGTCATCAGCAGCGAGTTGCTGCGCGGCAACCCGCTCGGTGACCCGCACGAGCGGCCGCTGCTGGTCTACCTGCCGCCGGGCTACGACGACGATCCCGAGCGCAGGTACCCGGCCGTATACGTGATCCAGGGCTACACCGGGAACGTGGCCATGTGGCGGAACCGGTCGCCCTACCGGCTGCCCTTCCCCGAAGCGGCCGACGCGGTGTTCGCCAGCGGCGACGCCCCGCCCGCGATCGTGGTCTACGTCGACGCGTGGAGCAAGTACGGCGGCAGCCAGTTCGTGGACTCACCGGGCACCGGCCGCTACCACTCCTACCTGTGCGACGACGTCGTGTCCTGGGTGGACGCGCGCTACCGGACCCTGCCCGACCCCGCGCACCGGGCCATCATGGGCAAGTCGAGCGGCGGATTCGGCGCGATGATCACGCCCATGCTCCGGCCCGACCTGTTCGGGGCACTGGCCACCCACGCGGGCGACTCGCTGTACGAGTACAGCTACCTGCCCGCATTCGCGGGCGCCGTGCGGCACCTGCGTCGCTACGACGGCGATATCTGGCGCTGGTGGGAGGACTTCTCCTCACGGGTGGCCTTCACCAAGGAAGAGGACATGGACCTGCTGGAGGTGCTCGGCGTGGCGGCGTGCTTCTCCGCGCAGCAGGACGGCACGATAGACCTGCCGTTCGACCCGGCGACCGGGGCGCTCCGGCCGGCCGTGTGGCAACGATGGCTGGACTGGGACCCGGTCCGGATGGTGCCCGCCCATGCGGAGGCCCTGCGCGGGCTGCGGGCCATCTGGATCGACGCCGGAACGCGGGATGAGTACCATCTCGACCTCGGCGCCCAGGCGTTCCGCGGCGCGCTCCGAGACGTGGGCGTAGCCGACGAACTGGTACATTTCGAGCTCTTTGACGCCGGCCACGGGGGCATCGACTACCGGTACCCGCTGTCACTGGCCTGGCTCTGCGGCCGGATGGCCAAGTTACGGAACGTAACCACACACCAGAACCCGCCGTTCCGTCTCCTTCACCTGCGCTCGTCAACAAGATCGCGGTAACTTTGGGCACTCGGGCTGGCCAAACTCCTTGTGACCAGGGCCGCCGGCGTGCTGCGTGGACAGGTTAAGTAGCGGCTAAGAAGCCACCGGCCGGCTCGGCGGTCTGGTACGTTTCCGGCGTATCGGGAACGGGTCAAACCCCATGGAACATTTGAATGGAGTCGTTATGCGCAAGAGCGGGTGGGCGGTAGCTGCCGCGGGGATCAGCTCGCTGGTACTGCTGCTAACCGCGTGCGGGGGATCGTCGTCGTCGTCATCGTCGTCAGCCGCGGGTAACTCCAGTTCGACCCCCAAGGCCGCCGAGGGCCAGCCCTCCAGCGCGGCGGGCCTGCCTTCGCCCGGGACCACGGTCTTGATCGTGCAGCACTCCGACCTCGGCTGGGTGCTTGCCGAAGCCAACGGCCAGGTTGTGTACACCTACGGGGCCGACACCAAGGGCGGATCGCCGAGTTGCACCGGTTCGTGCGCCGCGATCTGGCCAGCGGTGACCGGCCTGCCGATGGCCGGCCCGGCTGACGCCCTGCCCGGCACGCTCGGGACGATCAGCGAGACCAACGGCGCCAAGCAGATCACCTACGACGGCCTCCCCTTGTACACGTTCAAGGGCGCCGCGCCGCTGAGCACGAAGGGCAACGGCGTCGCGGGCAAGTGGCACGTGGTCAAGCTCACGGCGAGCGACGTCACATCCACTGGCTGAGTCCTGGCTTACCCCGAGGGATCCGGACACCGGGTCCTGTGAGGAGAGACACGTTATGCGCAAGAGCGGGTGGACGGTAGCTACCGGGCTCGGTTCGCTGGTACTGCTGCTAACCGCGTGCGGGGGATCGTCGAGCTCACCCTCGGCCACCGGCGCGGCCTCTGGGACGGTAGACCAGAGCACGGCCTCCTCGTCGTCGTCCAGCACCGGGTCGACCTCGGCCTCGGCCGCGGCTACCTCGCCATCGTCGTCCACGGCGACGGGGCACGCCAACGCGACGCACTCGAGTTCGGCACCCAAGCAGACGGCCGGGCCCCAGCCGAGCAGCAATGACGGGGTCACGTTCCCGCCGATCGGCACGACCGTCCTCATCGTGCAGCACTCCAACCTCGGCTTTGTGATGGCCGAGGCCAACGGCAGCGTCGTGTACACCTACGCCAAGGACAGCAAGGGCGGACCGCCGACCTGCACCGGATCCTGCGCCTCGGTATGGGCTCCGGTCACCGGCGTGCCCAAGGCCGGCCCCGCCGACACCTTCCCCGATGCGTTCGGCCTAGTCACCGGGGCAGGCGGGCACAAGGTGATCACCTATAACGGGTACCCCCTGTACACCTACGTCGGCGCGCCCCCGTTGAGCACGAAGGGCAACGGCATCGGCGGGGTGTGGCACGTGATCATGCTCTCCGCGGGTGACATCTCGTCGTAGATCCGCAGTTCCGGGCGTTCCCGGGCCGGCCGAATCGGTCCGGGAACGTTCGCCTCAGCTGAACGGAGACGTCCCGGTGGCCGGCCAGACGGTGCCGACCCAGCAGCCCGCCAGACCGCGCGGGCTGCTGGTCATTTACAGCGCGCTGATGCTGGCCATGCTGCTGGCCGCGCTGGACCAGACGATCGTCGCCACCGCGCTGCCCACCATCGTGGGCGACCTAGGCGGCCTCAGCCACCTGTCGTGGGTGGTCACCGCCTACATCCTCGCCACCACGGCCACCACCCAGGTCTGGGGCAAGCTCGGCGACCAGTACGGCCGCAAGTACCTGTTCATGGCCTCGATCGTCATCTTCCTGATCGGCTCGGCGTTGTCCGGGCTATCCAGCAGCCTGACCCAGCTGATCGCGTTCCGCGCGCTGCAGGGCATCGGCGGCGGTGGCCTGCTCGTGCTGACCCAGGCCATCATCGGCGACGTCGTCCCGCCGCGCGAGCGAGGCAAGTACCAGGGCGCGTTCGGCGCCGTCTTCGGGGTCGCCAGCGTCATCGGCCCGCTGCTCGGCGGGTTCTTCGTGGACAACCTGTCCTGGCGGTGGGTGTTCTACATCAACCTGCCGATCGGCGCTATCGCGCTCGTCGTGATTACCATCGTGCTGCCGGCGACCTCGACCCGGCGCCATCACAAGATCGACTACCTGGGCGCCACGCTGCTGGCTGGCTTTGCCACCACCGTGGTCCTGGCCACCTCGTGGGGCGGCACTACCTACCCGTGGGGCTCGGCCGTGATCATCGGGCTGTTCGTCGCGTCCATCGTGCTCATCGCGGGCTGGTGGGTCTCCGCCCGGTACGCGGCCGAGCCGGTGCTGCCGCTGAGGCTGTTCTCCAACCCGGTATTCAGCGTGTGCGCGGCCATCAGCCTCGCGGCTGGCTTCGCGCTGTTCGGCTCGATCTCCTACCTGCCGCTGTTCCTGCAGGTGGTACACGGCGTCTCGCCCACCATCTCCGGCGTCTACCTGCTGCCGATGGTGGGCGGCCTGCTGATCACCTCGATCGGCAGCGGCCAGCTCATCGCCAAGACCGGCCGGTACAAGCTCTACCCGATCGTCGGCACGGCGGTGCTCTGCGTCGCGCTCTTCCTGCTGTCCCGGCTGGACGAGCACACCTCGACCGCGATCACGTCGGTCGATTTCTTCGTGTTCGGAATCTCCCTCGGGCTGATCATCCAGGTCCTCGTCATCGCCGTGCAGAACTCGGCCGACTACGCCGACCTGGGCGCCGCCACCTCCGGGGTGACGTTCTTCCGCAGCATCGGCGGCGCCTTCGGAGTATCGGTGTTCGGTGCCATCTTCTCCAACCGGCTGGCCGGCGAGCTGGCTTCGGCGCTGCGCGGCGTGACGCTGCCGCCCGGGCTCAAGATCGCGAACGCCGCGGCCGACCCCGAGTTGCTGAAGAAGCTGCCCGCCGCGATCCGGGCGGACGTGCAGCACGCGTATTCGCTGGCCTTGCACCCGGTGTTTCTGTTCGCCATTCCCATCGCACTGGTCGCATTCGTGCTCTCCTGGTTCCTGCGCGAGGTGCCGCTGCGCGCCACCAGCTCGGTCGGCATCGGCGAGGGGCTGGGCGCTGCCCCGCCGGCCCGCTCCTCGGTCGACGAGGTGGAGCGGTCGCTGGCCCGGCTGGGCGGCGCGGACCTGCGGCGGCGCGGCTACGAGCGGCTGACCGCGATGGCCGGTCTCGACCTGCCCGCCGGGAGCAGCTGGATCCTGACCCGCCTGGCCAAGCAGGGTCCGGTCGCGGGGGAAAAGCTGGCCCAGGAGGCCAACGTGACCACGGACTACGGCCGGCCCTACGTGGACCGGCTGGTCTCCGAGGGCATGGTCGTGCGCTCCAACGGGATGCTCGAGCTCACCGACTCCGGCCGCCAGGCCGCCGACCGGCTGTTCGCGGCCCGGCGCGAGGGGCTGCGTGAACTGCTCGCCGACTGGTCGCCCGAGGAATACGCCGAGCTGGGAGAACTGCTCACCAAGCTGTCCCGGGCCATGCTCGGTGAGGATGCCGATCGGCACCTCATCAGCGCCGAGCCGGCCGCCACCACCCCGCCCGCCGCCGCCACCCCGCCCGCCGACAGCTGACGAGGGTTCTTAAGCCCGGGGCTCCGGCTTCCGCGCCACCACCACGCAGTAATACGATTCGCCGGCGTTGGCCGGCACTTGGTCACCGGGGTCCGGCCGCCATCGCGGCGGCCAGGTCAGGCCGGGCTCGATCAGTTCCAGGCCCGAGACGAGCTTCATGACGGCGGCGCGGCTGCGGACGTGGGCCTGCTCGGTCGCGTCGTCGAAGAGCCGCTCCGCTTCGTTGACCTCGGCCACGGTATCCGGCGTGACGTGCGAGATCGCGACGTGGCTGCCGCCCGGGAACGGGTCGAGCAGCGCGGCGACGAGCCCGGCCGGGTCCGACTCATCGGAGACGAAGTGCAAGGTGGACAAGAACAAGAACGCCGTCGGCTCGCGGAAGTCGATCAGGCTTCGCAGCGCCGGGTCGTTCAGGATCTCATCCGGTTCCAGTAGGTCCTGCCCGATGATCGCGGCGTTGGGCACGTTGTGCAGCATGGACCGGGCGTGGGCCAGGACCACCGGGTTGTGGTCGACGTAGACCACCCTCGCCTGCGGGTCGGCGGCCTGGGCGATCTCGTGGGTGTTGCCGACGGTGGGCAGCCCGGCGCCGATGTCGACGATCTGCCGGATGCCAGCCTCGTTGATCAGGTAGCGGACCACCCGGCGCAGGAAGGCCCGGTTCCACTGCACCGCGAGCTGCACGTTGGGCAGCTGAGCGATCAGCGACTCGGCCACCGCCCGGTCCTCCGGGTAGTGGTCCTTGCCGCCCAGCAGGTAGTCATAGATACGCGCCGCGCTTGGGATGTCGGGCCTGAAGCTGGTCCGCCAGTCTCCGTCGTCAGTCACTGAGCCCCCCCAGGCCGTGGCCCCGCTCGCGCCCCAGACCTCGCCAGCATGCCGAGGGTATGAGACTCTGGCGGGGCGGCGCATCGCCCGGATGGTGTAGGCGATTGTGTATTTTTGGCCACCGGGGCGGGGGCGCGGCGCGCCCGCCAAGGTTCACGGTTTCCAGGCCACGCCTGCCTCGACGTTAAGGATCGGCGGCGAATAGATTTTGCCTATGACGGGTGAAGCGGGCCAGCCCGCGCCGGCTCGTCGGTTGGAACTCGTCAATGATCCGGCTGACGGGCTCGGGGCCCTGCTTGCCGCCGGGGCCCGCGCGCTCGAGGCCGATGGTGATCTGCGGGCCAGCCGGCGAAGCTTCGAGCGGGCCTATCAGCTCGCCGAGCGGGCTGGTGAGGTGCAAGCCATGGGCCTGGCCGCGCTGGGCCTGGCCGGGCTGTGGGTCTCCGAGCGCCGCACCGTCACCGGCGCGGTGCAGCTGGCGGCGCGGCTCGAGTACGTCCTGGCGCTGCTGGATCCGGACTCTTCGCTGGCGCGGCGCATCCGCACCCGGCTGGCGGGGGAGGCCGACTATGTCCAGGGCGGGCACGAGGCGATCCTGGCCGAGCTTGACGCCGCCCGCGCCGCGGCCGATCCGGAGCTCCTGGCCGAGGCCCTGAGCCTGGCTCATCACTGCCTGCTGGGCCCGGAGCACGTCCAGCGGCGCCGGGAACTGGCCGTCGAGCTGATCAAGGTCAGCTTCCGGACCCGGCGCCGCAGCGACTTGCTGATGGGGCTGCTGTGGCAGACGGTCGACGCTTATTCGGCCGGTGACCCGCACGCGGGACGGCACCTGGGTGAGCTACGCGATCAGCTTGAGCAGCAGAACCACCTAGCCGTCGCGTTCGTGGTCAGTGCTGTCGACGTGATGCTGGCCATCCGCGCGGGGCGTCTGGACGAGGCGGAATCCCTGGTCCGCGCGTGCGCCGCGAACGGCGCTGCGGCTGGCGACATCGACCATGAATGGTGGTCCGGCGCCCAGCTGGTGACGATTCGCTGGTACCAGGACCGTCTCGCCGAACTGCTCCCGGTCCTGCGCGACCGGGAGCACTCCCCGGACCTCAGCCCGGTCGACAACTCCGCGGTCGCCGCCCTGGCGGTCGCCGCGGCCCAGGGCGGGGACCGGCGGACGGCGGCCAGCTCGCTGCGGGCCCTGTGCGGCAGCGATCTTGCCGGGCTGCCGCGATCCAGCAGCTGGCTCGGCACGATGAACGGGATCGTGGAGACCGCCGCCCTGCTCGGCGACGCCGACGTGTCCGCCCGGGCCTCCGAGCTGCTCCGCCCGTACGCAGGCCTGCCGATGGTCGGCAGCCTCGCCGTTACCTGCTTCGGTTCGGTTCAGCACGCCCTTGGCGTCGCGTCCTTGACGTCTGGGCACCTGGACCAGGCCATCGATCAGCTGCGAGTCGCAGTCCAGCACAATCTCGCCCTAGCCCACTGGCCCGCGGTGGTGGCCTCCAGGCGGCGGCTGGCGCAGGCCTACCAGCGCCGCGGTCAGCCGGGAGACGCCCAGGCCGCGCGAGGTGAGCTGGAGACGGCCGCGAGCGAGGCGGTGGCGCTGGGCTTGCGCGATCTCGATGAGGGTGCTCGCGAGCCAGCTGGCCTGGTCGCGGAATGCCACCGGGTCGGCCGGAAGTGGCGTCTGGCCTGGCGAGAACGGAGCGTTCTGATGGAGGACAGCATCGGGATGACCCATCTGGCGGTGCTGCTCGCCAACCCGCGCCGGGAGATCCTGGCCGCCGAGCTGGCCGCCGGACTGTCCGCGCTCGGTGCCGCCGGCGAGGGCGGCTCGGCCCATCCCGTGCTGGATCAGGCGGCCATAACGGAGTACCGGAACCGTCTGAAGCGTCTGGACGCCGAGCTTGATCAGCGGGAGCCCGTGGACCCCGAAGCCCGCGCCGAGCGAGACTGGCTGGTCGCCCAGCTGGCGAGCGCGGCGGGGTTCGGAGGCCGGGTCCGGTCTTTCCCCGATCAGGGCGAGCGCGCTCGCGTCGCGGTCGGCAAGGCCATCCGCCGGGCCCTGGCCCGGATCACCGAGACAGACCCGATCCTCGGCGAGCACCTGCGGCAGACCGTGCACACCGGCGTCCGCTGCTCCTACTGGCCGGGCTGATCAGCCCGGTCCGTGGCCTGATCGCGGATCAGGACGGCGAGCCGTCGTACGCGGCGCGCAGCCGGGCTTCGGCCGCGGGCGGCGCGTGCACGTGGTCCAGGCCGAGCAGGGCGGCGCCCACCACCGGCGGCACGTCGATCACGCGGACCTGCGCGCGGGGAGCGGCCTCGGCGAGCTGTTTGGTGATGCTGTCCATCAGCAGCGGGTTCCGCGCCGTGATGACGCCGCCGCCGAGAACAACCGGGGTGGCCTGGCCGGTGAGGTCGAGGCGCCGCATCGCGGTGATGGCCATCACGGAGATTTCATCGGCCAGGCGGTTCACCACGGCCCGCGCGACCGGGTCGCCCTCGTCCGCGGCCTGCAGCAGCAGCGGCGCGAGGCCGACCAGCGCGTAGTCGTCGATCTTTCCCTGGTGGATGCCGAGCGTGATCTCCTCGACCCGTTCCACCCCGAAGTGGCTGGTCAGGCGCCCGGCGAGCGTCGTGCCGGGACCCCGGCCGTCCTCGGCGCGGATCGCGTGCCAGAGGACCTCCAGGCCGAGGCCATAGCCGCCACCCCAGTCGCCTGAGATCATGCCCAGGGCCAGGTACCTGGTCACCCGGCCGTCGGGTGCCACGCCGACGGCGTTGATGCCCGCGCCGCACACCACGGCCACGCCCCAGTGCGCCTGCGGCCCTTCGGCTCGATCGGCCAGACCTGACCGCAGGATGGCAAAGGTGTCGTTGACCACGGTCGCGGTCGGGCTCCAGCCCTGGGCCTGCACCGCCGCGGCGTGTTCGGCCTCTTCTTCGGGCAGGTCGGCATTGGCCAGGCAGGCCACCGTGTGCATCGCGACCCATCCCGTCCCGTCGGTCCGGTAGCGTCCGCTCAGCTGGGCCGCGGCCTGCTTGACCACCGCATCGAGGATCAGCACGGTCGGGTCGACGCCGACGTCATGGGCGTTGATACCGGGCCCGCGGGCGGACGCGAGCAGCGTGCCGTCGTCGGCCACCAGGGCCACGTCGGTCTTGCTGTTGCCCCCGTCAATGGCCAGCACGGCAGGCGTGAGCTCCGCGGCCTGCGACGGTGCCAGCAGCCGATCGTCAGCCAAGACCGGAACCCTGATTCCCGGCCAGGGCGAACGCGAACAGGGACGCGGCGGTGTAGTCGTCGGCGGGTTCCACCGAGGGCCAGGAGACCACGTTGTCCTCGTAGCCGGCGGTCGCATTGTTGAACGGCGCGAACTGGCCCGCGCTGCACGCCCGCATCCCCGAAACCGTGCCCAGGCCGGTGAAGTTGGCGATGCTGCTCGGGCCGTCGGTGGTCGCGCCCAGCTGGAGGTCGCCGCTCCCGGTCAGCGAGCCGGCCAGGTTGGCGACCTCGCTCTGCATGCAGTGCGGGAACACCGTGCCCGCCCCGACCACGAACGAGCTGCCCCAGGCGTTGGCGCCCAGCGCGAAGTTCAGCTGCTGCTGGGCAAAGGACTCAAACGCGGCCGAACCACCGTACTTCTGATACAGGGCGTCGGTGATGAACAGGCCGAACGCGTGCGGCGAGGCGTCCTGCGGACCCAGCTGGGTACCGAGCGCGAACGGGTCACCCTTGGCCCAGTCCTCGCCGGTTCGCAGCTGGGCGGCCATGTCGCTCAGCAGCGCGCCGGGCGCGATGGGGTCGGTTCCGGCTTGCTGCATGGCCTGCAGCAGCTCGGCCTCGGCGACCGCCCCGTTGTCGTAGAGGTTGAACGTATCGCCGTCGGCCGGGTGCCCCTGGGCGATGTAGGCCCGGGCCCACCGGGCCGCGGTGGCCAGGTCCGCGCTTAGCCGCGGGGCCGGGGCCCTGGTGGCCTCGTCGGCCAGGGCGATCTCGGCGGCGCCCCATGCCATGTCGCTCTTCCACTCGGTGCCCGGGTAGTAGTCGTGGGGGAAGGCCGTGACGATCTGCCCGACGTCGGTGGTCTTAGCCATCGCATACACGCCCCGGGCCAGGCTGAGCAGGTGCTGGGCCTGTGCCGGGTCGCTGCTGGCGTCGAGTTGCGCGCCGAGGGCGAAATCGGCCGCGAACCGCCCGGCCAGGTCGGGGCTGACCGGCTTTCCAGGCGGGGCCGCCTCGAACACCGGCCGGTATTTGACGAAATAGGCGGTCGGGCCGGGGTTGCCGCCCGGGCTGACGTTCAGCTGGTCCTCGGCCTGGGGCAGGAACCAGAAGTTGTAGTCGCCCTGGATCGTGTTGCTCGCGTTGCCGTTGCCGATCCCAACCTGGGCATACAGCACCTTGAGCACGGGATTCCACAGCTTGGTGATCCACTGCAGCCCGAAGGCGGCCTCCGGCTGCAGGGCCGGGTAGGAGCCGGGGCCCCGCTTATTAGATAGGGCGCGGGCCGCGATCAGCATCAGCGCGTCGGCGTAGCTGGCCGTGTAGGCGAACTTCTCGTACCCGCCGCCGGCGTCGAACCAGCCGCCCGCCACGTCGACCGGCCCGCCGATCTTCTTCAGCGTGCCGAGCAGGTTGTCATTGCCGTCGTAGGCCGGATCCGCGTAGATGTNNGGCGTTCTCGTCGGTCAGGTTGGCGGGCTGGCGGCCCAGGACCGACCCAACGACGTCCGGGCCGTCCCGCTCGGAGGTGAAGTACCGCACCGCGTTATCCACCAGCTGGCCGTATAGCTGGGCTCCGGTGCCGATGGTGAACGCCGGGGAGACCGCCGTCGCGGGGGACAGGACCCGGACCTGGTACTGGCCCGGGGTATCCAGGCCCGAGAAGCTGAGCTGGTACACGGCGCGGTAGGCGGCGTTCCACGATCCCACGTCGGCGGCGGACGTGCCCCGGTAGGCCACCCCGTACGGTGTCGTGACCTCGAAGCTCACCGCGGTCACCGGCCGGGCCAGCATCACGAAGGCCACCTTCGGCCCGTTGGTCGGGTACCCGACCTGGTTGACCCGGACCTGCGGGGCGGCCAGCGTCGCGCTCGCTGAGGCGGGTGCGGCCACCGCCGCTCCCGCGACCACAGTAACAATCGCACAGGCGCTGGCTACCACGCTGCTGCGCAGGCTCATCCTCGGTCTCCTTACGCCCAGGACAGGAAGGGTGCGTTCTCGGCGATGAGGCGGTCGGTCAGGCACTGCGCCGTATCGGCCTGGCCGACCAGGGGGTGCGCGAGCAGGGCGTCGTACACCCGGTCACGCCCGCCGCGGATCGCCGCGTCGAGCGCGAGTTCCTCATACGCGTACACGTGCGCGATCAGGCCGCGCAGCAGCGGCTCGACCGGTGGATCGACCGGGACCGGCGCGGCGCCGTCGGGGCCGATCACGGCCGGCACTTCGATCACCGCGTCGGCGGGCAGGAACGGCAGCGTGCTCCCGTTGACCGTGTTGACCACCTGGACGTCGCGCCGGTCGCCGCGCAGCGAGACGAGCAGGTCCACCGCCGCCTCGGAGTACCACGCGCCGCCGCGCTGGGCCAGCTGGGCTGGCTTGCGGTCGAGCCGTGGGTCCGCGTACAAGCTCAGCAGTTCGGTCTCCAGCCGGGCCACTTCCTCGGCGCGGGTGACCGACCCGCGCTGCGCGGCGACCACCGCGTCGTGGTCGTAGTAGTAGCGCAGGTAGTACGAGGGCACCATGCCCAGGTGCCGGACGAGGCCGGCGGGCAGTCCGGTGTGCGGCGCGATCTCGTCCGCGTGGGTGGCGAGCAGGCCGGGCAGCATGTCCTTGTCGTCCACCAGCACCGAGCGCTCCCAGGTCAGGTGGTTCAGGCCAACGTGGCCGAGCTGCACCCGGTCCGGGGGCACCTCCAGCAGGGAAGCGAAGTGACGCTGGAACCCGATCGCCACGTTGCACAGGCCGATGGCGCGGTAGCCCGCGGACAGCAGCGCCCGGGTGACGATTCCCACGGGGTTGGTGAAGTCGATGATGAATGCTGAGGGCGAAGCCCGGCGGCTGGCCCGTTCGGCCAAATCCAGAACAATGGGTACGGTGCGGAGCGCTTTGGCCAGGCCGCCCGCCCCGGTGGTCTCCTGGCCCACGCAGCCGCAGTCCAGCGGCCAGGTCTCGTCGCGCCGGCGGGCCGCCTGACCGCCGATCCGCAGCTGGAACACGATGGCATCGGCGCCGTCGGCGCCGTCCTCCAGGCTGGCCGTCCAGCGGACCCGGGCGCGATGCCCGTGCGCGGCCATGATCCGGGCCGAGACGGGCCCCACGGCGGACAGCCGCCCGGGGTCCGGATCGACGAGCACCAGCTCGCTGACCGAAGGCAGTAGCCGGCCGATGCCGTCGGCCAGCTCGGGCGTGTAGGTGGACCCGCCGCCGATCACCGCGAGCTTCACGAGAACGCCTTCACCTGATCGGCGCCTGCCTGCTGCGCTACGTGGCAGGCGGCGTCGTGCCCTGGTCGCAACTCGGCCAGCACCGGCGTGACCTGGGCGCAGGTGTCAATGGCGAGCGGGCACCGGTAGCGGAACCGGCAGCCGGGGGCCGGATCGATGACCTTGGGCGGCTCGCCGCGGTCGGTCTCGGCCGCCACCGACAGCGGCGCTCGCGGGTCCGGTACCGCGGACAGCAGAAGCTGGGTGTACGGGTGCCGAGGGTTGGCCAGCACCTCTTCGATCGGGCCCGACTCGGCGATCTGCCCGGCGTACATGACGATCAGCCGGTCCGCCACGTACCGGGCGCTGGCGATGTCGTGGGTGATGTACAGGACGGACACGCCCATCGTGTCTCGGAGCTCGGCCATCAGGTTCAGCAGCCCGATCCTGATCGACACGTCCAGCATCGAGACCGGCTCGTCGGCCAGGATCAGCTTCGGCCGCATGGCCAGCGCCTGCGCGAACCCGACCCGCTGCCGCTGCCCGCCGCTCAGCTCGTAGGGGAACCGCTCCAGCATGTCCGCGCCCAGCCCGACCGTCTCGAACACCCGGGCCGCCTCGGCCGAACGCCCCTGCGCCGATAGCTCCGGTCGGTGCAGCTTGAGGCTGCGCAGCACGCCGTGCTGGACCCGGAGCACCGGGTTCATCGAGCCGAACGGGTCCTGGAACACCATCGGCACCAGGCCGCTGTAACGCAGCCGGTCGCGGCGCGAGCGGAGCTGCGAGACCGGCTTGCCCTCGAAGTAGACCTCGCCGCTGGTGGGCTTGGAGATCCGGGCCAGCACGCGGGCGATGGTGGACTTGCCGCTGCCGCTCTCGCCGGCCAGGGCCACGATCTCCCGCTCACCGATGGTGAAGTTCACATCGTCCACGGCGTGCAGGGTGCGGCGGGACAGCGCCCCGCCGATCTTGAAGTGCCGGGTCAGGTGATCGGCCCGCAGCAGCTCCGTCGAGGTCATCGGGTCAGGCTCCCCTCGTGGCCGGCGTCGACCGATCCGCCTCGACCGGCAGGCTGCCGTCCTGGCGGCGCAGGCAGCGCACGAGCGCCTGGTCCAGCTGGTACAGCTCGGGGGCCACCTCGGCGCACCGGTCGACCGCGTACGGGCAGCGCGGGTGGAACCGGCAGCCGGTCGGCAGGCGGCCTAGGTCGGGCGGGTTACCCGGGATGCCTTTGAGCGGGACCTTGGGGCCGCGGATGGACGGGAAGGCCTCGAGCAGGCCCTGCGTGTAGGGGTGCAGCGGCCGGTCGAAGACGGTCCGGGTGGCACCGAACTCGTCCACCTGGCCGGCGTACATCACCATCAGCCGGTCGGAGAAGTGGCTGATCAGCGACATGTCATGGGTGACGAAGATGACCGCGAAGCCGTACGTAACCTGCAGCTCCTTGATCTGCACCATCAATGAACGCTGAGCCACCACGTCCAGCGCGGACGTGGGCTCGTCCATGATCACCAGGTCCGGCGTGAACAGCATCGCCATCGCGATCATCGCGCGCTGCCGCATCCCGCCGGACAGCTGGTGCGGGTAACTGCTCAGGTGCACCGGGTCGATGCCGACCATGCGCAGCACTTCGGCCGACCGGGCCGCGATCTCCTCCCTGGTCGGCTTGCCGTGCGCCCGCATGGCGTCCTTGAACTGCGCCCCGATCGACTTGACCGGGTTCAGTGCGTTCATCGCGCTCTGCATGACCAGCGACATATCCCGCCAGCGGATCGCGGAGAGCTGCTCGTCGGTCATGCCGACCAGGTCGGTGCCCTGGAACGTGACGCTTCCCTCGGCGACGCGAGCCGGCGGAGAGAGCAGCTGGGCGATGGCGAACAGCAGCGTCGACTTCCCGCAGCCCGATTCGCCGACTACGCCGAGGAACTCGCCACGGTTGAGCGTGAACGAGACGTCGTCCACCGCCCGGACATCACCGCGATCCAGGACGTAGTCGACGCACAGGCCGCTGACCTCGAGCACCGGAACGTCAGACACGCTGCTCTGTACCCTTCATCTGGCGCACCTTCCTCACCGGTCGCAGGGCCGGGTTTCCGATCTCGTCGAAGGCATAGTTCAGCAGGGCGAAGCCCGCGCCGAGGACCGCGATGCAGGCGCCCGGCGCGATCGCCCACAGCGGCTCGCCGGTCTGCAGCGCCGCGTTGTTCTGCGCCCAGTACAGCGTGGTGCCCCAGCTCACCGTGTTCGGGTCGCCCAGCCCGATGAACTGCAGGCTGGACGCGAACAGCACCGCGTACAGGGCGTTGGTCAGGAAGCTCGCCACGATCAGCGAGGTCATGGTGGGGATGACTTCCACCACGATGATGTACAGCTTCCGCTCGCCGCGGACCCGGGCCGCCTCGAGGAAGTCTCTGTCACGCAGCGTGAGCGCCTGCGACCTGAGCTGGCGCGCGGTATAGGACCAGCTGGTGAGCGTGATCGCCGTGATCAGCACCAGCGTGGTCCCGCCGCGGGCGTAGGCGGCGATGATGATCAGCAGCGGGAACAGCGGGATGACCAGGAGCACGTCGGTCAGCACGTTGAGCGAGTTGTCCCAGATGCCGCCGAGATAGGCGGCCGCGATGCCGATCAGGACCGCTATCCCGGTCGCAGCCAGCCCGACCGCGAACGCGATGATCAGCACGTTCCTCGTGCCCCAGACCAGCTGCGAGAACAGGTCCTGCCCGTAGTGATTGGTCCCCAGCAGGTGGGCGGTCGAGATCCCCAGCTGAGGGGTGTAGGCGTCCTGGGTCGGGCTGTCCCGGGCGATGACCCACGGGAACAGGGCGATCAGGATGAAGATCACCAGCAGGATGGTGCCGATGGTGGCCTTGCGGTTGGACCGGACGGCGCGGCCCACGCGGGCGAACGCCCGGCCGGCGGGCAGCTGGGCGCTGCCTCCCCATTGTCTCGGGCCCCCCACGGTCTCGGTGGGAACCCCGGAAACTGGCATGGCCATGGCTAACGCGCCGTCCTTGTCCGCGGGTCGAGCAACGCGGTAAGGAGGTCCGCGACCAGGATCGCGAACAGCACCGCGACGGTGATCAGCAGGAACAGCCCCTGCATCAGCGGGTAGTCCTCGCCGGACACCGCCTGCAGCAGCATGTACCCGACGCCGGGATAGTTGAATACGTACTCGATCAGGATCGCGCCGCTGACCACGAAACCAAGCGACATCGCGAAGCCGGTCAGGTTCGGCAGGATCGCGTTGCGCGCCGCGTAGTCGAACATGATCCGCCGGCCCGGCAGCCCTTTGGCTCGGGCCATCCGCACGTAATCCTCGGCCAGCGTGGTGATCATGGTGTTCCGCATGGTCAGGATCCAGGTGCCGATGGTGGTGATCAGCAGCGAGACGGCCGGCAGGAACGCATGGTTGATCACGTCCTGGAAGAAGGTGAAGTTGAGACCTGGTGTGTCGGTGGTGACGTAGTAGCCGCCCTGGCTGGGAAACCAGTGCAGGGTGAGGCCGAAGATCAGGACCAGCACCATGGCCACCCAGAAGTACGGGATCGCCGAGGTAATCACGAACGTCGGCGGCACGATGCTGTCCAGCTTGCTGCCCCGGCGCCACGCCGACACGATGCCCAGGCCAGTGCCGAGGATAAAGGCCAAGATGGTGGCGACGCCGACCAGGCCGAGCGTCCACCAGATCGCGCTGCCGATGACCGTGGTGACCGGGGTCGGGTATTCGGAGAGCGAGATGCCCAGGTTGCCGGTCAGTATGTGCCCCAGGTAGCTGCCGTACTGCGAGAGCAGGCTCTGCTGCGAGTTGACGCCGAACAAGATCTCCAGCGCGTGCAGGGTTTGCGGGGTGGCGCTCAGGTCGCGGAACTTCGTCAGCATGGCCAGCGCGGGATTACCCGGCATCAGCCGCGGCAGCAGGAAGTTCAGGGTGAGCGCCACCCATAGCGTGACGACAAAGAAACCGAGGCGGCGCAGCGCGTATCTCAAGCTTGTCTGCTCCAGTGAAACGGGAAGGGTCGTTCGGCGGTTAGCTCACTTCGGAGCCAGATGCAGGAGCACCTGCTCGTTGTCGGGGAAGGCGTAGGCGGACGGCTGGGCGTACGGGTCGCCCGGCGTCGGCCAGCCGGTGAAGGGCCCGGTGTCGTACTGGTACCAGTCCACCGCCTCGGTGACCGGGATGAACGGCACCTGGGTCACCATGACCTGCTGGATCTGGTTCATGATGCTCTGCTGCATGGACGTGCTGGTGGTGGTGGCGTACTCGTTGAGCAGCTTGTCGGTAGCCGGGTTGCTGTAGCGCTCGTAGTTGCTGGCCGCGGTCTTGCCGACCGGCGCCGTGTCCGCGGAGTTCAGCCAGTTGTTCAGCTCGTAGTACGCGCTCGGGCCGAAGGTCTGCTGGTCGTAGTAGGCCAGCTGGTACTTGCCGAAGAACAGGTCGGCGTCGAAGTCGGTGTTGGACAGGTCGTCGGGGGTGATCTGGATGCCGACCGCCTTGAGATCCTGCTGGATCACCTGCATCGACGCGACCCAGTCGGAGTAGTCGCCGATGTTGATGACGGTGAAGGACAGCTTCTGCCCGGCCGCGTTGGTCATGATGCCGCCGGCACCCGGGTGGAAGCCGGCCGAAGCCAGCAGCGCCTTCGCCTTGGCCGGGTCGTAGCTGTTGCCCCAGCTCGTCAGGGCCGCGTTATCCAGGCTGCTGGAGAACGTCGGCGTGACGATGCCGGCCTGGTTCGCCGGCGGCTCGTAGCCGGACTCGCCGATCGTGGAGACCTGGTTCCTGTCGATCGCGTACGACATGGCCTCGCGGACCTTGACGTTGCTGAGCAGCGGGTTGGTCAGATTCGGGAGCAGCGAGACGTTCACCGTGGGCGGGAACCAGTAATGGAAGTTCGGGTTCCTCGCGGTGTAGAAGGTCTGGATGCTCGGGATGTACTGAGCGCCCCACTGCGCGCTGCCGTTGGCCAGGTCGTCGTTGGCCGTGTTGTTGCTCGTGTAGGCCGGGTACTGGATCTTGGCCACCTTCGGCTCGCCCGGCTGCCAGTAGTGCGGGTTGGCGGTATAGGTGATGTTCTGCGGGCTGCACTTGCTCATCAGGTACGGACCGGTGCCGACCGGTTTCGCGATGGGGTTCGTCACCGGGTTGCCGAGCGTGGACCAGATGTGCTGGGGCACGATCGGCGTCTGGTCCGCGATGTAGTAGAAGTACGGCACGGCGCCGGCTGTGCTGAACGTCATCGTGACCGTGTTGCCCGTCGCGGTGACGCTGGCCAGCACCGACCAGACACCGGTCAGGTCGAGGGCCGGGTACTTCTTGATCAGGTTGAAGGTGAAAGCGACGTCCGCTGCGGTCATTGGCGTGCCGTCGCTCCACTTGACTCCCTGGCGGATCGTGAAGGTCAGCGACTTGTTACCCGGTCCCCAGGTCCAGGAGGTGGCGAGCATGGGTGTGGTCTTGCCGTTCTGCAGCGGGTTCACAAAGACCAGCGGCTCGTAGACGAAGCCGACCGACAGCAGGGTGTCGGACGTATTGAGCGGGCTGAAGCCGCAGGTCCAAAGCGCGCCGTTCTCGTTCGAGATGGTCAGCGTGCTGTTCGTCGATGTCTGGGCGCTGCCGGAGCCGGAACTGGAGCTGGCGCCGGCGCTACAGCCGACCGCGAGCAGGCCGGCCGCGATGATGACCCCGTATCTGGTGAGGCGTCTCATGCCGTTCGTCCTTACTGCCGTTTCGTCCGTGGAGCACGTCCGCGAAGCACGTCCGTTGAGCGGGTCGCGGCGGGGGAGCGTCCGAAGCCGATGCCAAGATTGGCCAATACGGAGTTGCCCCTTCCGCGAAGTTTGTTAGGACAGTATCCTAACTATCTGTCCGGGACAAGACTCCGGACGAACTGACGCCGGGCCTAAAGGAGGCCGCAGTGACAGCCCTGTCGGACGATGCTCGCGTGGACACACCCGGGCGTCCGGTGTCGGCTCTTCCCCCGCCGGACGGCCCCGGGGCGGGCCTGTTCGCGGCGCGTCCCTCGCTGATCAGGGCCATGAACGAGCAGTTGCTGCTCGAGTACATCCGCCAGCGGGGCCCGTGCTCGCGGGCCGAGCTGGCCCGGGTTTCCGGCCTGTCCAAGCCCACCGTGTCCCTGGCCCTCGGCAACGTCGAGCGGGCCGGTCTGGTCCGCATGGCCGGGCAGCGGACCGGCATGCCCGGTCGTTCGGCCCGGCTGTACGAGATCCGGCCCGATGCCGGGCTGGTGCTGGGCCTGGATATCGGGCACGAGTATGTCCGCGGCGCGATCGCCGACCTCACCGGCGAGATCAGGACCAGGGCCTCGCTGCGGGCCCGCGCCACCAGCGTCCGGGCCCGGGTGGCCGAGCTGGTCGAGCTGGCCGACCTGCTGTGCGCGAAAGCGGGCGTGACCCGGTCGGCTGTCACCCAGACGGTGATCGGCAGCCCCGGTGTCTACGACCAGCGCCGGAACGCTATGAAGCTCACCGGCGGCCTGCGCGGCTGGGACCGCCCGGCAGCGCTGGCCGGGCTGCGCGAGGCGTTCGGGTCATCGCTGGTGATGGAGAACGACGTGGACGCTGCCGCCCTGGCCGAACGCGCGCTCGGCCACGGCCGGGAGGTCGACAACTTCGCCTTCGTACACATCGGCACCGGCATCGGCATGGGGCTCATCCTCGGCGGTCAGCTGGTGCGCGGGGCCCACGGGGTGGCCGGGGAGATCGCGTTCATGCCGCTGTCCGGCGGCGCGGGCGCCGATGAGCACGAGGCGCGCAAGCGCGGCACGCTCGAGTCGGCGGCGTCGGCCGCCGGGATCGTCCGGGCCGCGCGTCGCGGGGGGATGCGCGGCCCGGTGTCCGCGCGGCGCGTCTTCGAGGCCGCGGCGGCCGGCGACGGGCGGGCCCAAGCGGTCGTGGTCGAAGAGGCGCGGCTGGTGGCCAAGACCATCTGCGTGGTCATCACCGTCGTCGACCCCGACCTGATCGTGCTCGGCGGCGGGATCGGCCGGGCCCCGGGCTTCGCCGAGTCGGTGACCACCGAACTCGACCAGATCGCCCCGGTGATGCCGGCGATCCGGGTCAGCGCCCTCGGCACCGACGCGGTCACCGACGGCTGCCTGGCCGCGGGCACCGAACTGGCCTGGGGCCAGGTCATGACCGCGCTGCCTACCGCAGGATCGGGCGACGGCGTGCGGCCGATGCCGTGAGCCGCCGTAGCTGGTAAGGAGCGCAGGTAGGAGGCCCCGTTGAGGTCCACAATGGTGCCGCTAGCCCATTCGGCCTGGTCAGAGGCAAGGTAAACGACCGCGGCCGCGATCTCCTCGGGCGTCGCGACCCGGTTGAACGGGCTCTGCGCGCGGATCTCGTCGCCCCGTGCCGAGTTCAGGTCGGCCGCGGCCATCTCGGTTTCGACGTACCCGGGCGCGACCATGGCAACCGAGATGCCGAACGGCGCGAGCGCTCGGGCCATAGACTGCCCGAACGCGTTCAGTCCCGCCTTGCTGGCCCCGTAGGCCGGGTGCCGGGGCTCGCCGCGGAACGCGCCGCGCGAGGTCACGTTGACGATCCGGCCACCGGTACCCTTCATGTGCTGGACCGCGCACCAGGTCGCGTTGGCGGCCCCGGTGAGGTTGACGGCCATGGGCTCGCGCCACGCGTCCTGCCCCTGCTCGTAGGACACCTCGGTGATCGGGTGCCACACGTAGATCCCGGC